>JALZCZ010000385.1 GCA_030862825.1 Actinomycetota bacterium | reverse complement strand
CAGTTCCGCGCCCGGGCCCGGGCGCGGAGACGGACGCCGCGACCCTGCCGGGCGGGAGCCGCGACGCGACCGCGCCCACGGTGTCCACGCTCGGTGACCCCCGGAGCGCGGCGCGGCGCAGCAACTGCACCCGCACCTGGTACGCCGTCATCCCGGCCGGGGCCGCGGACCGCCAGGTGTCGACGTTCACTCTGCCGAGATCGTCGGTCTGGCCGGACACCGTCCGGCGCCGGGTGTGGCGGTCGCCCGAGGTCCACCTGCCCATGACGTCCCAGCTGGACACCTGGCCACCGGCGCTCTTGGCACGCACCCGGACCTCGATCCAGGTGTCGCTGGGGGTGCGGGCCGACCACGACGGCACCAGCTCGGTGAGGGCGAAGCCGGGTCCGACCCAGGGGGAGTCCCACCTGCCCTGCTCGTAGAGCCGGCCGGCGTAGCGACGGCGGTCGGCGGGGTCGGCCAGCACGAGTCGGCTGTTCTGCACCCGGGTGCCGGCGAAGGCGCCCGCCCGCCACTGGTCGGCCCCGTCCCACTGGGTGTAGGCGATGGGCCGGGCGGCGGCACGCTCGGCCCCGGCGGAGGCGCGCGCGGATGGATGAGCGGCCGGCACGGCGGACAGCATGGCGCACAGGACGGCAGCGAGGCTGAGCGTGAGGCGCATCGCCCCACGATAGGTCACACCAGCCCCATGGGTCACACCCTTCCTCGATGGCCGACTTCGTCGGCTTCCTCCCTAGACTTGGGCGGTGACCTTCCGGCTGTACGACACCGCGACTCACGAAGTCCGTGACTTCGTCCCCCTCGAGGAGGGGAAGGCGGGCATCTACGTCTGCGGTCTGACGGTCCAGTCGGAGCCGCACGTCGGCCACGTGCGGTCCGCGGTCAACTTCGACGTGCTGCAGAGGTGGTTGCGCCACCTCGGCTTCGACGTCACCTTCATCCGCAACGTCACCGACATCGACGACAAGATCCTGACCAAGGCGGCCGAGCAGGGCCGGCCCTGGTTCAACCTCGCCTATGCCATGCAGCGCGAGCTGAGCAAGATCCTCGACTCGATCAACGTGCTGCCGCCGACGTACGAGCCGGGTGCGACCGGGCACGTGCCGGAGATCGTGGAGCTGATCGGCGAGCTGGTCGCGCGCGGCCACGCCTACCCTGCCGAGGACGGTTCGGGCGACGTCTACTTCGACGTGCGCTCCTGGCCCGCCTATGGCGAGCTCACCCGGCAGAGCCTGGACGACATGGAGCCGGCCACCGACGCCGACCCGCGCGGCAAGCGCGACCCGCGCGACTTCGCGCTCTGGAAGGGCCACAAGAAGGAGAGCGAGCCCGCCACCGCCGCTTGGCCCGCCCCGTGGGGTCCGGGCCGACCCGGCTGGCACATCGAGTGCTCGGCGATGGCCGGCAAGTACCTCGGCCCGGCCTTCGACATCCACGGCGGCGGCGTCGACCTGCGCTTCCCGCACCACGAGAACGAACAGGCCCAGTCGCGCGCAGCGGGTCGCCCGTTCGCGTCGTACTGGATGCACAACGCCTGGATCACCACTGCGGGCGAGAAGATGAGCAAGTCGCTCGGCAACTCGCTGACCGTGCCCAACGTGCTCAAGAACTACCGCGGCGTCGAGCTGCGGTTCTACGTCGTCGCCGCCCACTACCGCTCCCACGTGGAGTTCAGCTTCGAGGCGCTCGACGAGGCGGCCGTGGGCTTCCGGCGGATCGAGAACTTCCTCGATCGCTACGCCGTGCCCGGCCAGGTCGGTGAGCTCCCCCAGGCCTTCGTCGACGCGATGAACGACGACCTCGGCACCCCTGCCGCGGTCGCGGTGCTCTTCGAGACGGTGCGCGAGGGCAACCGGGGCGACGACCCACAGGCGCGGGCGGCCGCCGTGGTGGCGATGCTCGACGTGCTGGGGCTGAACCCCTCCGACCCGGCCTGGGGGCCGACGGGTGCCGGCGACGCCCGGCTCACGGCCGCGGTTGACGTACTCGTGGCCGGGCTGCTCGACCAGCGAGCAAAGGCCCGTGCGGACAAGGACTTCGCGGCCGCCGATGCGATCCGCGACCAGCTCAAGGCGGCCGGTATCGAGGTCGAGGACACTCCCGACGGCCCGAAATGGACGGTTTCGTAATGCCAGGCAACTCGCAACGCAAGGGCTCGGTCCGCAAGACCAGCAAGAAGCCGACGGCAGGGTCCGGCGGCCGGGTCAAGCGCGGGCTCGAAGGCAGGGGCCCGACGCCCAAGGCCAAGGACCGGCCCTACCACAAGGCGCACAAGTCGCAGCAGGCCGCGCGGTCGTCGGCCAAGAAGACCACCGCCGGCCGGCCCAGGAAGAAGGGGTCGGACGCCGAGTGGATCGCCGGCCGCAACTCGGTCGTCGAGGCGCTGCGTGAGGGTGTGCCGGTCAACGGCCTCTACGTCGCCGAGGGGGCCGAGCGCGACGGTCGGTTGCGCGAGGCCTTCAAGCTGGGCCAGGACCGCGGCATCCCCCTGTCGGAGGTGAGCAAGGTCGAGCTCGACCGGCTCACCGACCGAGCGGTGCACCAGGGCCTGGCAGCCCGGATCCCGGCGTACGAGTATGCCCATCCCGACGACCTCCTCGACGCCGCGGACGAGGCCGGCGAGAAGCCCCTGATCGTGGCCCTCGACTCGGTGACGGACCCGCGCAACCTGGGCGCGGTCATCCGCAGCGCCGCCGGGTTCGGGGCGCACGGGGTGGTGATCCCCGAGCGCCGGGCGGCCGGCATGACCGCCTCGGCCTGGAAGACCTCGGCCGGTGCCGCGGCGCGGATCCCGGTCGCGCAGACCGTCAACCTGGTGCGGCAGCTCAAGGCCTACCAGGAAGCGGGCTGCATGGTCGTCGGACTCTCGGCCGACGGCGAGGTGTCGCTGCCGGCGCTCGACCTCGCCGACGGGCCGCTCGTGCTCGTGGTGGGGTCCGAGGGCGCCGGGCTGTCGCGACTGGTGGCCGACACCTGTGACCAGCTGGTTTCGATCCCGATGGCCAACAGCGTGGAGTCGCTCAACGCTGGAGTCGCCGCGTCGGTCGCCCTCTACGCCATTGCCGAGGCCCGGAGCCAGGACCCTCGCTGATCAACCGCCGCACCGCCGCCGTCGCCACCGCGTACGTCGCGGTGTGGGTCGGCTTCGCGCTGCTGGTGGCGCTGCTGCTCTTCCAGCAGAGCTCGCGGACGGTGACCCTGGCCAGCCACGATGCCGAGCTGAGTCCCGACTTCTCGGGGCAGATCGTGGTGCACACCGGGCCGTTGCTGCCGGACCTCCGGGTCGACTCGCCGTCGTTCATCGGTGTGGATGTCGCGCTCGGCAAGACCGACGCGACGTCGACCGATGCCCTGCTCGAGCGCTACGCGATCATCGCCAGCCAGCCCGAGGGTGCCACCGACAAGATCCAGGGCGCGATCACGGGCTTGGCAGTGGACGCGGCAGTCAGGGGCCTGCTCCTGGGCGGGGTGCCGGTGCTGCTGTGGCTGGTGGTCGGGCCGGACCGGCGTCGGGAGCTGCTCGCCCGGGTCAGGAGCCGCAAGGGTGCGATCGCCGGCCTGATCATGGTGCTGATCGCGGTCGGCCTGTGGGCACCGTGGAGGCCGGACGAGGAGACCGTGGCCGCCGAGCGTGAGTGGATCACCCTGGCCGAGTTCCTCGGACCCGTGGTCGGCATCCCGGACGACCTGGACGGCGTGGAGGTCCAGAGCAGCGTCACCACGAAGCAGACCCGCCGGCTGATAGAGAGCGCCGTCGAGACCTACGACAAGAGTGTGGCGTTCTACGACGCCACCGAGGAGGCGGCGGCCGAGCTCGAGCTCCGCACGCCCGAGGAGGGCGAGACGGTGGCCGTCCTGGTCTCGGACCGCCACGACAACGTCGGCATGGACGCGGTCGCCCGCGCGATCGGCGACCGGGCCGGAGCGACCGCGGTCCTCAACGCGGGTGACGACACCTCCACCGGATCCAAGTGGGAGGCGTTCTCGCTCGACTCCGTGACGGCGGCCTTCGACGACCTGGACGGCCGGTGGGCCGTGCCCGGAAACCACGACAACGGAGCGTTCGTCGGCCAGTACCTCGCCGACAAGGGCTGGACCGTGCCCGACGGGGAGGTCGTGGACGGACCTGCGGGTGGGCCGCTCCTCGGCGTGCCCGACCCGCGCTCGAGCGGGCTCGGCACGTGGCGGGACGAGGTCGGGCTCAGCTTCGAGGAGGTCGGCACTCGGCTCGCGGACGCCGCATGCGCCGCCGACGAGGACGGCGACCGGGTGCGCACGATCCTGGTCCACGACGCCAACCTCGCTGATGAGGCGCTCGAGCGCGGCTGCGCCGACCTCGTGCTGGCCGGCCACCTGCACAACCAGTCGGGGCCTACAGCCGTCATCGGCGAGAACGGCGAGACGGGCTACAGCTTCACACAGGGGACCACCGGCGGGGCGGCGTACGCGATCGCGCTCGGCAAGATCCGCCGCACCGCCCAGGTCACCCTGGTCACCTATGCCGAGGACGGCACTCCGGTCGGCGTGCAGCCCGTCCTGTTGCAGACCAGCGGGGTCTTCGAGGTCGGCGACTTCGTCGAGCTGGAGTACTGAGGCTTGCCTTATATGGTGCGAATAGGGCGACACTGGGCGGAGAGCCTCGGGTTCTGAGACGTTCCGGCCCTAAGGTGCGCACATGTCCATGAGCACGAGGCAGCGACTGGTCGAGGCGGCCAACCGCGCGTTCGCGGAGCAAGGCATCCACGGCGCGTCGCTTGTCGAGGTGACCCGGCAGGCCGGTCAGCGCAACCGCGGAGCGGTCCACTACCACTTCGGGGGCCGCGACCAGCTCCTCGCCGCGGTGCTGGACGAGCACGCGGACTTCCTGGCCCGGCGCGAGGGGGAGCTGCTCGCGGCCGCCCGCTCCCGGCCTGACGACGACGTCGCCTCCGTCGTGGAGGCGATCATCCGTCCGGCTGTGGAGCTCGCCGCAAGCGGCGAGAGCGGCCGCAACTACCTGCTGATCGTGGGCGAGCTGGTGGAGCTGGGTCCGGACGACCGCAGCGAGGTGGTGCAGAAGGCGATGGCCCGCACCGGCGGCTACGAGGTCTACGGCGTGCTGGCCGAGCGCGTGCCCCCGATGGACGACGAGCTGCGGGTCGAGCGGTTCGCCCTGATGACCACCTTCGTCATCGGTTCGGTGGCCAGGCGGGCACGCGCGCGAGGGCGGCAGCAGCTGTCGAGCGAGCGCTTCGTCGCCAACCTGATCACCATGGCGACGGCGATGGTGTCCGCGCCACCCGTCCCTGCCGACGACTGAGGCCGGCTCCCGCCCGAGACCGTCCGTCAGGGGCACGCCGCCGGCCTACCGCCGGCCGGGTCGTCGTCACTCCGCCGCCGCGGCAGTGACCGCCTCCTCCGGGCGATGCGGCAGCACGTTGTCGACGTAGTCCCGCGCGGACTCGAAGAGATCGACCTCGGCGCCCGCGCGCTCCGAGAGGTACCAGCGGTGCTCGAGGATCTCGTGGAACAGCTCCGCGGGCTCGAGCTTGCCGCGCGCCTCGACCGGCACCATCCGGATGATGGGCTCGTAGACCTCGATGAGCCAGCGGTTGGCGACCAGGTCGCGGTCCTCGCGGCCGAGGTCGTAGTGCGCGGTGAAGGAGGCGATGTCGTTGAGCAGCCGCCGGGCCTGGGCGTCCTCGACGTTGAGGCCGGTCAGCGCCTGGAGCTCCCGGCGGTGGTGCCCGAGCTCGACCACCTTCGGCTGGATGCGCACCACGTCGCCGTCGAAGTCGGTGACGATGTCGAGCTCGTCGACGTCGAAGCCGAGGTCGTTGAGCCGTTCGATCCGCTGCTCGATCCGCCACATCTCGGTGGCCCCGAACTCCTCCTCGCCCGTCAGCTCGTCCCACAGCGCGTGGTAGCGCTGGTCGAGCATCTCGATGATCGCGTGCGCCTCCAGGTTGTCGTCGAGGGACTCGCTGGCCTGCAGGTCCAGCAGCTCCGCGAAGACGTTCTCGGTGGCCACCGTGACGTCGTACTCCCGCATGTTGCGCGACAGGGTGGGCTGCAGCTCGCCGGTCTCGGCGTCGACCAGGTAGGCCGCGAACCCGCCGGCACTGCGCCGGAACAGCACGTTGGAGAGCGACACGTCGCCCCAGTAGAAGTCGGCGAGGTGGAGCCGCACCAGCAGCACCACCAGGGCGTCGACCAGGGACGGCAGGTTGTCGGCGGAGAGACCGTGGGCGAAGAGGCTGCGGTAGGGCAGCGAGAAGCGCAGGTGCTCGGTCAGCAGCGCAGCGGGGAGCGGCTCGCCGTCGTCGCCGATCCGCCCGGTCACCACTCCTTGCGGCAGCACCGCCGGCAGCCCGAGCCGGTGCAGGTCGCGCAGCAGCCGGTACTCGCGAAAGGCGATCTCCTCGACCGTCTCCTTGACCGCGTAGGTCCGGTCCCCCAGCCGCACGATCCGGACCACGTGGCGCGAGAGCCCGCGCGGGAGCGGCACGACGTGTTCGTCGGTCCAGTCCTCCAGCGGCGTGGACCACGGCAGCGTGAGCAGAGCCGGGTCGGGGCGGTTGGCGACGATGTGGAGCGCCATGCCCGACAGGCTACTGATTGCGGGGTGGGGCGCAGGTAACTCAGGGTTCAGCCAACTAGCCGCTCCACCACCCGGATGGATGATCAAACACTGAGTTACATGGCGGCCGGGCCGACGACGGGGCGGATCTCGAGCCCGACGGCCCCGGAGGAAGCAGCTGTGGTCAGGATCGGGGCTCCCAGCTCCAAGGGCAGGTCGAGGGGCGCGCCGGGCGCTCGACGGGCCACCACCAGCAGTGTCTCTTCGGGGTGCTCGCGGAGGAACGCGAGCGTGTCGTCGTCGACGTACGCCCAGCGCAGGCCGCCGCGGCGCAGCGCGATGTGGTCGCGCCGGGCCGCGGCGAGCGAGGTGTACGTCGCCAGGGTGTCGTGGTCCCAGGTCTCCGGCCGGTGCCACGGCATCGGCCGGCGGGCGTCCTCGCCGTTGACGCCGTCGAGCCCGAGCTCGTCGCCGGCGAAGACCATCGGCACGCCGGGCAGGGTGAACTGCAGCCCCGCCGCGACCCGATGCAGGTCCGGCGACCCGACCAGGGTGCGGATCCGAGCACTGTCATGGGAGCCCAGGATGTTCCAGGACGCGGCCGAGGCCCGCCATCCGTAGCGCGCCTGCCACTGGCGCAGGCTGCGCTGCACGAGTGCGCCCGGGCGTCTCGGCACCGCCACCGGCCGGCCGAACGGCCGCGCCGGCGACTCCGGGTCGCGCAGCCACGACCAGACCGGCCACGAGAAACCGGAGTAGTCCATGGTCCCGTGCCAGCCGTCGCCGTCGAGGTCGCCGGACGCGTCGTGGTTGTGCTCTCCGATCACCAGCGCGTCGGGTCGTTCGGTCGCGGCGGTGCAGCGGACCGCTCGCGCCACGGCGTGGTTGAGGTCCTGAGCCCCCAGCCGGCCGGTCATGTTGGCGACGTCGATGCGCCAGCCGTCCACGGAGTACGGCGCCCGCAGCCACCGCGCCACCACGCTGCTGGGACCCTCGACCATCGCCGCCCGCAGCGCCGGGTCGGCGAGATCGAGCTTGGGCAGCGTGGGATGGCCCATCCAGCATTCGTAGGTGCCGTCGTCGCGGAAGTAGTACCAGCCGCGGGTCGGCCCGGAGTGGTCGTCCAGCGCGGCCTCGAACCACTCGTGCGTGTCGCCGGTGTGGTTGGTCGTGAGGTCGCCGAGGAGCCGCAGACCACGGGCGTGCACCGCGTCGCTCAGCCGGTGGTAGGCCTCGTCGCCGCCGAGCACCGGGTCCACCCGGTCGAAGGTCGAGGCGTTGTAGCGGTGGTTGCTCTCGCCGGGAAACACCGGCGTCGTGTAGACGACCGTGGCGCCGAGCCCCGCCACGTGGTCGAGGTGGTCGACGATCCCGTCCAGGTCGCCGCCGTACAGCTGCAGCGGCGTGCGCGGGTCACCGCCCTCGTAGATCACGGCGTCGTCCCAGGCGGCGGGGACCGCCCAGTGCGGAGTCGGACGCGTGTCGGCGGTCGGTGAGCGGGCGAACCGGTCCGGGAAGATCTGGTAGACCACGCCGTCCCGGGCCCAGTCCGGAGCAGGTGCGTACGCCGTCACCTTGAAGTCGAACATGTCCGGGCCGTCGTGCTCGATCACGCCTGCCGCGGTCACCCACCGTTGGGTCGTCGGGCCGACGAGCAGGAAGCGGTAGTGCGTCACCGGGTTGTGCACCGGCAGCTGGCCGGCCCACCAGACCGATCCGCACTCCTCGTGCTCGACGTGGCACTCGTGGAAGACCGGCTCGGCGTCGTACGTCGTCCGGATCCAGACGGCGTCGACAGGGTCGCTGGTGGCGACCCGCAGCAGGACGGTGACCCAGTCACCGAGCTGCGGAGCGTCGTCGGACAGGTAGAGCGGCGAGCCGTCGTGGTGCGGCTCGTCGAGGAGGCTGCCCATCAGGGCTCGAGCCGCACGGCACCAGGGCCGTAGGCGGCCAGGGCGTCGCCGGGGTTGGTGAGCGCGCAGCTGCGCAGGCTCAGGCAACCGCAGCCGATGCAGCTGTCGAGCCGCTCGCGCAGCAGCTCGATCCGGCGGATCTGCTCGTCGAGACGGGGGCGCCACGTCTTGCTCAGCCGGTGCCAGTCGGACTTGGTCGGCGTGCGGTTGCCCGGGAGGGTCGACAGTGCCTCGCCGATCTCCTCGAGGCTCAGGCCCACCCGCTGCGCCGTCCGGATGAACGCCACCCTGCGCAGCGTCGACTGCAGGTAGCGCCGCTGGTTTCCGGTGGTGCGCTCGGACGCGATCAGGCCCTTCGACTCGTAGAACCGGATCGCGCTCGTCGCCACCCCCGACCGCTCGGCCAGCTGTCCGATCGTCAGTGAGGTCACCGGTCCAGCCTCGCTCGACCTCAACCAAACTTCAAGTTGACGGGGTCGTCGGCCATGAGTGGGCCGTGCGAACGAGTGGCCGTATCGAGATGTAGAACATGTTCTATTCGTGCGATAGGTTTCCCGCCATGCCACTCACCGACGGGGACCACGTCCGTGGCCTCCTCGGCACCTACTGCCGGCTGATCGACGCCGGTGACTTCGCCGGAGTCGGGCGGCTGATGGCCGATGCCGTGCTGATGACCGACGACGGCACCGTCGTCGCCACCGGCGAGGTCGAGGTCGCCCGGTTGTACGCCGGCCTGGTGACCACGCACGCCGACGGCACCCCCGGCACCCAGCACGTCGTGGCCAACACCGTCCTCGAGGAGGTCGACGCCGGCGCGATCCGGGCGCGCTCGGCGTACCTCGTGTTCCAGGCGGTACCGGAGCTCCCGCTCCAGCCCATCCTCACCGGCAGCTACCTCGACACCTTCGACACGGATGCCGACGGGAGGTGGCGCTTCCGCGAGCGCCGCTTCGGGATCGGCCGCTCGGGCACCCTCGACCACCACCTCGCCCCAGGAGTCATCGCATGAGCGCAGCCCCGACCGAGCCCCAGCGTGTCGTCGTCATCACCGGCGCGGCGTCCGGCATCGGCCATGCCACCGCCGAGCTGTTCCGGGACGAGGGGGCGACGGTCTACGGCCTCGACCTCGCCCCGACCGTCCCGGACGGCGTGACCTACGTCGAGTGCAACGTGGGCGACCGCGGCTCGGTCGACGCGGCCATCGAGGTGTGCGCGCAGCACGGGCGGATCGACGTGCTGGCCAACGTGGCGGGCATCGTGCAGTTCGGCAGGTTCGAGCAGATCAGCGACGCCGAGTGGGACCGCGTGCACGCTGTCGACCTCAAGGGCCCGTTCATGCTGATGCAGGCGGCGATGCCCTACCTGAAGGCCTGCGGCGGCAACATCGTCAACGTCTCGTCGGTGGCCGGCTACGTCTCCCAGCCCTACACCGTGGCCTACGCCGCCGCCAAGGGCGGACTGACCATGATGACCAAGGCGCTGGCGCTCGAGCTCTCGCCCGACAGCATCCGGGTCAACGCGGTCTGCCCCGGCACCGTGGACACCCCGATCGTCTCGCAGGTGGCCAAGATCTTCCCGACCGACCTCGACCCGCGGGTGATGGACCGGCTGATGATGATGCTGCCAGGCCCCGCCATCACGGCGGCCGAGATCGGCTCCGCGATCGTCTACCTCGCCTCACCGGCGGCCCGGATGATCACCGGCACGGTGCTCGCTTTCGACGGCGGCATGAGCTGACAACTACGATGGCCCGGCGCCGTTTTCGGCGACGCAGGCCGGTGTAGCTCAGTTGGTAGAGCGCGTCTCTTGTAAAGACGATGTCGCGGGTTCGACTCCTGTCACCGGCTCGATAGGATCGCGCCCATGCCGACCCCGACCCCGCTCTTCCTGGTGGGCGTCGGACGCTCCGGCACCACGGCACTCGCCGACGTGATGGCCGAGCATCCCCAGGTGGTGATGGGGATGGAGCGCTTCAAGGGTCTGTGGGGCAACCGGATCGGGGAGATGACGCCCGACCTCTTCGAGGAGGAGCGGTTCTTCGACTTCACCGACGGCCTCACCAACATCCGCCCGGACGTCGACCCCCGATGGGACCGTCTCTACGAGCGGCAGCGGGCCAAGTGGAGCAACGCGCGCTACGTCGGCGACAAGATGACCAAGGTCCGGATCGACCAGCTGTGGGAGCAGCTGCCCGATGCGCGGTTCGTGTGCATCGTGCGAGCGGCGGAGGACGTGGCCGCGTCGTGGGACAGCCGGGCCAACCGCGCCTCGGACGTGAACTGGCCTGAGCGTCTCAACAGCGAGCGGGCGGTCAAGGTGTGGAACACCAACAACACCCGGATCCGGCGGGCTGCGCGGCAGCACCCGGAGCAGGCGCTCGTGGTCGAGTACACCTCGGTCTTCGGTGACCCCGAGGCAACGAGCCTGCGGCGGGTCCTGGACTGGCTGGGGCTGGACTTCGCCCCCGAGATCGAGGCCGCCTTCGCCTCGGCCCACGAGCTCTACGTGACCAGGATCGCCGGCAAGGAGCGCACCCTGTCGCCCGAGGCGCAGGCCGTGGTCGAGGAGAACGTCAGCCCGGACCTGTGGAAGCACCTCCTGAAGCTGGCCGTCTAGACCGTCCTAGCCGAGCTGGCGGACCGCGAAGCCCAGCGGCGGATCGGCGATCGCCCCCTGCGCCGCGACCAGCTGGAGCTCCCGGGTGCCCGCGGCCAGCGTGGCCTCCAGCACGGCGTAGATCGACGACGTGGTGCGGGCCAGGGCCTCTGCGGGTGAGCCCGACGTGTGCAGATGCGCGAGGTAGAGCGCCGCGGTCACGTCGCCGCCGCCGTTCGGGCTGATCGGGAGCAGGGGAGTGGTGACCACCCAGGCGCCCGCGTCGGAGACGGCCACTACGTCGATCGACTCGTCGTCGCTGGTCAGCACGCTGGTGACGAGCACGTCGCGCGGCCCGGTGGCGCGTACGACGTCGACCGCATCGAGCACCTCGTCGAGCGTGCGCGTGGTCCGTCCGGACAGGAAGTCGAGCTCGAAGTGGTTGGGCGTGATCACGTCGGCGAGCGGCACCACGTGGTCGCGCATGAACTCGGGGATCCCCGGCCGCACGAACATCCCGCGACCGAGGTCGCCCATCACCGGGTCGCAGCAGTAGAGGGCGGCCGGGTTGGCCGCCTTCACCGTGGCCACGGCGTCGAGGATCACCGCGCCCACCGCCGGGTCGCCCTGGTAGCCGGAGAGCACGGCGTCCGCCTCGCCGAGGACGCCGCGGTCGCCGATCCCGGCGATCACGTCGGCGACATCAGCCGGGGAGAGGAGCGGGCCGCGCCAGTCGCCGTACCCGGTGTGGTTGGAGAAGTGCACGGTGAGCACCGGCCACACCTCGTGCCCCAGCCGCTGGAGCGGGAAGACGGCGGCCGAGTTGCCGACGTGGCCGTAGGCGACCGAGGACTGGATCGAGAGGACCTTCACCCGGTGATCGTGGCGGCGAGACGCTGTACTCCGCAAACTAGAACAAGTTACAGTTGTGCTGCTCAGCATCACCCGAACGAAGGACGAGGACGCATGGCCAAGCGGGGCGCGTACAAGAACGAGGCCGACTACGTGGTGGTCGGGTCGGGCAGCTCCGGCGCGGCGATCGCCGGCCGACTCGCCGAGTCGGGGGCCAGCGTGATCGTCCTCGAGGCGGGCAAGAGCGACGACCAGTTCCTCGTGAAGAAGCCCGGGATGATCGGCCCGATGCACTCGGTCCCCGAGATCAAGAAGAAGGTGGACTGGGGCTACTACACCAGTCCACAGAAGCACATGCTCGACCGCAGGATGCCGGTGCCCCGCGGCAAGGTGGTCGGCGGGTCGAGCTCCATCAACGGCATGGTCTACGTGCGCGGCAACCGCGCCAACTACGACTCGTGGGCGGCCGAGGGCAACATCGGCTGGAGCGCCGACGAGGTCAACGCGGCGTACCTGCGGATGGAGGACTTCGAGGACGGTCCCAACGACTACCGCGGCGCCGGCGGCCCGATCAAGGTCACCCGCAACAAGACGCCGCAGGAGGGTTCGCTCCAGTTCATCCAGGCAACGGCCGACACCCTCGGCGTGAAGATCCTCGACGACTACAACGCGGAGTCGCAGGAGGGCGTCAGCAGGATGCAGCAGAACGCCTCCGACGGACTGCGCTACAGCGCCTCGCGGGGCTACATCCACCACCTCGCGCCGCCGACTCTCGAGCTGCAGACCGAGGTGCTGGTGACCAAGGTGGTCTTCGACAACGGCCGCGCCACCGGCGTCGAGGTCACCGACAAGGACGGCACCACCCGCAGCGTCAGGGCGGGCAAGGAGGTCATCCTCTCGGCCGGCTTCGTCGGGTCCGCCCAGATCCTGATGCTCTCCGGCATCGGCCACGCGCAGCACCTGGCCGACCACGGCATCCAGGTGGTCGCGGACCTTCCGGTCGGCGACAACCTGCACGACCACCTGTTCCACGCGCTGACCTTCCACACGACGTCGACCAAGATGCGCGGCAACGCCATCTTCTTCGGCAAGGGGGTGGCGAAGGAGGTCCTGCGCCCGGGCACGTCGTTCCTGGCCAACACGGTCTTCGAGGCGGTCGCGTTCATGCGCACGTCGCAGGCGGCCGACGTACCCGACCTGCAGCTGCACCTGCTGCCGTGGTCGTACGTCTCGCCCAACCAGGACGAGCCGATCCGCCACAAGGTCGACCCGCGTACGTCGATCACGTTGCTGTCCACCCTCATCTACCCGCGCAGCCGCGGCACGCTCCGACTGTCATCGTCCGACCCGACTGCGGCACCGCTGATCGACTTCCAGTACCTCGCCGACCCCTCTGACCTCGAGGTGCTGGCCGAGGGCTCGGAGATGGTCCGCGAGATCATGGCCGGCGCGGCCTTCGGTGGCGCGGTCAAGGAGGAGATCCACCCGGGCGCCGGCCTCAAGGGACAGGAGCTGCGCGACGCCATCCTCAACCGGGCGACCTCGGTCTACCACGGTGTCGGCACCTGCCGGATGGGCGTCGACGAGCTCGCGGTGGTGAGTCCCGACCTCAAGGTCCGCGGCGTCGAGGGTCTCCGGGTCTGTGACGCCTCGATCATGCCGTCGATCACCGGCGGCAACACGAACGCACCCGCCATCATGATCGGCGAGCGCGGCGCCGACCTCGTACTCGGGAGGAACTGACCATGACCCTGCAGAGGCCGGCCTCGATCACCGACGCGTTCCTCCAGAAGCTCGTCTCCCGGGTCCCTTCGACCGCGGGTGGCACCTGGAAGCTGACCGAGGTCTACACCGGCGACGTCCTCGTCGAGCTGCCTCAGTCGACCCCCGCCGACATCGAGCAGGCGTTCGCGACGGCCCGGGCGGCCCAGGCCGAGTGGGCCGCGCGGCCGCTGTCCGACCGGCTCGCGGTGTTCAAGCGGGCGCACTCCCTCTTCATCGACAAGGCCGAGACCACGCCCGACCTGATCCAGGTCGAGAGCGGCAAGAACCGGCGGATGGCGATCGAGGAGACCTGCGACCCGGTGATGGTGATGAGCCACTACCTGAAGCGGGCGCCCAAGCTCCTCGCGCCGGTCAAGCGCGGCGGCCCGGTCCCGTTCGTCTCCACCTCGACCGAGATCCGCCAGCCCAAGGGCGTCGTCGGCATCATCGCGCCCTGGAACTTCCCGTTCGCGACCGGCCTCTCCGACGCGATCCCGGCGCTCATCGCGGGCAACGGCGTCGTGGTCAAGCCCGACAACAAGAC
>JALZCZ010000383.1 GCA_030862825.1 Actinomycetota bacterium | reverse complement strand
GCACCGGCGAACTGGAGGGCGTTTCGCTCCCCTCCCCCCGCAAGTCCCCATGACGACCGCGGCGACAACCGTCCCGCCTACGCATCGAGAACAGGAATGCCGTACAGACCTGAAGTCTTGCTCGGTGGAGCCTAGGGGACTCGAACCCCTAACCCCCTGCTTGCAAAGCAGGTGCGCTACCAATTGCGCCAAGGCCCCTGGGGACTGACGAGGTCAGTTCTTCTTGGTGACGTTGTCGGTGGCCTCGGCCCAGAGGGCCTGCTCCGCCTTGCCCTCGTCCATCTTCTTCTTGGCGAAGACGGCACCGGCGGCGGCGAGCGCCAGGAACAGGAGCTTCTTCACTTCTTGCTCTCGTTCAGCTTCTTGTTGAGCACGACCGCGCCGGCGGCGGCCAGCACGACCAGGAGGAGCTTCTTCATCGGTGTCTCCCAGGGTGTAGAGGACGAGGATGGTGGTGGGCCTAAGAGGACTTGAACCTCTGACCTCTTCCTTATCAGGGAAGCGCTCTAACCGTCTGAGCTATAGGCCCGGGAACGGCCGCTGAGGGCGGACGACCGAGGGGGAACATTACCGCAGCCGTTCGGGGCCTCCCAAAACGGTGGGGTCGGCTCAGCGGTTGTCCTCGGCGAGGGTCACTTCGATGCCGCCGAGGAGGGCGGCGGACATGTTGTAGAGGAACGCGCCGAGGGTGGCCACCGCGGTCAGGAGTACGACGTCGATAGCGGCCACCAGCATCGTGAACCCGAGCACCCGGGAGGTGCCGAGGTAGTCCTCGATGTCGAAGTCGGCCGTCTCGGGTCCGCCGATGCTCTCCTTGACCGTGTCGTTGATCGAGGTCCAGACGCCGGCTTGGTCGAGCACCGTCCAGACCATGGCGACGGCCACCACGGTCACCACACCGAAGGCGATCGCGAGCAGGAACGCCGACTTCATCACCGACCACGGGTCGACCCGGGTGAGCCGGAGCCGGGCCCGGCGCGGGCCGCGGTTCTGCGCGGCCGACCCCGGTGCGGGCTTCTTGGCGGCCTTCTTCTCAGCCGCACCGCCGGGATTGGTGGTGCTGCGCTCCTCGGTCGTGGAGCTGAGCTTGGCCTGGATGCGTTCGGCCAGCGAGGGTCGCACCGCAGTGTCCTCCGCCGGCGGCCCGGGGGGCGGCGGCGGGAGGGGACGGCGGGGCGACGTGGTGTCTGCCGAACGCTCGGTCATCAGCCTTCACTGTCCCCTTGGTCGCCTGCATCGGTGGCTGCCGGCTCCGAGGAACCGGCTCCGGATCCCTCGATTGTGACATCCGGGTCCAGATCGGACGAAACCTCCGTCTCGCCGGTACCCAGATCGGCGCCGCCCTCCACCTCGTCGTCGCCGGCTTCGTCGGCCGCCTCCTCGACCACGCTGGCCTCCACCGAGCGAGCGACCACGGCGACCGCGTCACCCTCCTTGGGCGTTACGAACTTCACCCCCATGGTCGATCGGCCGGTCGGCCGGAAGTCCTCGTTGATCGGGCTGCGCACGACCTGGCCCCCCTGGGTGATCGAGAGCACCTCGTCGCCGTCCTCGACGATGAAGCCGCCGACGAGCCCGCCGCGGTCCTCGTTGGTCAGCGCCATCGCGCGGATGCCGAGGCCACCGCGGTTGGTAGTGCGGTACTCGCTGATCCGGCTGCGCTTCGCGAAGCCGCCGTCGGTGATGGTGAAGACGTACTGCACCTTCTCGCCGGCCTGTTCGACGTCGGCCTCGTCGACGTCCTCGACCGCGATCTGGGCCGCCCGGATCACCGACATCGACAGCACGGCGTCGTCTTTGGTCCGGAACTTCATGCCGGTGACACCGGACGTCGCCCGGCCCATCGGCCGCAGCTGCGCGTCGTCGGCGCGGAAGCGGATCGCCGAGCCTTTGCGAGAGACGAGCAGGATGTCGTCGTCCGCGTTCACCAGCTCGGCGCCGATCAGCTCATCGTCGTCCTCGCGGAAGTTAATCGCGATCACGCCGGCCTGACGCGGGCTGTTGTAGTCGCCCAGCCTGGTCTTCTTGACCAGGCCGTTGCGAGTGGCCAGCACGAGGTACGGCGCCTGCTCGTAGTCGCGGATCGCCAGCACCTGCGCGATCGACTCGTCCGGCTGGAACGACAGCAGCCCGGCCACGTGGCCGCCCTTCGCGTCGCGCGACGCCTCGGGCAGGTTGTAGGCCTTGGTGCGGTAGACCCGGCCGGCGGTGGTGAAGAACAGGATCCAGTGGTGGTTGGTGGTCGCGATGAAGTGCTCGACCACGTCGTCACCGCGCAGGGTCGCCCCGCGTACGCCCTTGCCGCCCCGCTTCTGGCTGCGGTACTGGTGCCGCAGGGTCCGCTTCGCATAGCCACCACGGGTGATCGAGACGACCAGGTCCTCGTCGGGGATCAGGTCCTCCATCGAGAGGTCGCCGTCGGCCGCGATGATCTGGGTGCGCCGGTCGTTGCCGTGCTTGTCGACGATCTCGGTCAGCTCGTCGCCGACGATCTGCCGCTGGCGGGCCTCGTTGGCGAGAATGTCCTTGAGGTCAGCGATCGCGAGCTCGATCTTGGCCAGGTCGTCGATGATCTTCTGGCGCTCGAGGGCGGCCAGGCGCCGCAGCTGCATGTCGAGGATGGCGTTGGCCTGGAGCTCATCGATGTCGAGCAGCTCGATCAGGCCTTGGCGGGCGTCGTCGACCTCCGGTGAGCGCCGGATCAGGGCGATCACCTCGTCGAGCATGTCGAGCGCCTTGACCAGCCCGCGCAGGATGTGGGCGCGCTCCTCGGCCTCGCGAAGGCGGTAGCGAGTCCGGCGCTGGATGACATCGATCTGGTGCTCGACCCAGTGGCTGATGAACTGGTCGATGGTGAGCGTGCGCGGCACACCGTCGACCAGCGCCAGCATGTTGGCGCTGAAGTTGGTCTGCAGCTCGGTGTGCTTGAGCAGGTTGTTGAGCACGACGCGGGCGACCGCGTCGCGCTTGAGCACGACCACCAGTCGCTGGCCGGTGCGATCGGAGGTGTCGTCGCGCACGTCGGAGATGCCCTGGACCTTGCCGGAGTCGGCGAGCTCCGCGATCTTCAGCGCGAGGTTGTCGGGGTTGACCATGTAGGGCAGCTCGGTGATCACCAGGCAGGTGCGGCCCTTGGCGTCCTCGTCGACCTCGATCACCGCGCGCTGGGTGACCGAGCCGCGGCCGGTGCGGTAGGCCTGCTCGATGCCCTGGCGGCCCACGATCAGGGCGCCGTTGGGGAAGTCGGGGCCCTTGATCCGCTCGATCAGGGCGTCCTGCAGCTCCTCGCGGGTCGCGTCCGGGTGCTCGAGCGCCCACCGCGCGCCCTCGGCCACCTCGCGCAGGTTGTGCGGCGGGATGCTGGTGGCCATGCCGACCGCGATCCCGGCCGAGCCGTTGACCAGCAGGTTGGGGTAACGCGACGGCAGTACGACGGGCTCCTCGGAGCGACCGTCGTAGTTGGGCTGGAACTCGACTGTGTCTTCCTGGATGTCGCGGACCATCTCCATGGCCAGCGGGTCCATCCGGCATTCGGTGTACCGCATCGCGGCCGCCGAGTCGTTGCCCGGCGAGCCGAAGTTGCCCTGGCCGTTGATCAGTGGGGCGCGCATCACCCACGGCTGAGCGAGCCGGACGAGGGTGTCGTAGATCGCCGTGTCGCCGTGCGGGTGGTACTGACCCATCACGTCGCCGACCACGCGGCTGCACTTGGAGAAGCCCCGGTCGGGGCGGTAACCGCCGTCGTACATGGCGTAGAGCACCCGCCGGTGCACCGGCTTCAGGCCGTCGCGCACGTCGGGCAGCGCCCGGCCGACGATGACCGCCATGGCGTAGTCGATGTAGGCGCGCTGCATGGAGGTCTGCAGCTCGACCGGCTCGACCCGGCCGCCGGGTCCCATGGGGGTCTCGGTCACGATTGCTCTCTCTCGCTGATTCTAGGAAGATCTAGTGCTATCCATAGACTCTTGGATAATGGGATGACGGTGGTCGAGGTGGGAGGAGCGCCAGCGACGAGCCTCGACACCACCCGTCGCCCGAGTGGTTGCGAGGCTCGCTGCGCTCGCAGCTCAACCGCCGTCTGCATCAGATGTCCAAGAACCTCACGTCCTTGGCGTTGCGCTGGATGAAGGACCGGCGCTGCTCGACGTCCTCGCCCATCAGGATCGAGAAGATCTCGTCGGCGTGCGCCGCGTCATCGAGGGTCACCTGCAGCATGAGCCGCTGGTCGGGGTCCATCGTGGTCTCCCACAGCTCCTTGGCGTTCATCTCGCCGAGACCCTTGTAGCGCTGGACGGGGTTCTCCTTGGGCAGATTCTTGCCCGCGGCCTGGCCCTCGCGCAGCAGCGCGTCGCGCTCCGGGTCGGAGTAGACGAACTCGTGCTCGGCCGGCTTGTTCCAGCGCAGGCGGTAGAGCGGGGGCTGGGCCATGTAGACGTGACCGTTCTCGATCAGCGGCCGCATGAACCGGAACAGCAGCGTCAGCAGCAGGGTGTTGATGTGGTGGCCGTCGACGTCGGCGTCGGCCATCAGCACGACCTTGTGGTAGCGCAGCTTGTCGAGGTCGAACTCCTCCTGGATGCCGGTGCCCAGTGCGGAGATGATCGACTGCACCTCAGCGTTGCCGAGCACCTTGTCGATGCGCGCCTTCTCGACGTTCAGGATCTTGCCGCGGATCGGGAGGATCGCCTGGATGCGCGGGTCGCGACCCTGTCGCGCGGAGCCGCCCGCCGAGTCGCCCTCGACGATGAAGACCTCGCACTCCTCCGGGTTGGTCGACTGGCAGTCCGACAGCTTGCCGGGCAGGCCGCCGCCACCGAGGAGTCCCTTGCGGGAGCGGGCCAGGTCGCGCGCCTTGCGGGCGGCGATCCGGGCCTGGGCCGCGGCCTGCGACTTGCGGATGATGTCGCGACCCTCGGCGGGGTTCTGCTCGAGCCAGGCGCCGAGCTGGTCGTTGACGATCCGCTGGGTGAAGCCCTTGGCCTCGGTGTTGCCGAGCTTGGTCTTGGTCTGCCCCTCGAACTGGGGGTTGGCCAGCTTGATCGAGATGATCGCGGTCAGGCCCTCGCGGATGTCGTCGCCGCTGACCCGGTCCTCCCGCTTCTTGATCAGCCCCCACTCCTCGCCCCAGTGGTTGACCAGCGTGGTCAGGGCCGCGCGGAAGCCCTCCTCGTGGGTGCCGCCCTCGTGGGTGTTGATGGTGTTGGCGAAGGTGTGCACCGACTCGGTGAACGTGGTGTTCCACTGCATCGCGAGCTCGAGGCTCATGTGGTTGTCGTCGGTGGTGGTCTCGGCCTCGAAGTTGATGACCGTCGGGTTGGCCTTGTCCTTGCGCCGGTTGAGGTGCTCGACGTAGTCGACCAGGCCGCGGTCGTACTTGAAGACCTGCTCGGAGCCGCCGCCCTCACCCTTGCGGATCGCCTCGGCACCGGTGGCGTCGATCTCGTTGTCGATGGTGCCGTCGTGCACCGCCTCGACCATCTCCTCGGCCGCTGGGCGCTCGTCGCGGATCACGATCTCGAGACCCTTGTTGAGGAACGCCATCTCGCGGATCCGGGTGGTGATCGTCTCCAGGGAGTAGTCCGTCTCCTCGAAGATGTCGGGGGAGGCGTAGTAGGTGATCGTGGTGCCGGTGCGCTCACCGGGCTCCATCGGGCGCACCTGCTCGAGAGGCCCGTCGGGTACGCCGACGGTGAAGGTCTGCCGCCACTCGTGGCCGCGGTTACGGACCTCGGCGATCAGGCGCGTCGACAGGGCGTTGACCACCGAGATGCCGACGCCGTGCAGACCACCGGAGACCTTGTAGCCCGCGCCGCCGAACTTGCCGCCCGCGTGCAGCAGCGTCAGCGCCATGGTCAGCGCCGGCAGCTCCTGGCCAGGGGCGGTGTCGGTCGGGATGCCGCGGCCGTTGTCCTCGACCCGGATGCCGCCGTCCGCCTGGAGGGTCAGCACGATCCGGTCGCAGTAGCCGGCCAGGGACTCGTCGACCGCGTTGTCGACGACCTCCCAGATCAGGTGGTGCAGCCCGCGGGCGCCGGTGGAGCCGATGTACATGCCGGGTCGCTTGCGCACGGCTTCGAGTCCCTCGAGGACCTGGATCGCGGAGGCGTCGTAGTCACCGTTGCCGATGTCGGACGGGGGGGTCAGAGCTTGCTCCTCGGACACGCAGACCTCTTCACTCTATGTGCTGCTGTAGACATGCAGAAGGTCGCAGCACGTGGGGCGAACCGACGTCGGCGACCGATCTCCATGATACCGGTCTGAGGCCCGCAGAACACGTCCTGGCCTCCCGGCGCGGGGGGATCTGTGGATTAAATCGGTGCTGAGCGTCGCGTGAGTGCCTCTTCGAGCGCCGCGCGGGGGGTCGGCCTAGTCCCCATACGTCTGCGGCGCCGTCAGATCGCGTCGTACGCCGTCACGCGCGACCGAACCTCAGCCGTAGGTGTCGCGGGGCCCGCGTCCGTCACGGCTGGTCCGGGGACCCTTCTTCCAGTTCGGCAGGTGGGGGCCGAGGACCTCGATCACGGTCACCGTGTCGTGGCCCAGCTCCTCGTTGAGCCGGCGTACGACGGTGGGCGTGAGCAGCCGGAGCTGGGTGGCCCACGCGGTCGAGTCGGTGCGCACCACGAGCCGGCCCTCCGTGAACGTCTCGGGCGTGCAGTGGGCGGCGACCTCGGTGCCCACGAGCTCCGGCCAGCGGGCGAAGACGCCGCGCATCCGCAGGTCGAGCTCCCAGCCGTGGTCGTCGACGAGCCGCGAGACCACGGACTCGAGCGGCTGCGGGTCGCGGTCGTCGGGGTGCGCGCCGGTGACCCTCCTGCTCCCCGAAAATTGGCCAGGTGTCCGGTCCTTGTTGCGGTAGCGGGCGCGCTGCTGCGGGGTCGCGCCCGCCGTCGCCCGGGTGAGCGCCTTGGCCAGGTCGAGGCCGTCGTCGTGGTGCGGCTCGTCGGGCGTGGCCGGTGGAGTCTCCTCGTCAGTCACGCTTCACCTCACCGTCGCCCACTGCGTAGCGCACCCCCGCCAGCACCTCCGGTACGTCGGCCGCCACCGCCGCGGTGACCAGCACCTGCTCGGCCCCTGCGACCAGCTCGGCGAGCTGGTGGCGGCGTTCGGTGTCGAGCTCGGCGAAGACGTCGTCCAGGATCAGGATCGGGTCGTCGCCGTCGTCGCGCAACAGGTCGAAGGAAGCAAGTCGCAGGGAGAGCGCGAGCGACCAGGACTCCCCGTGTGACGCGTAGCCCTTGGCGGGCAGGTCGCCCAGCGCCAGCACGAGCTCGTCGCGGTGCGGCCCGACCAGGGAGACGCCGCGGTCGAGCTCGTCGTCTCGGCGGCGCTCGACCTCGGCCATCAGCGCGTCGGTGAGGGCGGCGCGGTCGGGGAGCTCGGGGAGCTCGGCGAGTGCCGGGATCGACGACCTGTAGTCGATCCGGGCGTCATCGCGGGAGGCGCCGCGGGCCACGGTCTCGTAGGCGCGGCCGACGTAGGGTCGGAGCTCGTCGACCAGCCGCAACCGCTCGTCCAACAGCTCGGCACCGACCCGGGCCAGGTGCGCGTCCCAGACGCCGAGGGTCGCCAGCGCCGCCTGCCGGTTGCCGTGCCGCGCCGACTTCAGCAGCGAGTTGCGCTGCTTGAGGATCCGGTCGTAGTCGGCTCGGGTGCCCGCCAGCCGCGGCGTACGCAGGACGAGCAGGTCGTCGAGCCACCGGCGCCGGTCCGAGGGATCGCCCTTGACCAGGGTCAGGTCCTCCGGCGAGAAGATCACCGTGCGCACCAGGCCGACCAGGTCGCGCACCTTCGGCAATATCGACTTGTTGACTCGTCCCCGGTTGGCTCGGCCGGGGTTGAGCTCGACCTCCAGCACGGCGGTGCGTCCGTCCTTGACCACGGCCGCGCGCACGATCGCCTGGTCGCTGCCGGCCCGCACCAGCGGGGCGTCGGTGGCGACCCGGTGCGAGGAGAGGCGGGACAGGTAGTCGATCGCCTCGACCAGGTTGGTCTTGCCCTGCCCGTTCCGGCCGATGAACGCCGTCACACCGGCCTCCATCGGCACGTCGACATCGGCGTACGACCTGAAGTCGTGCAGGGTCAGGTGGGAGACGTACAAGGGGGCACCACGGCCGCTTCGGTCGGAGTTCTGGGCTGGCTACTGAGGCTCACTACTCGGGGGCCGCGGCAGTCTACGCTGCCCACCATGACCCAACCTCCTTACGACCCCCCTTCCGGTTCCGACCCCGAGCAGCCGCCCGCCGGGCCGCCGCCTCCGGCCGACAACCCGTACGGCGGTGCCAGCCAGCCTCCCACCGGCGCCCCGATGGCCGGCGGCTACGCAGCCCCCATGGGCCCCTTCTACATCTCGGCGATGGGTCAGGAGCAGGGCCCGATGGACGTCAACCAGCTGGCCGGGATGGTCCAGGCCGGCCAGGTCAAGGCCGACACCATGGTCCGGTCCGGCGCCAACCCCCAGTGGTTCGCGGCCCGCGAGGTGCCCGGTCTCTTCTCGCAGAAGGAGTGGCTGACCACCGTGCTGATCTCCTTCTTCCTCGGTGGCCTGGGCGTGGACCGCTTCTACCTCGGCTACACCGGGCTCGGCGTCGCCAAGCTGCTCACCTGTGGCGGCCTCGGCATCTGGGCCCTGATCGACTTCATCCTCATCCTGATGCGCAAGGTCACCGACTCCGATGGACGTCCCCTTCGCTGACCGACCGGGGACGCTCGGCGCCCTGCCTCGCCTCGCCGCGACCGAGTGGATCGCGGCGGGCGGGGTCGGCGCCGCCCTCGGGGCGGTCGTTCTCTCACCGGACGGCATCGCCGACGGACCGGTCCTCTGCCCGTTCCGGCTGCTGACGGGCCTGCCCTGTCCGGGCTGTGGACTCACCCGCGCCTGGGTCTACCTCGCCCACGGGCAGGGGCGCGACTCGTTCCTCGCCAACCCCTTCGGGATGGTGCTGGTCGCGCTGCTCGTCGCGCTGGTCGTCGCCGTCGTCACCGCCCGCGTACGCCGCTCGGCGCCGCCGGACCTCGACCGCCTGGTTCGCCGCCGCTGGCTGCAGGTGTTGCTGGGCGCGTGGCTGGCGTTCGCCGTCGTGCGGTTGCTCGTAGCGGTCTAGCTCGGGTGTGGCGTCGGCGTGTCGCCCGCTTCGGCCTCGCCGCCCGCCGGTGGCGGCGTGTGCACGGCGTGCCCGCCGAACTGGTTGCGCATCGCGGCGATCGCCTTCATGGCGGGGCTGTCGTCCTGGCGTGAGGTGAAGCGCGCGAACAGAGAGGCGGCGATCACGTTCATGGGCACGGCGTGGTCGATCGCGGCCTGGACCGTCCATCGTCCCTCACCCGAGTCGTCGGCGTAGCCGCGGAGCTGGTCGAGGTGCGTGTCGTCGCGCAGCGCCTCCACGAGCAGGTCGAGCAGCCACGAGCGGATCACCGTGCCCTCGCGCCAGGAGTCGAAGACGTCGACGACGTTCTCGACCAGGTCCGCCTTCTCGAGCAGCTCGAAGCCCTCGGCGTACGACTGCATGATCGCGTACTCGATGCCGTTGTGGACCATCTTCGCGAAGTGGCCGGCGCCCGGCTTCCGGCCGGCGTGCACGAACCCGGAGTCGCCGTCGGGCCGGAGCGCGTCGAAGGCCGGCTGCACCTTGGCGACGTCGTCGTCGGACCCGCCGCACATCAGTGCGTAGCCGTTCTGCAGCCCCCACACCCCGCCGGAGACACCGCAGTCGACGAAGCCGATGCCCTTCTCGCCGAGCATCACGGCGTTCAGCTGGTCATCGGTCCACTTGGAGTTGCCGCCGTCGACAACCAGGTCGCCCTCGCCGAGCAGATCGCCGAGCTCACGGATCGTGTCGCGGGTGGGGTCCCCGGCCGGCACCATCACCCAGACCACCTTGGGAGAGTCGGCCGGCAGCGCCTTGACCAGCTCGGCCAGGCTGTCGACGTCCGCGAGATCGGGGTTGCGGTCGTAGCCCACGACGCTGACGCCGCGGTCGCGCATCCGGGTCCGCATGTTGCCGCCCATCTTCCCGAGCCCGACGAGTCCGATGTGCATGCGAAGTCCCTCCTGCGCTGGGTAGCTGACCTGCTGCTGACCTGCCCTACGAAAGCAGACGGCGCGGCATCAGCAGGTAGCGGAACCCGGACTCCTCGCCACCGTCCTCGACCGCACCGCTGATCACGACCGGCTTGGACGCCTGCGTGAACGCCAGCTCGACGACCGGCTCGTCGATGGCGGTGAGCCCGTCGAGCAGGAACTGCGGGTTGAACCCGGTGGTGATGTCGTCGCCCTCGATGATCGCCTCGATCGACTCGGAGGCCTGGGCCTCGTCGCCGGAGCCGGCGTCGAGCGTGAGCACCCCGTCGCTGAACGCGAGCTGGACCGCGGTGTTGCGCTCGGCGACCAGGGAGACGCGCTTGACCGACTCGATCAGCGCGGCCTTGTCGACCTTGGCGGTGGTCAGCTTCTCCGCCGGGAACAGGCTGCGTACCTTGGGGAACTCGCCATCGAGCAGGCGCGTCGTGGTCCGGCGTACGCCGCCGGGGCCGGTGCCCTCGAAACCGATCAGGCCCTCGCCGGAGCCGGTGGTCGACAGGGCGATCGTCACCTCGCTGCCGGCGGTGAGCGACTTCGCGGTGTCGCCGAGCACCTTGGCCGGCACCAGAGCGGCGAGCGTGTCGTCGGGGGAGTTGGGCGACCAGCCGAGCTCGCGCTGAGAGAGCCGGAAACGGTCGGTGGCGAGGAGCGAGATGGTGGGGCCGTCGATCTCGATGCGGACGCCGGTCAGCACCGGCAGCATGTCGTCGCGGCCGGCGGCGGTCACGGCCTGGGCGACGGCGTGCGCGAAGGCCTCGCTGGGCACGGTGCCGGTGGCGGTCGGCATCTGCGGGATCGTGGGGTAGTCCTCGACGGGCAGCGTCTGCAGCGAGAACCTCGCCGAACCACACGTCAGCGAGACCCGGGCGCCGTCGATCATCATCTCGACCGGCTTGGCCGGGAGGCTCCGGCAGATGTCGGCGAGCAGCCGGCCGCTGACCAGGGCGCGGCCCTCGTCGGCGACCTCCGCGCTGAGGGTGGCCCGGGCGGAGGTCTCGTAGTCGAAGGAGGACAGCACCAGACCGTCGTGGCCGGCCTCGATCAGCAGGCCGGCGAGCACCGGAGCGCTGGGACGGACCGGAAGGCTGCGGGCAGCCCAGGCGACGGCATCGGCGAGCACGTCACGGTCGACTCGAAACTTCACGGCGGGTCCTTCTGGGTTCGGGCGGTCGATCGGGTCATAGGTCGTGGGATGACGAATCCTGCCACGCGGGGTCGGTTGTCCACAGTGGGGTGCGCGCAGAGATGTTGACCGATCATCGGCCTATGGAGAGATGAGTCGTAGTCGTAGCGTCGGTGGAAACTGTGGAGGAGTGCGGTTGGCGCAGGTCAGCGACGCGTCGGCCGGTGCACGAACCTGTGGACGCGGGTGGACGGATTGGCGACGGCTGTGCACGAAGGACCGGCCCGGGGACGACCCTGCACAGCGTGCACAGATCCTCCCCGTGTAGTTCGGACCCCGGGCAGCGTGTCGTCCACAGCTCCCGGGGGCGGGGTGTGGTCACCCGACGGCGCGGGTGTCCTCCGTGTTGCTGCGGGTGGCGTTGGAGGAGGGGCACACCGGGTGGCCCTGGCGCCGCGCGGGCTCCGATCGCTCTCGACGAGCCGACCGAGGGC
>JALZCZ010000376.1 GCA_030862825.1 Actinomycetota bacterium | reverse complement strand
CCCCCCCCACACTCAGTCCGGTCACGATCAGGAGCGTGGCCACGAGCCGACGGGGCACCCCGAGCGATCGGCGTTCAGTCGCGGCGGGCACCACGGTGGCGGCGCGAAACGGAGATCAGCACACCGGCCGCGGCGAGCAGGCCACCGAACAGGGGCAGCAGGACCGGCGTACGCCCTTCGGGCCTGTCGGCGGTCTGTTCGGCTCCCGCGTCCACGATGTCCGGAGCATGGCCGATCCGCCGCGGTGCATCCGGTGCTGCCTGCGTGACGGGGTCCGGAGCAGCGTCGGCCGGCTGCGGCGCGGCCGGCGCGACCTGGGTGAGGCTCGTCCCCATGACCTGGGGGTGAGGAGCCGCCGATGCGGTGGGTCCGGGCTCCGGCTCGCTGGGCGTGGCGTCGGGAGGGCCCGGCGTCGAGGCGGTCGGCGCCTCCGACTCCACCGGGGTGGCCGCACAGGACTCGACCCAGAAGACCTTGGTCTTGTACTCGAGGCTCTTCGCGCCGGGTGTGCGCACGTCGACCCTCAGGTGGTGGCCCTGCGGGCCGGGCTCATCCTCGACGGCGAACGTGTAGGTCGCGGCAGCGTCGAGATCGTTGCCGCCGCCGGCCGGGTCCTCGCCCACCGCGACCTCGGTCGGCCCGTCGACGGAGAGCTCTGCGTCGGGGGTCGGCGACTTCAGCTCGAACGTGACGTGTGAGTCGATGTCGCCCTCGTCGAGGCCGTACCACTCGACGTTCAGCGTGCAGGGCTGCTTCGGGTTGTTCTCCGGCGTCTGGTCGGCGTCCCCGACGTACTCGATCTTGATCGAGCCGTTGTGGCCGGCAGGATCACCGGATGGCTCCGCGGCCGCGGGCGTGGCCAGCCCCGCGCCGAGCGCGAGCACGCCGGCGGCGGCCAGCGTCGATGCGATGTCAGTCGGTGCCAGGTGGTCTGGGGTGCGCAGGCGTGCGAGCACGTCGTTCCTCCCGTTGGGCAAAGCGGCCGTCGTCGCTCCGCGATGCCTGCCGCGTCTCCCGAGCGAGCGCGGCACGGCGCGGTAACTCTGGCAGAACCGGACAATCCGGGTCGACGTGGTGTAAATCACGGGGACGTCGCGGGTCCGGACGTAACGGTGAGGCCGGCACGCGACAACCGCGCGCGCGGTCCGCGGCGACGTGACCGACCCCCAGCAACCAGGGACGGGGATACCGGTGGCTCCGTCACGCGGCCGGGCACGGTTGCTGACCGACGTGACGTCCGACTGACCGTTGCAACTGCTCAGGGTCCGACGGGTCAGCCCAGGGGCCACCCGCCCCGATCCGCATGCGGTGACCACGGTCGGGTAACGGCTCTGCATGGCCGATCCGCCGAGCGGCCCGATCGACATCGTCGTGATCGGGCTGGACGAGGAGAACCTTCCCCTCCTGGAGGACCTGCCCGAACCGGCGTACCGCTTCCACGGCGTCTTCGAGCCCGACGATCTGATCGGCGTCGAGGAGCTCGACTTCGAGGCAGTGCTGACGGAGGCCGAGAAGCGGATCGCGGCCCTCGACGTGGACGTCGACGCGATCGTCGGCTACTGGGACTTCCCGGTGACGTCGATGGTGTCGATCCTGTGCGCGCGGCGCGGGCTCCCAGGGGCGTCGCTGGCGGCGGTGGCGCGGTGCGAGCACAAGTACTGGAGCAGGTTGGAGCAGAGCAAGGTGGTCGACGACCTGCCGGCGTTCGCGATCATGGACCTCGACGCCGACCGCCTCCCCGAGGGCATGGAGTTCCCGGTGTGGGTCAAGCCGGTGAAGTCGGTCTCGTCGGCGCTGGCCTTCCACGTCGACGACCAGGCCGAGCTCACCGACGCGATGGCCGAGATCCGCGAGGGAGCCGACGCGATGGGGGAGCCGTTCCAGCACGTGCTCGACCGGGTCGACCTGCCGCCGGAGATCGCCGAGATCGGGGGGACGGCGGCACTGGTGGAGGAGTCCGTGAGCGGCCGGCAGGTGACCGTGGAGGGTTACGAGTACGCCGGCGACGTGCGGGTGCACGGGATCATCGACTCCGTCACCTACCCCGACAGCCCCAGCTTCCTGCGCTACCAGTACCCGAGCTCGCTGCCCGGGCAGGTGCAGGAGCGGTTGGCCGCCAGCGCGAAGAGCGTGATCGCCCAGCTCGGCCTGACCGGATCGGCGTTCAACATCGAGTACTTCTGGAATCCCGAGACCGACCGGCTCGCCGTGCTGGAGGTCAACCCGCGGCACTCCCAGTCGCACGCCTGGATCTTCGAGCAGGTCGATGGCCTGGCGAACCACCAGGTCATGGTGCGGCTCGGACTCGGCCGCAACCCGGAGCTGCCGCACCGCCAGGGGGCGTACCCCGTCGCCGCCAAGTGCTTCGTCCGATCGTTCGTCGACGGCGTGGTCACCCGCGCACCGTCGGCCGAGGAGGTAGCACGGATCGAGGCCGAGCACGAGCGCGTCCACGTGCAGCTGGTGGCCGGACGGGGCCAGCGGCTCGCGGACCTGCGGCAACAGGACAGCTACTCCTACGAGCTGGCCCGCGTGTACGCCGCGGCGCGCGACGAGGACGCACTGGTGGCGACGTACGACGAGGTGGTGGCGCAGCTGGGCTACGAGGTAGAGGAGAGGTGACCGGCCGGTGCGCGTGGTGACCGGCCTCCCGTACCAGGTGCGGGAGGACCAGCACGTCTGGATCGAGATGACGGACGGCGTCCGGCTGGCGGCTCGGATCTGGCGGCCGGTGAGCGCCGACGAGGACCCGGTGCCGGCAGTGCTGGAGCTGATCCCCTACCGACAGCGCGACCTGACCGCCCAGCGCGACTCCATCCACCACCCCTACGTCGCGGGCCACGGCTATGCCTGTGTGCGGGTCGACCTGCGCGGCAGCGGCAACAGCGAGGGCGTGCTCACCGACGAGTACCTGCCGCAGGAGCTCGACGATGCGGAGACGATCCTGGCGTGGCTGGCCGACCAGCCATGGTGCGACGGGCGGACCGGGATGATGGGCATCTCGTGGGGCGGGTTCAACGCCCTGCAGGTCGCGGCGAGGCGCCCACCGAGCCTGGGCGCCATCGTCACGGTCTGCTCCACCGACGACCGCTACAGCGACGACGTCCACTACATGGGCGGCTGCCTGCTCAGCGACAACCTGTCGTGGGCGTCGACGATGTTCGCCTACAACTCGTGCCCGCCCGATCCCGCGGTAGTGGGGGAGCGCTGGCGCGAGCTGTGGCTGGAGCGGCTCGGGGGCAGCGGCCTGTGGCTCGACACCTGGCTGCGCCACCAGACGCGCGACGAGTTCTGGCAGCACGGCTCGGTCTGCGAGGACTACGCCGACGTCCAGGTGCCGGTGATGGCGGTCAGCGGCTGGGCCGACGGCTACTCCAACGCCGTGTTCCGGATGCTCGAGCACCTCGACGTGCCGCGGATGGGGCTGATCGGCCCTTGGTCGCACAAGTACCCCCACCTCGGCCAGCCCGGCCCGGCCGTCGGGTTCCTGCAGGAGACGGTCCACTGGTGGGACCGGTGGCTCAAGAACCGCGAGCCCGAGGTGCCCGATCCGCCGATGCTGCGGGTCTTCATGCAGGACAGCGTGCCGCCGCACACGTCGTACCAGGAGCGTCTCGGCCGTTGGGTGGGCGAGCCGAGCTGGCCCTCGCCGCACGTGCGCGAGGAGCGCCGGTCGCTGGCCCAGCACCGGATCGTGGGCCCGGACGAAGCGGGCGGCGGCGTGCTCGCCGTCGAGTCACCGCTGTCGGTCGGGCAGTTCGCCGGCAAGTGGTGCTCCTACAACGCCCCGCCCGACCTGCCCTACGACCAGCGCGAGGAGGACGGCGGCTCGCTGGTGTTCGAGACCGAGCCGCTGGCCGAGCCGTTGGAGATCCTCGGCGCTCCGTCGGTGGAGCTCGACCTGAGCGCCAGCGCGCCGACCGCGATGGTCGCCGTACGTCTCTCCGATGTGAGTCCCGACGGCGCCGCGACCCGGGTCACCTACGGCCTGCTGAACCTCACCCACCGCGACGGCCACAACCGCGCGGTGCCGGTCGAGCCGGGAAAGCGCTACCAGGTCACCGCGGTGATGAACGGCGTCGCGCACGCCTTCGCCGCAGGTCACAAGGTGCGGCTGTCGGTGTCGACGTCGTACTGGCCGCTCGCCTGGCCACCCCCCGAGCCGGTGCGGCTGGAGATCCACACCCGGAGCAGCGCGATCACGCTGCCGGTGCGTCCGGTCGACGAGCCCGACGAGGTCGGAGTGCGGGCCTTCGACGAGCCCGAGGGCGCCCCGCCGATCCAGGTCACGCAGGTGACGCCGGAGGAGCACGCGTGGCGGGTCACCCGTGACCTGGTGGACTACCGGATGGGGCTCGAGGTGCTGAAGGACCTCGGCGTGGTGCGGTTCGACGACATCGACCTGCAGGTACGCCGCCGTGCCCACGAGGTCTACAGCTCGCGCGCCGACGACTTCGTCTCACCTCGCGGCGAGACCGACTGGACCATGGAGTTCCGCCGCGGCGACTGGCTCGCACGGTCCGAGAGCCGGACGATCCTGGAGTGCACGAAGACCGACTTCGTGGTGCACGCCCAGCTCGACGCCTACGAGGGGGAGCGGCGGGTGTGCTCGCTCAACTGGAGCACGACGGTGCCGCGCGACGGGGTCTGAGACCTACATCTCCTCGTGGGTGTCGGGGTCGCCGCCGAACAGCCGGCCATCGGGTCGACCGAGAGCGGTGATCTCCTCCATCTCGTGGTCGGTGAGCTGGAAGCCGAAGACGTCGAGGTTCTGACGCTGCCGCTCGGGCGTCGCCGACTTGGGGATCGGCACGGCGCCGAGCTGGACCTGCCAGCGCAGGATCACCTGGCCCGGGGTGACGCCGTGGGCCTCGGCCGCGGAGGCGACCGACGGTTCGGTGAAGGGCGCCTGGCGCTTGCCCAGCGGGCTCCACGACTCCGTCCGGATCCCCAGCCGCTCGTTGACCTTGCGCATCTCCGCCTGCGGGAAGTAGGGGTGCAGCTCGATCTGGTTGACCACCGGCGTCACGCCGGTCTCGTCGATCAGCCGGGTCAGGTGCGCCTCGGTGAAGTTGGAGACACCGACCGAGCGGACCAGGCCCTCCTCGCGCAGGTCGATCAACGCCCGCCAGGCCTCGACGTACTTGTCGACGCTGGGG
>JALZCZ010000373.1 GCA_030862825.1 Actinomycetota bacterium | reverse complement strand
GCTCCGGACTTTTAATCCGTTGGTTGTGGGTTCGAGTCCCACAGGGCCTACCCGTTTCCGCAGGTCAGCGACCCGGCGCGAGGCGCCGGAGCCGTGGTTCGGACCTCCGAGGTACCCGAAACGCACCCGAGTCGCTCCGCACGGAGCCTCCCGAGGCGGTGCACCCGGGCCGGGAGCTGCTGGGCCGACCGGGTCGCCGGGGCGACGACGTGCTCGTCCGAGGGGTCCGAACCCACGGCCGGCGCCACGTATGAGCTCTCGACCGGTCACGCCGCTGTTGGCTCCTCGTGAACTCGCGCAGGGCTGGAGCGCGGGCCAGCCCCTGAGGACTCTGGCGTCGTCTAGACCTCCTCGAGTCCCACCACGCCATGCAGGACGCCATCTTGACCTCCGACGACGAGCACCTGGTCGGAGCCCGACCCGACCAACGCGGACGTCGACTGCGTGTACGCCGTGAGCACCTGGAGGACCTGCTGCACCGACTGGCTCGCGAGGTCGATCCGCACCAGCAGACCGCTCTGACCCACGAGCCAGTAGACGGAGTCGTCGTCGGGGCTGGGCACCGGCGCGGCACCGAAGTTGCGTGGGAGGGCAGGCGCCTGCCACTTCTGCCTACCCGTGCCGGCGTCGAACACGTGCGTCGTGCCGTTGAAGCCGTCCACGAGGAGGATCCCGTGGTCGGTCAACGTGGGCGGGGTGTAGAGCAACTGAAGCGTCCGCAGCTCGTCACCCTGTCCTACCCACCGGCGCTCTCCCGTCGTGCCGTCAAGGGCGATGGCGTTGGTGAACGTCGTGAAGAGCACGGCACCGTTCGGGAGGAGCCGCACGTAGCACGCCCACGGCCCGTAGAGGACCGTCCCGACCGTGGTGGTGCGGTTGGTGAGCTGGACCGCCCAGATCCAGTTGCCGGTGCGCGCGTCGAAGGCGTACGCGTTGCCGTCCCCGCTGCCCACGTACACGCGCTCCCCGTCGCACTCCGGGCGTCCCGCACAGATCCCGTTCAGGTCTGCCGACCACAGGACGCGGCCGTCCAGGTCGAGACTGAACAGGGTCTTCCCCGCGGCGAGGAAGACGTGGGTCTCGCCGTCGACCTCGGCGAGGGCGACGTCGCCCGCCAGTGGCACGCCGAGATCGGTGGACCACTGCGGCGACCCGCTGGCTGCGTCGAGCGCGTAGAGATGGTGGTCTGCCGACGGCACCAGGACGTCGGTGCCGTCCGGCGTGAACACCGGTCCTCGGTAGACCGGGCCGATCGCGGTTCGCCAGAGCCGGAGGTTCTCGCCGCGGGAGGGTGCAAAGGCCTCGACGTACCCCTTGGTCGTCGCCGCGACGACGACACCCTCACGCCTACCCAATGCACCCTGCACGCGGCCTTCGAGCCCGGTCTTCCACGCGATCCGCGCAGCCGGCGAGGGCAGCTCGAAGGGGACGGTGTCGTCGTAGACCGCGCCGTCGCCACCGACGGCCCGCACCTCCATCCTGTGCCGCCCCGGCGGCAGCTCGGACACCTCGATCCGACCGGTCCACTCTTGTCCGGCCCCGTTCAGCGACGACCACCCGCCGGTCGACCTGCCATAGCGGTGGGGATGGATCCGCGTCCGGACCTCCACGACGGGCGCATCCCTCGGAAGCTTCACTCGCATGTCGACCGCACCACCGCTCGGAGTCGCTCTCGTCCGGAGCGGGCCCAGTGCCCCGCCGGGACCCGGGTCGCTCAGCGGTACGACCACGAGTGGCTTCTGCTGCACCGGTCCGTCCGCGGGCACGGTGACCTCGGTGACCTCCAGGACCGGGCCGGAGCCGCCGTTCTTGCGCTCCGCCCAGTAGTAGTAAGGACCGTTCTTCAGCGATCTGCCGACGACCTGGGTCGCGCCGTTGTAGGCCGTCACCTCCGTGAGGTGCGCGTGCCCCGCGAAGATCCCCCGCACCGCGTACGGCGCGATCACGCGCAGCAGATCGTCGTCGTTGTGGACGTAGTTCCAGTGGGCTCCCATGGGAAAGTGCAGGAAGAGGATGATCGGCACACCCTTCGGCACCTGCCGCAGATCGCGCTCCAGCCAGGCGAGCAGGTCGCTGTCGAAGTACCAACCCCACTCCATCATCACGAGCGGATCCAGTCCCACGACGTGCAGTCCGCCGGAGTCGAAGCTGTAGCTGGACTCACTGAAGTGCTCGTCGTAGGCCCCGAACGCATCGACGATCCACTGCTGCTCGTGATTGCCCGGGACTTCCTTCATCCGGTCCTTCAGGCCATCGGGGACGGTCGAGTCGTAGACCTCGAACTCTTCACTGGCGCCGATGTCGGCGAAGTCCCCGCAGTTGAGGACGAAGCCAGGATCCCGCGACTCGATGTGTCGAAGAATGCGCTCGAAGTCGCGCGTACGAACTGGTTCGTCGACGTTGATGTGCACATCCGTGACCATGGCGAAGCCGCGCGAGTTCTCGCCGGCGAAGGCATGCACGCGCCCGCCCAACGTGAGACCAACCGCGCCGATCCCGGAACCTATGAGAACTGCGCGCCGTCTCACGGCTGTGTCGTAGGGCCCGGTCGGGGAGGCGGGCGACGTGTCCTCGGGCATGGTGTGCTCCTTCCTCAGGGGTCAGGAGACCGTGCTCCCGAGATCGTGCGCCGAACACCGCGCCGCCCGGGATGATCAGCCGGCCGACCTGCGTACTCAGCGCGAGAACTGCCCCGAGCCTGCCGCATCCTGGACTAGACCTGCAACCCCCTGAGAGCCCCCAAGAGTCGCTTCGACGCCCGGAGGGCGCCGCATACGTGCTCTGTTAGGTCTAGACCTAAGAGGTCCCGATCGGATCAGGCGTCGGAGGCCTGCGCCTCTCCCGAGGCACCACTCCGGTGCCGGTGGTAGTGCCGGGCCACGCGCGCCCGGTTTCCACACCCGGCCGAGCACCATTCACGCCGCGCCTGGCGTTCGAAGTACAGGACGCAGCCGGGCCCGTGGCAGACGCCGAGTCGGGTGGCGCCCTCCGCGAGCAGGTCCGACCCCTCCAGCGCGATCGCGACCAGCTCCCGATCGAACCCCGTGGCGCTCGAGTGCCAGCCACGGTGGAGGCTGTTGTCGTCGCCTGCCACGACTTCCGGCACGCTGGTCCGGAGGAAGTCGTTGAGGACGTCCAGGGCCTGTCCGGCCGGCCAGTCGGACCGGACGGCGTTGGGCCGTCGGTCCTCGAGCACGGTGGCGGCCAGCCGGCGGAGCGCGTCGCGGAGCGATCGAGCTCGTGTGAGGTCGGCGCGGGTGAGACCGGTCGCCGGGCGGATTCCACACTGCCGCGCCCACTGCTGGAGCTGGGCGACCGTGGCGAGTGAGTCGTGCGCGACGCTGCGGCTCGCCCACACCGTGTTCATGAGGCGGACCGGCAGGGGCTCCGAGGGGTAGAGATCGGGCACGTCGTCGGCGGTCACGTCTCCATCCTCCCGTCTCGGGCGGATAGATCGTAGCCAGCAAGAAACTAACGTTCTACCGCTTGCCAAGCATTAGTGCCTGCCCTACGGTAGCACCTAATGGTACTGAATGCCCTTCCCATTAGTGCTGCCCACGTGGGCGGCAGGGCGGTGCCGAAGATGGAGGTCATCGTGAGCAACCCGGCACTCAAGACAGGACACGTCGCGCTGAACGTGACGGACCTGGACCGGTCGATCGAGTTCTACGAAGCGCTGTTCGACTTCGATGTCCTGGCGCGCTCGGACGACGATCGCGCCTGGGCGCTGCTCGGCAACGAGGGCGTCCTGTCCATCGCGCTGTGGCAGCAGAGCGACGGCCAGTTCGCCGCCGGGCTACCCGGCCTGCACCACCTGTCCTTCGAGGTCTCCAGTGTCGACGCGGTACGCGCGGCCGAGAAGACCCTCAGGGGGCTGGGCGTGGAGTTCTTCTACGACGGTGTCGTGGCCCACGGCGAGGGTGCGCCCTCGGGCGGGGTCTTCTTCAGCGACCCCGACGGCGTACGCCTCGAGATCTACGCCACCTCCGGTGTCGACGGCCACTCTGCGCCGGTCGCCGGCGCGCCCACCTGCGGCTTCTTCTGAGCCGTCCGACCGACGTTGAGGGCCCGGGGCCATCAATCCCCGGGCCCTCCTGGAGAGGACACCCCATGCACCACCCAGGCGAACTGAGCGTCCAGCACCGCGCCGGGGTCGACGGAGTGGCGCACGGCAGCGCCACCGTCGGGCGCGACGTACCCGCGGTCGCCGAGCAGTTCCTGCTCGAGCAGCGCATGATCGTCATCTCGGCCGAGCGCAAGGACGCGGTGTGGACGACTGTCCTCGTCGGCGAGCCGGGCTTCATCGAGACCCTGAGCGAGACGACCTTCACCATCGCGGCGGAGCTGCCCGCCGAGGACCCGCTCTTCGGCGCCTTCGACGCGCCACTCGAGGTCGGCATGATCGCCATCGAGCCCGAGACCCGTCGCCGCATGCGCATCAACGGCCGCGCACACATGCGCGACCACGGGCTGCTCGTGCACGCCGACCAGGTCTTCGGCAACTGTCCGAAGTACATCCAGACCCGGCGCGGCACGCTCATCGATCCACCCCCGGTCACAACCCGCGCGACAGGCACCCGGTTGACCGAGGAGCAGGTCGCCTGGGTCGGGTCGGCCGACACCTTCTTCGTCGGCACGACTGCTCCCGGCCTCGGAGCCGACGCCAGCCATCGTGGCGGCAACCCGGGGTTTGTCGACGTCGAGCCGGAGCGGCTCAGCTGGCCGGACTACGTCGGCAACTCCATGTACATGACGCTCGGCAACCTCGCGCTCGATCCGCGAGCGGGACTGCTGTTCATCGACTTCGACAACGGCGACAGCCTGCATCTGAGCGGGCGGGCCAAGGTCGACTGGCACGAGGCGCGTGCAGCGGCACGGCCCGGTGCCCAGCGAATCATCGACATGGAGATCGACCACGTCGTCCAGCTGGACAACCGCGTCGCCCTGCGGTGGGAGCTGGAGCGGCTCTCCAAGTTCAACCCACCCATCAGAGGGGGCCGAGTATGAACGTCGACGTCGACCGCGCCATCTGCGAGATCCACGCCCAGTGCGTGTACGCCGCACCCGCGGTCTTCTCCCTGGACGAGGACGACGAGCTGGTCTACGACCCGGTCCCCGACACGATGCACGACGACGCCGTCCGCGATGCAGCGCTGGTCTGCCCCGTCCAGGCGATCCGACTCACCGGGGACCGGCCGTGAGGAAGATCGTCGTCGTCGGCGCGGGCCTGGCCGGCCTGAGTGCGGCCTCCGAGCTCCGCCGACTCGGGTGGGACGGTCGGCTCGCGATCATCGGCGCGGAGGAGCACCGCCCCTACCGGCGACCGCCACTCTCCAAGGGTTACCTGGTCGCCGAGACACCGCCGCTGCTCGACCTCCCGCAAGCCGACGAGCTGGACGTCGAGTGGCGGCTGGGCCAGCGGGCCGCCGGACTGGACCTGCGACGGCGCATCGTCCACGTCATAGGCGGCCCCGACGCGAGCTTCGACGGGCTGGTCATCGCCACCGGCGTCTCCGCCCGGCAACCGCCGCCGCACCTCACCCACCCCGGGGTCGTCGTACTCCGCAGCCTCGAGGACGCCGTCACCCTGCGCGACCGGTTGAGCGACAGCCGACGGGTTCTCGTCCTCGGCGCCGGCTTCCTCGGCAGCGAGATCGCGGCGGCGGCGACCCTCCTCGGGAAGTCCGTCACGCTCGTCGAACGGATGTCGCAGCCCATGCTTTCGGCGGTCGGGCCGCAGATCGGCCGTCGGGTGGCCGAGCTGCATCGCGGCTTCGGGGTGGACCTGCGACTCGACACCGAGGTCAGCGGGCTCTCCGGTCACGACGGCAGGGTCCACGCCCGTCTCGCCGACGGCTCGGTCGTCGCCACCGACCTCGTGGTTGCAGCCCTGGGTTCTCGACCAGCCACCGGCTGGCTGGACGACTCCGGACTCCGGCTCGACGACGGGGTGGTGCTCGACGGCGACGGGCTCGCCGCTCCGGGCATCACCGCCGCCGGCGACGTGGCCCGCTCGCCGCAGCCCCTCCTCGACCACGAGCTCGTCCGCGTCGAGCACTACTCCAACGCCGTGGATCAGGGCCGACTGGCCGCACGAGCCCTGCTGACCAGCCCCCTCCGCGACCAGGTCGCTCCCCCGCCCTCCTTCTGGTCCCACCTGTACGACTGGCGCCTCCAGTCCGTCGGTCTCACCGGATCCAGGTTCGACTTCCGCATGGTCGACCACGACGCCTCCGGCCTCTTCCTCGGTGAGTACCGCCATCACGGCTGCCTGGTCGGCGCCATCACCAACGGACCCATCCGCCCATTGGCCCGCTACCGACAGCAGCTGCTCGAGGGCGCGTCGGTATGACTCTTCGAGGCCCGCACGCGCAGCCGGCCGGCGCCGTACGAGAACCTCGGGATCGACTTCGACGACCTGGCCGCCCGCGGGTGGCTCACGAGGCGGACGGCGCCATGAACCCCGACGGAGGCCGGGGAGTGGCACTCGTTCGGGCCCGGCGACCCGCAACCTGCTCGTCAGCCGGCGTACCGGGATCTACTCGTCGAGGAACCTGACCTCGTGCTCGGGTGCCGGGTCGCCCTGGGTGTTGAGCAGGGCGCGCTGCGCGATCACGGCGCGGGCGCGAGGACGTACGCGTTCGACACCCTCCGTGGCATTGATCAGCACCAGCTGCCGGCCGTGCCGCAGCTCGGCTATGGCATCCAGCCCGTCGTGCTTGAGGGCCTTGACCACCGCCGCCGGGTCCTGCCCTTCGGGCACCTCGTACTCCAGCTTCTCGACCGAGGGGTCAGCCAGCCTCTCGACCTCGCTCCGCCTCGAGTTCACCCACGGGTAGACCAGCAGAACCAACGCTGCGATCAGCACCAGGAGCACGACCGCGAAGATCAGACCCGGAAGCCCGGCGCCACCCATCACTCCTCCTCACGACGACCCCGACCGGTTTCCCGACGGCAGGGATCCCATTCCCCCCGGGCGCCCCCACCACTCAGGCGGTCACCTGGGCGGGAGTCAGTGTCGGTGTGCTCAGCTCGCCGCCGGGCGCCTTGGCTGCGACCAGCAGCACGGCGAGTCCGACGAGGGTGACGGCGAGGGTGGGTCCGCCGATCCACGCCCCGAGGGCGTTGCCGACGTTGAACGCGGCGATGTTGGCGCCGGACGCGAGGGTCGGGGCGTGCTCGGCGTAGGCCATCACCCGCATCTGCAGGCCCGGCACGGCGGCGCAGCCGACGGCCCCATGAGCGCCAGGCTGACGACCGTGGCCACCTGGCTGCCGGCGGTGAGCGCGAAGGCGGCGGCCGAGATCCCCGAGCTCGCGCCCCTGGTGCGAACACTCACCTCAGCGCCCGCCTAGCGCCGAGCTCCGTCCCGCTCCCGCCCGCGAGCCTCAGCTCGCGACACCGCGGAACAGGTTGTCCACGAGCCGGTCGGCGAAGTCGTGGTCCAGAGCCTGGTTCGGCAGCAGGAGCCGGTGGTAGCAGGCGCCCCACAGCTGGTCGACGACGCTCTCGGCGTCGAGGTCGGAGCGCAGCTGGCCTTGCGCTCGTCCGGCGTCGAGGCGTGCGACCGCGAGGCGGCGCCGGGGACCGGAGTACGTCGTCAGGTAGGCCTCCATCAGCGCGGGATCGGTCTGGGCCTGGCCAATCAGCTCAGCCAGCGCCCGGCCGGCGTTCGTCTCCGTCAGGAGGTCGACGAAGGCGTGCAACTGGGCGCGGAGATCGGCTTCGGCGTCGCCGGTGGTGGGGAAGGCAAGGGTCTCCTCGACGGTGGTGAAGTAGCCCTCGAGCGCGAGCGCGCCCTTGGAGGGCCAGAGCTTGTAGATCGTCATCTTGCTCGCGCCGCTGTGGGCGGCGACCTTCTCGATCGTGAAGCCGCCCATGCCTTCGCTCAGCAGCAGCTCCCCTGCGGCGTGCAGCACTTCGCCGCGCACCTGCTCGGTCGGCCGTCGTCCTCGAGCCATGCCGCTGACCTCCCTCTTCTCATCTGGCGGACCATCTATTTGTACGCCGCGTCCATTTCTGATGTTATGGACTCAGCGTACACATCACAGGACGGTCCCGTGGCGCAGCACGAAGGGGAACCACGAATGACCGCACAGACTGCACACTCCAACGACCAGCGCGTGGCGCTCGTGACCGGCGCTTCGGGCGGCATCGGCCGCGCCGTCGCCGCCCGTCTCGGCGCCGCTGGGATGGTGGTCGGCGTCCACTAAGTCGGCAACAAGGACCGCGCCCAGCAGACCGCGGACGCGGTCGTCGAGGCCGGTGGCCGGGCCGTCCTGCTCTTCGGCGACGTCGCCGACGAGGCCGCCGTCGCCGGGATCTTCGACGAGCTCGAGGCGGCGTACGGCGGTGTCGACGTCGTCGTGAACGCCGCGGGCATCATGCTGCTCGCGCCGCTGGCCGAGCTCGACCTCGACGAGGACGGCGACTTCGACCGGATGATCCGCACCAACGTCCGCGGCACTTTCGTGGTCGGCCAGCAGGCCGCCCGCCGGGTCCGTCCGGGCGGCGCGATCATCAACTTCTCCAGCTCGGTGACCAAGCTCGCCCTGCCCACCTACACCGCGTACGCCGCGACCAAGGGCGCGGTCGACGCGCTGACGCTCATCCTGGCCAAGGAGATGCGCGGCCGCGACGTCACCGTCAACGCCGTCGCCCCCGGTCCCACCGCCACGCCGCTCTTCCTCGTCGGCAAGCCGCAGGAGGCCATCGATCGCCTCGCGACCATGAGCCCGCTGGAGCGGCTGGGCGAACCCGACGACATCGCCGAGACCGTCGCCCACCTCGCCGGCCCCGCCCGGTGGATCAACGGCCAGGTGCTCTACGTCAACGGCGGCGTCATCTGAGCACAGCGAGACCAGCACGTCGACCCGGCAGAACACCACACGAAGGAGAACCACCATGAACAAGACCGTCATCGTCACCGGCGCCTCCAGCGGGTTCGGCGCCCTGACCGTGCGCGCACTCGCGGACGCCGGGCACACCGTCTACGCCGGCATGCGCGGCCTGTCCGGCCGCAACCGGCCGGCCGCGGCCGACGCCATCACGTACGCCGCCGAGCACGGCGTCGACCTGCGACCCGTCGAGATGGACGTCACCGACCAGGCGTCCGTCGACGCCGCCGTCGCCACCGTCCTGCAGGACGCCGACCGGATCGACGTCGTGGTCCACAACGCGGGCCACATGGTGCTCGGCCCGACCGAGGCGTTCACGGCCGAGCAGCTCGCGGCCGCCTATGACGTCAACGTCCTGTCCACCCAACGGGTCAACCGCGCGGTCCTGCCACACCTGCGCGCCCGCCGCGACGGGCTGGTCATCTGGGTCGGCTCGTCGAGCGCACGCGGCGGAACGCCGCCCTACCTCGCGCCCTACTTCGCGGCCAAGGCCGGGATGGACGCGCTCGCGGTCAGCTACGCCGCCGAGCTCGCCCGGTTCGGCATCGAGACCAGCATCGTGGTCCCCGGTTCCTTCACCACGGGCACCCGCCACTTCGTCAACGCCGGACACGCCGAGGACACCGCCATCGCGGCGGCGTACGACGAGGAGTACGCCGGGCTGATGGACACCGTCTCCCAGCGACTCGCCGACCTCGCCCCGTCCGACCAGGACCCCGCCGGCGTCTCCCGCGCGATCCTCCGGCTCGTCGACACCCCCAAGGGAAAGCGGGCGTTCCGGGTCCACATCGACCCGGCACACGACGGCGCCGAAGAGGTCTTCGACCTCGGCGATCAGATCCGCACCGACTTCTACCGACGGATCGGGCTCGACGACCTCCTCCACCCTGCCTGAGCCGGCGACGTCTCAATCTGGCTGCCGTCCGGTGGGAACATGGAGCCGTGCTGGAGTCGATTGGTGTCCTGCCCGACGACGAAGCGGTCTACCGGCAGCTGCTGTCCCGCACCCAGGCAAGCGGAGCGGACCTCGCCGGCGCCCTCGGGCTCGACGAGCCCGCGGTCGAGCGGTCGCTGGCCCGGCTCGAGGAGCTCGGCATGGTCAGCCGGCTGCCGGGGCAGCCGCCGCGGATGCGGGCGACGCGGCCGGACGTCGCGATCGACGTGCTCGTCTCGCGGCGGCAGGAGGAGCTGGCCCGGGCGCAGCTCGCCGCGCGCGACCTGCTCGCGGAGATGCCGGCCGAGGAGCGCCACCGGCCCGAGGACATCGTCGAGGTGGTGATCGGACGGCCGGCCATCGCGGCGCGCTTCGAGCAGGTGATCGCCCAGACCCGGGAGGAGCTCCTGGTGCTCGACCGGCCGCCGTACGTCACGGACGTGGAGCGCTCCGAGACCTCCGTCAACTCCCTGTTGCGGGACGACGTGGTGGTGCGCGGCATCTACGCACCGGAGGCGCTGGAGCTGCCTGGAGCGCTGCAGTCCGCGCAGGACGCCGTACGCGCCGGCGAGCGGTCGCGGGTGCACGCCGACCTGCCGATGAAGCTGGCCATCGGCGACCGGCGGCTCGCGATCCTGCCGGTCGGTGCCGACGAGGTCGTCGACGCCGCCCTCTGCATCCGCCCCTCCGCGCTGCTCGACGCGCTGGTCCAGTTCTTCGAGCTGCTGTGGACGCAGGCGACCCCGATCGTGGCTCCGGCGGTGGACGGCGAGTTCTCCGACCGTCAGCTCGCGGCGCTGCTCGCCTCGGGCGCCAAGGACGACGTGGTCGCCCGGCACCTCGGTGCCAGCACCCGCACCCTCAGCCGCCGCGTGGCGGAGATGATGGACCACCTGCACGTCCGCACCAGGTTTCAGGCCGGCGTGCAGGCGGTCCGGCTCGGCTGGCTGTCCACCGACGTGTCAGTCGACGTACCAGGCCCGGATGACCTCCTGGGATAGCTGCGACCCGGCGTCGTCGGCCGCGCGGAGCCGCAGCGACACGAAGCCTTCGCCGCGGGGCAGCACCACGCCGTGGTGCCCGTCGGCTCCCTGCCGCACGGTGGCCTTCTGCCACGACTGCCCGTCGTCGTACGACGCCTCGAGGGTGAGGTCTCCGATCGCCGAGGCGCTCGTACCGTCGAGGTAGGACAGATTCAGGTCGAAGGTGCGGCCGTGCGCCCGGTTGCGCAGGTCGACGTCGACGTCGTAGTCGGCGACGATCACCGGCTGCACCGCGGCCTCGCCCGCTGGCACGGCTGCGGAGTCGAACGTCCAGGTGGTGTCGGTGTGGGTCGAGAGATCGTTCCACGACTGGGGGTTGTCGGTCGTGAAGGCGATGCTCACCCTCGAGTCGCCTGCGGGCAGCTGGGCGATCCCCTGCGGTCGGGCGGTCGTCTCACCGATCACCTCGCCGTTCGCCGTGATCGAGAGGAACGTCCGCATCCCGCTCCTGTCGGTGTACGGCGCACCGTGGTTGCCGTCGGCGTCGACGAACCCGGCGATGTAGACCCGCATCCGGTCGCCCGAGCGCTCGATCGGCACCACCGGGTTGGGGCCGGCGGTGATCGGTGCCGCGCCCACCGGCTTCCGGACGACCTCTCCCGCCACGTAGCTCCGCCGGTCCGGGTCGCTCAGCTGCATCCGCAGCACCGGCTGGCGCGGGAACAGGGCGTTGTAGGTCGTCTCCGGCGTCGACGTCGCGAAGTTCCAGCTGGTCTCGGGATCGGCGACGCGGTACTCCGGACGCTCCTGGGCGCCGCCACGGATCGGGAAGAGCGTCGAGATGGCGAACTGGTCGCCCGGCTGCCACGCGAAGGCCGCCTCCGAGAAGGTCGAGTCCTGCGTCGGCTGGCCGTGGAACTCGCGGACCTGGGTCGACAGGTTGCCGTCCGCACCCCTCCTGGCGGTGAAGGTCAAGTCGTCGGGAATGCGGCCGTCGTGCTCGATCACCAGGTCGTAGACGTATGGCGTCACGCTCTCGCCGTGCACCGTGGCCAGGTCGGGGGGCCGCAGGTCCAGCAGCTCCTGCCCCTCGGCGCGGGTGAGCCGCACGGTCGGCACCTCGAGCATGGTGCCGCTCGCGCCCGGGTCGCCGTTGTCTCCGGGACCGTCGTTGTAGATGGCCACCAGCTCGGCCCCTGCCGCGGCGGCGCGGTTCGACTGGTCGGCGACCGACACGTCGTCGGAACGCTCGGCCACCGCGACGGCTCCGCGGAGGTCTCGCCCGGCCAGGTCCTCGGCGGTGGCGTGGCCGACGTCGGCGACGCGCAGCAGGTCGCGGCCGTCGTAGACGGGGAACTGCGAGGAGACGTCGGAGAACCAGACGCGGTCGTAGTACTCGGGGTGCAGCGCGCCGGCCGTGGGCGCGCTGAGCCCGATGTCCGGCGCCTCGAGGCGCAACCGCGCGCGGCTCTGCAGCTCACCGAGGCTCACCGGAGCGGTCGGCTGCTGGTAGAAGCTCCGGTCGAGCATGAACGACGGCCGCTGCGCGATCACGATGGATCGACCGTTGGCGGCGGTCCGGGTGTAGCCCAGCTCCAGCGCTCCCCCGTCGTTGACCTTGGTCGGGTCGCCCGGCGTGCGCACCTGGACCTTCCTGGCCTCGCGCGCATCGAACGTGAAGGTGAGGTCCTGGGCGACCGAGACCTCGGGGTCGCCCACGAGGGAGAGGTTCTGGATCGTGAGGTTCCTGACGGTGCTCGGCTGGTCCTCCGGCATGGTCGTCACCAGCGCCATCAGCGAGTAGGCGCCGGGCGGCACCAGGATGCAGGGAGCCGGTGACGACGACGTGGCCGCGCACTCGCGGTCGGGGTCGCCCGGGAGAGTCCTGTAGGCGGAGACGGCTCCGGTCGCGACGTCGAAGATGTTCACGTGCGCGACCGCCGGGCGTCCGTCGCGGCCGATGACCTCGAAGCGAAGCTCGACCAGGTCCTCGGCGGCCCGGGTTGCCATCGCCTGCTGGGGCGCGGCGCCGCTGACCACCGTCGGCGCGGCGGTGCTGTCGGTCGCCGCGACGGTGGTCGTCCTGTCGGCGGTGGAGACGATCAGCCCGGGCGTGGTGCCGTCGGGTCGCGGGAGGGGCTGCAGGATCGTCGGGCCGGAGGCGCCGGTCGGGACGAGCTGCACGCGGTCCTCTCCCGCGAGCTCGATCACCGACGACGAGGTGCTGGCGTCACGCTGGACGGGATCTCCGTCGGCGGACGAGGTGGGCCCCACCAGCACCAGTCCGGCGCACAGGGTGGCGGCGCCGAGCAGGCAGGGAGTGCAGCGGTCGAACATCGGTGAGCTCCAGGGGTCCGAGAGGTGGGTCCCGTCATTCATAGTTCGTCACGCGGTCCGCGGACAGAGCAGCCGTTGGCGGGGTCTCGACATGGCGCGAGGTCGCCATCAACCCGGCTACCTGTTCGAGCAGGACCAGGAGCTGGCAGCCGAGACGCGGTGGACGCTGCTGGACTCGACGCGCCGACGGGGTGGGTTCTCGTCACGCCCCGTGTGCACCCGGCAATCCTGGAGGTCTGACGGCGCTGTCGTCGCTGAGCCGACGACCGCCGAGGAGCTGGGAGAACTCGTCCACGGCTAGCTCGAGGGCCTCTTCGTGCTCGAGCAGACGGCCGGTCACCGCCGGGTGGTTCTGCGCCCATTGCTGCGCGGTCTCCGCGCCCGAGAAGAAGTTGATGCTCGGGCAGGTGGCGTCGACCGAGGGGCCGCAGGCAACACCCGTCGAGCCCAGGTAGATGACGGCAAGACGGGGGGACCACTCGGCTCTGTCGGCGCGCACGGTCACCGTGATGTCCGCTCGGTTCACCGGATCGGATGCGGTGACCACGACCGGTCGGTCGAGCATGGCCGAGACACCGAGTGCGTCGATCGCACACATGGCGTGGAGGCGCGGCCCGCGTGGCCAGGTGACCGTGATGCCGGTCGGGGTCGGCGAGAAGGGGTACGCCGCCCGGATCTCTCCGTCCTCGTCCAGCGCGACCAGGTCGGCGCGTACGAGCTCATCGAGAGCAGCCGCCGACTCGAGGCTGGGCGCCTGCCCGTGCAGCGCGAAGCTGGACAGCACCGCGATGTGGAGCTCCCGGGCGTGGGGGGGG
>JALZCZ010000370.1 GCA_030862825.1 Actinomycetota bacterium | reverse complement strand
CAGCTCTGCGTCTCGATGGAGCGGATGTTCGTGGCCGACCAGGTCTACGACCGCTTCGTGGAGCGGTTCGTTGCCCGCACCCACGCGATGACCCTGGGTGCGACCCTCGACTGGGGCAACGACATGGGCACGCTCATCTCCCAGGACCAGCTCGACACCGTCACCGCGCACGTCGAGGACGCCGTCGCCAAGGGCGCCCGGGTGCTCACCGGAGGCAGGCCGCGGCCCGACCTCGGCCCGTTCTTCTACGAGCCCACCATCCTCGAGGGCGTGACGCCCGACATGACCTGCTTCGGCCACGAGACCTTCGGGCCGGTGATCTCGCTCTACCGCTTCCACGACGAGGCCGACGCGATCTCCCGGGCCAACGACGGGGAGTACGGCCTCAACGCCTCGATCTACAGCGAGGACGGCGCCCGTGCTCGGTCCATCGCCCGGCTGATCAAGTGCGGCACGGTCAACATCAACGAGGCGTTCGGGGCCACCTTCGCCAGCATCGACTCGCCGATGGGTGGGATGCGCGAGTCGGGCATGGGCCGCCGGCAGGGCAGCGAGGGCATCCACCGCTACACCGAGTCGCAGTCGGTGGGCACCCAGCGGCTGATCAGGTTCGCGCCGATGTTCGGCATGTCCGACGAGGCGTACGGGAAGGTGATGACACTCAACCTCAGGCTGATGAAGAAGCTGGGCAGGGCGTGATGTCGGGGGTCTCGATACGCTCGCAAGCCCGCTGCTCGACCATCGACAATGGATGTGACTACGACGTCCTCGTCATCGGCTCCGGCTTCGGCGGCTCGGTCACCGCGCTCCGGCTCACCGAGAAGGGCTACCGCGTCGGCGTGATCGAGGCGGGCGCCCGGTTCGCGGACGGCGACTTCCCGACGACCTCGTTCGACGTCAAGAAGTACCTCTTCGCCCCGGCCGCGGGGTGCTACGGCATCCAGCGCATCGACATGGTCAAGGACTGCCTGATCGTGGCCGGTGCGGGCGTCGGCGGAGGGTCGCTGGTCTACGCCAACACGCTCTACGAGCCGCTGGACGCCTTCTACCGGGACCCCTCGTGGTCGCACATCACCGACTGGAAGGCCGAGCTGGCGCCCTACTACGACCAGGCCAAGCGGATGCTCGGCGTGGTCGACAACCCCCTGCGTACGCCGTCGGACGAGGTGATGGAGAAGGTCGCCACCGACATGGGCGTCGGCGACACGTTCCATCCGACCCCGGTCGGCGTCTTCTTCGGAGGGCCGGGCCAGACGCCCGAGGACACGGTGGCGGACCCCTACTTCGGCGGCACCGGACCCGACCGCAACCCGTGCCGCAACTGCGGCGAGTGCATGACCGGCTGTCGGCACAACTCCAAGAACACCCTGGTCAAGAACTACCTCTACCTGGCCGAGCAGGCCGGCGCGGTCGTGCACCCACTCACCACGGTCACCAGGGTCACGCCGCTCGACGGTGGCGGCTACCGGGTCGACACCCGGTGGACCAAAGCCAAGCTCGCGCGGCGTACGGCGGTCAAGACGTTCACCGCCGAGCAGGTCGTGTTCTCGGCGGCCGCGCTGGGCACCCAGCGGCTGCTGCACAAGCTCAAGGGCGAGGGCGACCTGCCGCGGATCTCCGACCGGCTCGGGGTGCTGACTCGGACCAACTCCGAGGCGATCCTGGGCGCGCTCGCCCCCGACCTGACGACAGACTTCACGCAGGGGGTTGCCATCACCTCCTCGTGGCACCCCGACGACCACACCCACATCGAGCCGGTGCGCTACGGCAAGGGCAGCAACTTCATGGCGATGATGCAGACGGTGCTGGCCGACGACACCGGCACCGAGCCGCGGTGGCGGACCTGGCTGCGTGAGATGTGGGCCCAGCGCCGGTCCGTGCGCGACCTCTACGACATGAAGCACTGGTCCGAGCGCACCGTGATCGCCCTGGTGATGCAGACCCTGGACAACTCGATCACCACCGTGGGCAAGAAGACCCTGTTCGGGTGGCGGATGACCTCGAAGCCGGGCCACGGCGAGCCGAACCCGACGTACATCCCCGTGGCGTACGAGGCCGTACGCCGAATGGCCGACGTGATGGGGGGCACCCCGGGCGGCAACGTCGGCGAGCCCTTCAACGCCCCGCTCACGGCGCACTTCATCGGCGGGTGCACGATCGGGGACTCGCCGGAGACGGGCGTCGTCGACCCCTACCAACGCGTCTACGGGCACCCGGGGCTGCACATCGTCGACGGGTCCGCGATCTCCGCCAACCTGGGTGTGAACCCGTCGCTGACGATCACCGCCCAGGCCGAGCGCGCCATGGCGTTCTGGCCCAACAAGGGCGAGGCCGACCCGCGCCCCGCCCTGGGGGAGTCCTACGCCCGTGTGTCGCCGGTGCAGCCGACCTCCCCGGTGGTCCCGGAGACGGCCGTCGGGGCGCTGCGGCTGCCCATCGTCAGCGTCTCCTGAGACTGCTCCTCAACCGACCGACTCCGAGATGGGTCGCGCCCCCTCTCGCTGCGTGCGAGGCGGCGCTGAGCCCTCCTCGATATCCCGCCCGTTTCCGCCTCACAGGCTCGGGGCGGGCGCGGGAAAATCTTCTCCGGAATCCCGTAACCCGCCCTTCCGGGGGTCGTTGTGAGATCGGACCCGGTGAATTCATGCTCCCTCCCGAAGGACCGGGTCCCGTCCAGGCAACGGTCCATCAGTTGCATGGACATAGTCAGGGCCCGGCCACCCTCCCTCCCCGGCCGGGCCCTGATGTCACGCCCTCACGTCCGCTCTGCAAGGACGTGATAAGGCGCGGGAGGTCGAGCAGCGCCGGCTGCGGCCCGAGCGCAGCGAGGGGCACCGTGGCGCATGTCGAGACCGGCTGGGCGACCCGCTCGACCAACGCCAGGACGTGAGTCGGGAGGCGGGCCAGGACGGCACCGAGGCACCGATACGATGAGCACTCCGCCGTACGTCGTAAAGGGGACTCATGACCCGCGTGTCGGACCACGATCTCGTCCTCGTCGTCGACTTCGGGGCGCAGTACGCCCAGCTGATCGCGCGGCGGGTCCGGGAGGCTCGCGTCTACTCCGAGATCGTGCCGTACTCGATGCCGATCGCGGAGATGCTGGCGAAGGGGCCGAAGGCGATCATCCTGTCCGGCGGACCGTCGTCGGTCTACGCCGAGGGCGCACCGGGCATCGACAACGCCCTGTTCGACAGCGACGTGGCCGTCTTCGGGATGTGCTACGGCTTCCAGCTGATGGCACAGGGGATGGGCGGCGAGGTCGCCGAGACCGGCGCCCGCGAGTACGGCCGGACCGGGGTGTCGGTGAGCCGGCCCGGCACCCTGCTGGCCGAGATCCCGGCGGCGCACACGGTCTGGATGTCCCATGGCGACTCGGTCACGGCCGCGCCGCCCGACTTCGCGGTGCTGGCCTCGACCACGGGCACGCCGGTGGCGGCCTTCGAGTCGCTCGACCGCCGGATGGCCGGCGTCCAGTGGCACCCGGAGGTCATGCACACCGAGCACGGCCAGAAGGTGCTCGAGCACTTCCTGGTCCAGATCGCCGGCTGCCGCCAGACGTGGACCATGGTCAACATCGTCGAGGACCAGATCGAGACGATCCGCGAGCAGATCGGTGACCGCGGGCACGCGATCTGCGCGCTCTCCGGCGGCGTGGACTCAGCCGTGGCGGCCGCGATCGTGCAGCGCGCCATCGGTGACCGCCTGACCTGCGTCTACGTCGACCACGGGCTGATGCGCAAGGGCGAGACCGAGCAGATCGAACGCGACTTCGTGGCCGCGACCGGTGCCGATCTCAAAGTGGTCGACGCGGAGAAGCAGTTCCTCGACGCACTGGTCGGGGTCTCGGACCCCGAGGAGAAGCGGAAGATCATCGGGCGCGAGTTCATCCGGGTCTTCGAGGCAGCGGAGGCAGAGGTGCTCGCCGACGCCGTCGGTGGTGCCGACGGCGACAAGGTCGCCTTCCTCGTGCAGGGCACGCTCTACCCCGACGTGGTCGAGTCCGGCGGCGGCGCCGGCACCTCGAACATCAAGTCGCACCACAACGTGGGCGGCCTGCCCGACGACCTCGAGTTCGAGCTGGTCGAGCCGCTGCGCACGCTGTTCAAGGACGAGGTCCGCCTGGTGGGTGAGCAGCTCGGTCTGCCTCCCGAGATCGTCTGGCGCCAGCCGTTCCCGGGACCGGGCCTCGGGATCCGGATCATCGGAGAGGTCACGCGGGAGCGGCTCGACATCCTGCGCGAGGCCGACGCGATCGCCCGCGAGGAGCTGACCCGGGCCGGCCTGGACCGCGAGATCTGGCAGATGCCGGTGGTGCTGCTCGGCGACGTACGCTCCGTCGGCGTCCAGGGCGACGGCCGCACCTACGGCCACCCGGTCGTGCTCCGCCCGGTCACCAGCGAGGACGCGATGACCGCCGACTGGGCCCGCCTGCCCTACGACGTGATGGAGCGGATCTCCACCCGGATCACGAACGAGGTGCGCGAGATCAACCGGGTCACCCTCGACATCACCTCCAAGCCCCCCGGCACGATTGAGTGGGAGTAGCCAGGCCGCCTGTGGCTCGACCAGCCGCACCAGCTCCGCGGCGGCGTGGAGCGGAAGCAGTCCGTGGGCAGCGGCCCGGCGCGGAGGGGTGGGTCTCGCGGCCGTAGCGGCGTGGACGGGGACACCGATGAGCGTGCGCCGGCCGTCTGTCGTCGTGCTGTCACCCGGCCGGCAGTCGACGACAGGTCCGGGTGTCAGGCCGGCTTGAGCGGGTCGTGACCCACGTTCATCAGCCGACGCCGCCAGGGCGCCTCACCGGCGGTGGGCTCGAGGTCCTCCCGGCGCTGCGACCGCACCCGGTCGACCACCTGGGTCATCACGTCCACGTCGTCGGTGGTCAGGTCGGCCCGGCGCTTGCCGAGGATCTCGAGGACCCGGTGACCCAGATGACTGCCCGCCCGGTCGGGCACCTCCTCGGTCTCCTCGTCGGCACCCTGGACGGTCAGCCAGTCGCGGAGCTCGCGTGAGGTCATGTTCACCACCTCGTGGAAGTCGTCCCACAGGGCCTGGTCGACGATGGTCTCAGCCACTGTTCCTCCTCGGATCGGATCGAATTCGGTACCCACGGCGCCGTCGGCCTACGCCGCTGGGCGGATCGTGGGGTTCCTCAGCGCCCGTCGGCCGACGATGTGAGACTCGGCGTATGACCTCCTCTTACAAGCAGGCTCGGCTGCGCCTGGGCGTGTGCGCAGCGGTGGCGGCGGTGGCGCTGGCGCCCACGGTCGCGTTCGGCGCGAACATCACGGGCACGGGTGGCCACAACAAGATCTTCGGCACGTCGAAGGCCGACGTGATCAACGCCAAGGCAGGCAACGACCTGGCCTACGCCAAGGGCGGCAACGACGTGGTCTACGGGAAGTCGGGCAACGACATCCTCGACGGCGGCTCGGGCGACGACAACCTCCAGCTCTCGACCGGCAACGACAGGGGCGTCGGCGGAGGCGACAGCGACATCATCGCGGGCGCGTCCGGCAACGACACGGGCATCGGTGGCGACGGCAACGACAAGGTCGGACTCGGCGACGGTGACGACTTCGGCTACGGCCAGGGTGGCAACGACAAGGTCGACGGCCAGACCGGCGTCGACGTCGTCTACGGCGGGCCCGGCAACGACCACGTCTCCGGTGGCGACGGTCCGGACAAGGTGCTCGGCGAGGACGGCGACGACGAGCTGGACGGCGGGCCCGGCAACGACAAGCTCTACGACGGCCCGGGCGACGACACGATGACGGGCGACCAGCAGGACGACACGATCTTCCTCGGCGCCGGGAGCGACCACGTCTATGGCGAGGAAGGCTTCAACACCGTCTACGCCAGCCCCGACGACGGCGACTACGACGACATCTGGTGCGGCTGGCAGTTCGACAAGAACTACGGCCAGGTCATCTACGAGGCCCCGATGGGCACGCCTCTGACGGTGACGCCCGGGCCACGCTACTTCGGCGACAACGTGAAGTGCTGCAGCATCTGGATCAAGGACCCCAGCACCGGCGAGATGGAGATGCTCGCCGACAAGCGGACCATCCCGTGTGGGACAAGCGGCAGACACACAGCACGCCGGTAGCGCCCGTCACGCAGAGGCGAGCGGGGCCATCACCTCGGCCGCGAACCGCTCCATCCCGTCCAGCTTCTGCCCGAGGGTGGCGTCGCGGCCGTGGTAGTAGACCCACGGCATCGTCCAGGTCTCGGTGACGCCGGCAGCCCCGGCCGCTGCGAAGTGCTCGGGGAGGTACGCGTCGGACAGGGCGGTGATGATGGCGAAGGCTCCGGTCGCCCCGGTCTCTTCGCGGATCTCCAGCAGCCGCTCGGCGTGCCCGGAGGCCTCCTCGACGGTGTAGATGTCGCCCACCCAGCCGTCGTGCCTGGCCGCCCGGCGGAACGCGACCTCGGAGAGACCCCCGACGTAGATCGGCACCGGCGCCGTCGGTGACGGGTTCATCATCATCCGCGGTGCGGAGTAGAACTCGCCCTCGAACTCCGTCCAGCCCGGCTCCCAGAGCGCCTTCATCAGCGCGATTCCCTCGTCGGTGCGCCGGCCGCGGGTCCGGAAGTCCTGGCCGAGCAGCTCGAACTCCTCACGGCACCAGCCGATGCCCACCCCCAGTGAGACCCGGTTGCCGGACAGAACCGCTGCGGTGCCGACCGACTTGGCCACCTGGAAGGGGCTGCGTAGCGCGGCCACGTAGATGCTGTTGAAGAAGCGCACCCTGGTCGTCACCGCGGCCAGCGCGCCGATCAGCACCCACGTGTCGGGCCAGTCCGCGTCAAGGTCCCAGCGCCGCTTGCCGTCCGGCGTGTAGGGGTACGGCGTCGCCAGCTCCTCGAGGTCGACGACGTGGTCGGGCACGGAGATCGCGTGGTAGCCGAGCTCGTCCGCCGCCTTCGCGAGCGGGATCAGGTGGTCGGTCGGCTGGAAGGCGGTGACGATCGAGAAGCGCACGCCGCCAACCTACTGGGCCGGTTTAGAACATGTTCTCGTTCTCAGCCGGGCTAGCCGAAGATGCTGTAACCGCCGGGGCCGACGGCGAAGCCGACGATGATCAGCACGATCCCCCACAGCATCTCGCCCTTGAACAGCTGAAAAATCCCGGCGATGACCAGGATGACGGCGAGGATCCACAGTATGAACATCCCTTCAGGTGCCCCGGCGCGACCATTTCCATGTGTACGCCGGCGGCACTCACGGCCTACGGTGAGCCCAACCTCACCGTCCTTTCCGGGAGTCATCATGCGTCGTACGCCGTCCATCGCCCTGTCCGCGGCCGCGGCCGTCATCCTCGGCCTCACCCTGACCACGCAGCCCGCGTCCGCGGACGGCCACCAAGGGGACGGCCCGGGGCAGGGTCAACAGGCCGACCACGACATCCGGTTCGCCACGTTCAACGCCTCGCTCAACCGCACCCGCGCCGGGCAGCTGGTGCAGGACCTCTCCACGCCGGGCAACGCCCAGGCCAGCAACGTCGCGGAGACGATCCAGCGGGTGGATCCGGACGTCGTTCTCATCAACGAGTTCGACTACGACCCCGCGGCGGTCGACCTGTTCCGCGACAACTACCTCGAGGTCGGCCACAACGGAGCCGACCCCGTCCACTATCCCTACTCCTTCGTCGCCCCCTCCAACACCGGCGTCCCGAGCGGACACGACCTCGACAACAACGGCGCCATCGGAGGCGGCAACGACGCCTTCGGCTTCGGGCTGTACGCCGGCCAGTTCGGCATGGTCGTGTACTCGAAGTACCCGATCGTCACCCGGCAGGTGCGCACGTTCCAGACCTTCCGCTGGGCCGACATGCCAGGCGCGATGCTGCCGGACGACCCGGCGACGCCCGCTCCGGCGGACTGGTACTCGCCCGCGGAGCTCGAGGACGTCCGCCTCTCGTCGAAGTCCCACTGGGACGTGCCGGTCCGGATCGGGCACGAGACCGTGCACTTCCTGACCTCCCACCCGACCCCGCCGGTCTTCGACGGTCCCGAGGACCGCAACGGAACCCGCAACTTCGACGAGATCCGGTTCTGGGCCGACTACGTCGCCGGTGGTCCGCGCGCCAGCTACATCTACGACGACCGGGGGAGCCGCGGCGGCCTGCGCGGTCACGCGAGCTTCGTGATCGCCGGCGACCAGAACTCCGACCCCCTCGACGGCGACTCGATCCCGGGCGCCATCCAGCAGCTGCTCGACCATCCCCGGGTCAACGCCGACGACGCGCCCACGTCCGAGGGCGGCCCGGAGGCGGCCGCGCTGCAGGGCGGGGCCAACACCGCTCACCTCTCGGACCCGGCCTTCGACACCGCCGACTTCGCTGACTCCGCGCCGGGCAACCTGCGCGCCGACTACGTGCTGCCCTCGCGCGACCTGAGCATCGAGGACTCGGCCGTCTTCTGGCCGACCACCGACAGCCCGCTCTATCGCCTGACCGGAGCGTTCCCGTTCCCGACCTCGGACCACCGCCTGGTCTGGGCCGACGTCCGGTAGCTGGAGCGCGTTCAGGGTGGATCACGGCGGTCGTTGCCGAAGATCGCCGGGTCGAGGCTGCGGAGCCGCTGCGGTCCGGCACCGTCGTGGTGCGTCGGTGGTCGCTTGAGGGGCGATCGCGTTCTCGTACCGTGCGGCGGAGAGGAAGGCGTCGGCTACCGCCCGCCGCCGGCCCGGGTCCGCGTCCGGCACCGGAGCGGCACCCACCCGCCGACGGGCCCGGCTGGCGAGCTGCCTCGCCGCTGACGGCGTACGGCGGACGATGCGGGCGATCTCGTCGAACGGCATGCCGAACCTGTCGTGCAACCCGAAAGCGAGCCGCTCGGCCGGAGCCAGCGTGGGCCTCGAACCGATCGGCGAGACCGCGCTCGTTCACGGTCACATTCTCTCCTCGGGGTCCGTCATACCTATGACGGACCGCGCACTGCGGATGTGACGGAATCGGGAGGAGACATGGCAGCCATCGTCAACAGCATCGACATCGACCGTCCGGCCGACGAGGTGTTCGCCTACGCCACGGATCCGGCGAGGTTCCCCGAATGGCAGCAGGTTGTGGCCGAGGTGAGCGTCGAGGGACGAGAAGGGGGCTCGCGCTTCACCACCGTCCGGATGGTCGGCGGGCTCCGAGAGGAGTATGACGCAGGAGATCACCGACAACGCGCCCCCGCGGCACTTGGGCCGCGCACGGCGTGGACGGGACTGTCCGGCCGAACGCGACCGTCGCCGTCGAGCCACTCGATGATGAGCGATGCCGGGTGACGTTCGGACTTGACGTCGACGGCCGTGGGGCGGCCGCGGCCCTCGCGCCGATCGTTCGCCGGATGGCGGCGAAGGCCGCGCCGCTGAGTCACCAGCGCCTGAAGGAGCTGCTCGAGGCCGGTTCGCACCAGGCGAGCGCATGGCACGCCGGGCCCGCGGGGACCGGGGGCAATGGCCCAGCCCGAACGCCCCGGCGCCCAGGAGTGGGTGCCGGCGCGACCGTCGCTGAAGAGCATCCGCGCGGCGCTCCCGGAGTGCCGCGGCTGCGAGCTCTACCGGGACGCGACCCAGGCGGTGATGGGTGAGGGTCCCGCGAGCGCCGGTCTGGTGATGCTGGGCGAGCAGCCCGGCGACCGCGAGGATCGTGAGGGCCATCCGTTCGTCGGCCCCGCAGGGCGGGTGCTCGACGACGCGCTGGAGGACGCCGGTCTCGACCGCAACGATGTCTACGTCACCAACGTGGTCAAGCACTTCCGCTACAAGCCCGGCCCGGGGAAGCGGCGGATGCACGAGTCGCCCGGCCGCGTCCACGTCGCGGCCTGCGGCCCGTGGCTGGCGGCCGAGTTCGCCACCCTGCATCCGACCGGCGTCGTGCTGCTGGGCGCAACGGCTGGCAAGGCGGTCTACGGCTCGAAGTTCCGGGTCGGCGAGGTGCGCGGCACCCTCGTGGACTGGCCGGAGACCTTCGTGGTCGCCGCCCCGCCCGAGTGGGTGCTGCCCACGACGCACCCGTCGGCGGTGCTGCGCGCCGACGACCGCGACGAGGCCTACGCCGGCCTGGTCGCCGACCTGCGCGTGGCTGCCAAGGCGCTGGGCTAGCTGCCGGGCAGGGCTAGAGGTCGCCCTCGTCGTCGATGACGTGCATCGCCGCCTCCTCGGCCGAGGCGGCCGCGCCGTCGATACCGACGTCGTGGCCGACCATGTCCTTCTCGGCGTCCTCGCCGAGGCCCTCGTCGGAGTCGACCAGGCGACCGGCCCGCAGGTTGCCGGTCTCGGGGTCGGGGTCGGCCTCGTCCTGGTCGTCGTCGGACGGCTCGGCGTAGGGGTCGGCCTCGGGCTCCTCCTGGCGCAGCCGCTGCTCGAGCGACTCGCCCGTGGCCTCCTCGAGATGCGTGTTGCCGTAGCCCTGGCCGGGCGACCAGCGCTCGGCCGGGGAGTAGCCCCGGTCGAGGACGTCGCCGACCTCCTGGTCGTTGAGGGAGTCCTCGGGCTGCAGCTGGTTCTCGTCGTCGACGCTGTAGACGCCGTATTCGTCGCTACTCATCTGGCTCCGTAGGTCGTGGTGCGCTCGCGGACCGGTCGGCCGATGCCGGCGCCGATCTCGACCAGCTCGGCCACGGTCTTGGCGGAACCGTGCTCGGAGCCGGCCATCCGCGAGATGGTCTCTTCCATCAGTGTGCCCCCCAGGTCGTTGCAGCCGGCCTGCAGCATCGCTCGGGTGCCGTCGACGCCGAGCTTGACCCACGAGGTCTGGATGTTCCTGACCCGGCCGTGCAACAGGATCCGGGCCATGGCGTGCACAGCCAGGTTGTCGCGCAGGGTGGGGCCGGGGCGCGCGACGCCGGCGAGATAGATGGGTGAGGAGGTGTGCACGAACGGCAGCAGCACGAACTCCGTGAAACCCCTCGTTTCGTCCTGGATCCGGCTGAGGACGCGCAGGTGGCCCACCCAGTGGCGGGGGTTGTCGACGTGGCCGTACATCATCGTCGAGGTGGTCGGCAGGCCCACCTGGTGCGCGGTGGTGACGATCTCGATCCAGCTCTTGGCCGGTAGCTTGCCCTTGGTGAGCACCCAGCGGACCTCGTCGTCGAGGATCTCGGCGGCGGTGCCGGGCAGCGAGCCGAGGCCGGCCTCGCGGGCCTTGATCAGGAAGTCCTGGATCGACAGCCCGGTGCGGGCGGTGCCGTTGACGACCTCCATCGGGCTGAACGCGTGGATGTGCATGTCCGGCACCCGCTGCTTCACGGCGGTGACCAGGTCGAAGTACGCCGTCGCGGGCAGCTCCGGGTCGATCCCGCCCTGCATGCACACCTCGGTGGCGCCGAGGTCCCAGGCCTCCGCGGCCCGGTCGGCGACCTCGTCGAGGGAGAGCGAGTAGGCGTCGGCGTCGGTGCGGCGCTGGGCGAACGCACAGAAGCGGCAGCCGACGTAGCAGACATTGGTGAAGTTGATGTTGCGGTTGACGACGTAGGTGACCTCGTCGCCCACCGTCTCGCGGCGCAGGTCGTCGGCCAGCCGGGTCACCTGCCGCAACAGGTCTCCCTCGGCCGTCATCAGGGTCAGCGCGTGCTCGTCCGAGAGGTTGCCCGGGTCGGCCTCCGCCGCGGCCAGGGCTTCCTTCCCCTCGGCATGCAGCACCGCCGGGCCACCGGTTGAGATGGCCGCCTCCTTGACGGAGTCCCAGTCGCCGTAGACACCGGCGAAGTCGGAGCGCCGGTCGTCGGTGCGGCCTTCGGTGTCGACGGCCTCGTGCAGGTCGGTGCGGCCGACGCCAGGTCCGACAGCAGCGAAGCCGCCGTCGGGCTCCTGCCACGGCAGGCCGGTCGGTCGTACGCCGGGCCGGGCGAGACCGTCGTCGGTGGCCAGGGCGGCCACGTGGCCGGAGATGCGGGGGTCGAGCCACGGCTCGCCGGCGACGACGTACTCGGGGTGCACGGTGAGCCGGGCCTTCAGCTCGAAGCCACACTCGGCGGTGAGCGAGCGGAGCCGATCCAGCGAGGGCCAGGGCCGCTCGGGGTTCACGTGGTCGGGGGTCAGCGGGGAGACGCCGCCCCAGTCGTCGACGCCGGCCTCGAGCAGCGCCCGACACTCGGCCAGGTCCACGAGGTTGGGCGGGGCCTGCACCCGCGCCGTGGGGCCGAGCAGCAACCTCGTGACCGCGATCGTCGCGCGGTAGTCGTCGAGCCCCAGGTCGTCGGCGTGGCGCATCGCCGTGTCGGGCTTGGCCCGGAAGTTCTGGACGATCACCTCCTGCACCGCGCCGTAGGCCTTGGCGGTGGCGCGCAGCGCGAAGATCGTCTCGGCCCGCTCGGTCAGGGTCTCGCCGATGCCCACCAGCAGCCCGGTGGTGAACGGGATCGAGAGCCGGCCGGCGTCCTCGAGCACCCGCAGCCGTACCTCGGGATCCTTGTCGGGGGAGCCGTAGTGGGCCTCGCCCCTGGTCTCGAAGAGCCGGCGCGAGGTGGTCTCGAGCATCATCCCCATCGAGGGCGAGACCGGCTTGAGCCGGTTCAGCTCCTCCCACGACATCACGCCGGGGTTGAGGTGGGGCAGCAGCCCGGTCTCCTCCAGCACCCGCACCGCCATCGCCCGGACGTAGGCCAGGGTGGAGTCGTAGCCCTGCTCGTCGAGCCACTCGCGTGCCTCGGGCCACCGGTCCTCGGGCCGATCGCCGAGCGTGAACAGCGCCTCCAGGCAGCCCAGCTCGGCGCCCTGGCGGGCGACGTCGAGGATCTCGTCGGGGGACAGGAACATCGCGTGGCCGGCGCGCCGCAGCTGCCCGGGCGACTCCACGAACGTGCAGTAGTGGCACTTGTCGCGGCACAGCTTGGTGACCGGGATGAACACCTTCGGCGAGTACGTCACCACGCCCCGCCCATCGACAGAGCGACCGGCCGCCACCAGCCCGGCGTCGCGGACCCTCGCGGCCGCCGCAGTCAGCCGGTCGAGGTCGTCACCCGTGGCCGCCAGCAGCGCGGCGGCCTCCCCGAGGTCGAGCGCCGCACCCCGCTCCGCGCGCGCCAGGGCCCGGCGTACCTGCTGGGGCGTGGGGGCGTCGGACATGGTGATCCAGGCTATCCAGACGTGGGGGGGGGGGGGG
>JALZCZ010000158.1 GCA_030862825.1 Actinomycetota bacterium | reverse complement strand
GACGCCGCCCTTGCCGGTGAAGAGGAGGATGCGCAACGGAAGGTGGTCCCGCTCAGGAGAGCGACTCGACGCGCTTCTTCAGCCCTTTCAGCGCGGTGTCGATGAGGATCTTCTCGCCCTTGCGCTTCAGCATGCCGATCAGCGGGATCGACACGTCGAGGGCCAGCCGGTAGGTGACCTCCGTCGAGCCGCTGCCGAGGTCGCGCAGCACGTAGGCGCCGTCGAGCGAGCGCAGCATCTTCCCCTCGACGAGGGTCCAGGTGACCTCACGGTCGCCGTCCCAGACGTACGCGAGGGTGTACTCGTCCTTGATCGGCGAGACGTCCAGGGCGAAGAACACCTGCTCGGCCCGGCCGTCGTCGGTGGTCGAGAGCACGTCGGCCGTGGTCACGCCCTTGGCCCACTCGGGGTACGCCGGGAAGTCGGCGATGACCGCCATCACATCGGCCGGGGCCGCGTCGACGACGATCGACGAGGTGGTCTGCTCGGCCATGACGAACCCCAAGCTGTCGGTGGAGAGATGACGGGTGGAGGCTACCGGATCGGGCACCTCCCGTTGAGGGCGGCTCCCAGCGGTAGCCTGCCTGCCGTGCAGCCCGACCGCAGCCGCCACCGCCGCCGTCCTTGCAGGAGGAAATGTGCGTGAGTTCTCCACGCCGCTGACGACCGACATTCCCACCACGGGCAACCTCACCGACGACGTCGTCACCAACGCCCGGGAGGCGGCGGACGCGGTCGTCTTCAGCCGCCGCGCCGGCACCGGCTGGGAGGACGTCACCGCCGCGGAGTTCCTGGCCGAGGTCAGTGCGGTCGCCAAGGGCCTGGTCGCGTCCGGCATCGAGGCCGGCGACCGGGTGGCCCTGATCTCCAAGACCCGCTACGAGTGGACGCTGCTCGACTACGCCATCTGGTTCACGGGCGCGGTGACAGTGCCGATCTACGAGACCTCGTCGGCCGACCAGATCGAGTGGATCCTGCGCGACTCCGGAGCCCGGGCGGTGGTGGCTGAGGGCGCCGACCACATGTCCCGGATCGCCGGCATCCGTGCTGGCCTCGACCAGCTCAACCACGTCTGGTCGATCACCGACAACGCGGTGAAGGTGCTGACCAGCCTCGGTGACGAGATCTCCGACGACGAGCTGGAGCGGCGGCGTACGGCCACGACTCCGAAGGACGTGGCGACGGTCATCTACACCTCGGGCACGACCGGACGCCCGAAGGGATGCCAGCTCACCCACGGCAACTTCATGTTCGAGCTGGGGGTGGCCGTCGACGAGCTGGACCGGCTCTTCACCACCGAGGGGGCCTCCACCCTTCTCTTCCTGCCGCTCGCCCACGTCTTCGCCCGGATCATCCAGGTGGGCGCGGTGAAGGCGCGCGCCCGGCTAGGACACAGCGCCGATATCACGACCTTGCTGCCTGACCTGCAGGAGTTCCGACCGACCTTCATCCTGGCGGTGCCCCGGGTGTTCGAGAAGGTCTTCAACACCGCCTCCCAGAAGGCGACCGCCGACGGCCGCGGCAAGGTCTTCGACCGGGCCGCAGAGACGGCGATCGCCTACTCGCGAGGGCTCGACTCGGCCAAGGGACGGCCGTCGCTGGCAGTCCGGGCCCAGCACGCGGCGTTCAGCCGGCTCGTCTACCGCAAGCTGCTCGACGCCCTCGGCGGCGCCTGCGACTACGCCGTCTCGGGCGGCGCCCCTCTGGGCGAGCGGCTCGGCCACTTCTACCGCGGCATCGGGCTCACCGTGCTGGAGGGTTACGGCCTCACCGAGACCACCGCCGCCCTGACGGTCAACCTGCCCGAGGCGCAGAAGGTCGGCACCGTCGGGCGGCCGATCCCGGGTACGTCGGTCCGGGTAGCCGACGACGGCGAGCTGCTCTTCCGGGGCGGCCAGGTCTTCACCGGCTACTGGCACAACGACGAAGCCACCGCGGAGGTGCTGGAGCCGGACGGCTGGTTCCACACCGGTGACGTCGGCGAGGTCGACGACGAGGGCTTCGTCCGGATCACCGGGCGCAAGAAGGAGATCCTGGTGACCGCGGGCGGCAAGAACGTCGCCCCCGCTGTGCTCGAGGACCGGCTGCGCGCGCACCCGCTGGTCAGCCAGTGCATGGTGGTCGGCGACCGGCGGCCCTTCATCGCCGCCCTGGTCACCATCGACCCGGAGTCGTTCCCGGCCTGGGCGAAGGCGCATGGAAAGTCCGGCAGCAGCATCCCCGACCTGGTCGACGACCCCGACCTGCGTGCCGAGATCGAGGCCGCGGTGGGGGAAGCCAACAAGGCGGTCTCGAAGGCGGAGTCGATCCGGAAGTTCCGGATCCTCCCGGACGACTGGACCGAGGAGGGCGGACAGCTGACGCCGAGCCTGAAGCTCAAGCGCAGCGTGGTCACCCGCGAGTGCCGGGACGAGATCGCAGCCCTCTACATCTGACTTCTGGCGCTGACGAGATAGCCCATCTGGGCTGGTGACATGGTCGATCGGCCAATTTCGCCGATATCGCCCACGCCGATGTACGCCCGCCACTAACGTCACTTTCGGAGCCGCTTCGGCTGGGAGCAGAGAGCGGCGCCGTTCGGATTGGGAGGGACCGCACGGTTCATGCGTGCGCCCATGAGGGTAAAGAGTTCATCGATGAACCGACGCAGAATTCTCTTGGTGGCTGCTGCCGTGGTGGCGGCGCTGGGAGCCACCCTCGTCTTCTTGTACGTCAGAGGAGCCGAGACTCGCGCCGAGGAGAAGTTCGACACCGTCGACGTCCTCGTCGCGACGCAGCAGATCGAGGCCGGCGAGGCAACCAACGCCTCCTATGCCAGCGGCAAGATCGCGCTCAAGGCGGTGCCGCGGGACCAGGTGCTCCCAGGAGCCACCGCGGACGGCCAAGCGTTCAACGACCTGACCGCGCTGAACACCATCTACGTGGGTGAGCAGCTCATCCCCGAGAAGTTCGGTGGCGCCTCGGAGGTCGAGGCCGAGACGAGCCTGCCGATCCCCAAGGGCAACATGGCGATCTCGATCAACCTCAGCGACACCGCGCGGGTTGCCGGCTTCGTCAACCCGGGCTCGGAGGTCGCGATCTTCATGACCGGCGCCGTGGGCGCCTCTGCCGAGGACTCGACGCGCCTCCTGCTCGACCGGGTCACGGTGATCGCCGTCGGCTCCACGACACAGGTCACCACCACGACCACGGACCCTGAGGGTGCGCAGACGGTGGAGGCGCTGCCGCGCACCCTGTTCACGCTGTCGCTCGACCAGGAACAGGTAGAGAAGGTGCTGTTCGCGCAGGGCCACGGAGAGCTGGCGTTCGCGCTGCTCACCCCTGACAGCAAAATCGACTCCAGCGCTGGGACCTCCGCTCCCGGCCTCTTCGAGTGAGCGCCTGATGCCGGTACTCGTCGAACCTGACAACCCGACCGTGTCCTCACTGCTCAAGGCGTTGCCGCCCGGATCGCACGGGGTCAACTCCCCGGATCGCATGCACGCGTGGATCGATGCCCACCCCGACGAGTACGTCGCGGTGCTGGGTCCCGATCTGCTGCTCGACGCGGCGATCGACGTCTGCGAGGAGCTCCGGATCGCGCGGCCGACGGTGAGCGTGGTCCTGGTCCGCGACTACGTCGACACGGAGGTCCTCACCCGCGCCATGAAGGCAGGCGCCCGCGACGTCGTGGCCGGCGACGACACCGCGTCGATCAACGCCGCCGTCCAGCGCGCGCACCAACTGCACC
>JALZCZ010000336.1 GCA_030862825.1 Actinomycetota bacterium | reverse complement strand
CCCCCCCCCCCGCCCCATTTTCACGCCCCACCGGCTGAGCTCGCGAAGCCGAGAAATGGGGCGGGAGATCGACGGGGGCTCGGCGCCGGCGCGAGCGCGGACGCGGCCCATCTCGAGATCCGCGGCCATCCGTGGACCCAGGCGTCCAGCCGCCTCCGGCGGCGCCCCCAGCTGCCGCCCCCGGTGCCGCCCCCGGTGCCGCCTCAGCCCCTGCGGGTCCCTGACACATTCGGTACCGTCCGTATGGCCCGAATTGACCAGTTGGAAACTCGATGTTTGACCGTAGGCTGAATGGGAAGGATTGGCCGGAGGGGCACGCACGAGGAAAGGGGTCCGAGCTCATGCACGACCAGTTCGACGTGACCCTGGAAGACGTGGACCTGCTCGGTGAGGTGGAGCTGACCACCAACCTCATCATCGCGGCCAGCGAGTCCGAGGATCACCTCTCCGAGGAAGAGATCGACCGCATCCTGGGCGTCGTACCCCAGCCGCCGCAGCCGCGCCGCGAGGCCTGAGCCCTAGCACGTCGCGAACAGCACCGGCCCGTTGGACAGGTCCGAGAGCACGTAGTTGCCCTCGTTCGGGTTCAGCTCCATGGTGACGACCAGCCCCTCCGCGGTGACCGGTCCCAGCTCGAACCGGTCGGTGAAGTCGCCGCCCTGCCCCGGCGCGGGCCCGGCGGCGAGAACGGCGCGGGTGTCGGCGTTGGTCCTGGCCTGTTCCTCGGTCTCGAAGGCCATGGCGACCCGGAGGTCGCCGTCCGGCTCCTGGGTCATCGCGAACCCGGTCAGCGGGTTGATCTCGCCTGCCGCGTCCACCAGCTCGGCGGCCTGGTCCTGGTCGACGCTGTCGGCCTGGCCCATCGACAGCGCACCGCAGACCTGGTCACCGGTGTAGAACGCGCCGGACAGCGGCTCACGCTCGTCAGCGGTGCTGCTCACGACCTCGCCCAGGCCTCCGCCGGGCTCCTCTTGCTCGGCGGCCGCCTCGACGGCCGCCTCCGCCCCCGGGAGCGTGTCGCTGCCGATGATCATCCGGGCGTCGGCGTCGAGCGCGAGGAACGTCAGCTCCGGCGTCAGATGCCCGATCTGAGCCAGCAGGTCCGGGTTCGCCTCCCACACCCCGGTCTCGCTCTCCGGCTCGGCGTAACCGAGGCGGTCGAGCTGGTCGGCGAGGCCGTCGAAGTCGGCGGACTCGGGAAGGCCCAGGGTGATCGCGGCGCCCGCCTCCGACTGGGTGAACAGCTCCCAGTCGACGGTCGCCGGCGAGAAGCCGAGCTCCACCTGCATCACCTGGGCCGAGTCGGCCAGCGCCGAGGTCGAGGTCAGGTCCGCCTCGAAGCCGCGGTCGACCAGGTCGGTGACGTCCGAGGACGACGGGTCGTCGCCCAGGTTCAGGCCCAGCGCGTCGCGAACGCCGGCCCAGTCGGTCCACGACAGCCGCTGAGCGTCGTCCGGCGCCATCGCCATCGCCCGCTCGAGCTCCGTGCGCTGGGAGTCGAGCCACCAGCGCACGCCGGCGACGACACCCGCCCCCAGTACCACGACCACCACGACGGCCGCACCTACCGCCATCAGTCGTCGATTGCCGGTCATGGTCTGTGACACTAGTCGCCGTGCCCGCCGCCAAGGACGTGCTGTCCGCCGGAGTCGTCGCTTTCCGACCAGGCAAGAAGGTGCTCCTCGTGCACCGGCCCAAGTACGACGACTGGTCCTTTCCCAAGGGCAAGCTCGACCGTGGCGAGCACGCCGTCTCCGCGGCGGTCCGGGAGGTGGCCGAGGAGACCGGCCTGCACGTCCGGCTCGGTCCGCCGATCTCCGACCAGCGTTACCCGGTAGGCCCGCGGATGAAGACGGTCCACTACTGGACCGGACGCCCGGTGGGCGATGACGACGTGAGCTGCTATCGCCCCAACCGTGAGATCGACGGCGTCGCCTGGGTGTCGCACGAGGAGGCGATGGAGCGGTTGACCTACCCGCGCGACCGCGAGACGCTCAGCGAGGCACTTCGGGCGCGCCAGAAGACGGTGGCCCTGGTCGTCCTGCGGCATGCCCACTCCCGGTCCCGCAAGGCGTGGCGCGCCGACGACCGCGAGCGTCCGCTGCTCCAGACGGGTCACCTCCAGGCGCAGCGCCTGGTGCCTCTCCTCGCGGCGTACGACGTCCGCAGGGTCGTCACCTCGAGCAGCGTGCGGTGCCTGCAGACGGTGGTGCCGTACGCCGACACGGCCGGTCTCGACGTCGAGCAGACCGACCGGCTCACCGAGGAGGGAGCCACGGAGAAGAAGGCCCGGCGGGTCGTCGAGGCAGCGGTCGCGTGCGAGCGAGGCACGGTGCTCTGCAGCCACCGGATCGTGCTGCCGATGCTCTTCGACGCCCTCGGCCTGGTCGACCCGGAGCTGGAGAAGGGCGAGATGCTGGTCGCCCACCTGCGCAAGGGGCGCGTGGTCAGTACCGAGCGCCACCGAGTGCCCTGAACCGAAGTCCTTGCGCGCTTCGCGCGCCCACGCATGCCAGCGCTCCGCCGCCGTGCGATCCACACACCCTGAACGCGTCAACGCCCGGTGACTGGGGACCCGTGGCGCTGGTCCGCTGAGGCGGGCCGACGGGTCCTTCGCGGGGGCGTTCACGTGATGTCTGTCTCAGGCTCGGCTGACCGTTGCCGAGTGGGCGGTCCGTGTTCACTGCTCGTTCACCCTCGGCCACGGATCCATACACCTCTGCTCCCTACGTTTCCTGACGTCAAGCTCCATAGATGACCGAATCAGGAGATCGAAGTGAAGAGCACTTCCATTCGTCGGGCCTTCGTGCCTGGCATCGCCGTTCTGGCGCTCGCCCTTTCCGCGTGCGGCGGCGCCGACGCGGGGGAGGACAACGGAGAGGGCGGCGCCAGTGGCAGCGTCTCCGTCGACGGCTCCTCGACCGTTTTCCCGATGAGCGACGCTGCCGCCGAGCTGCTGAACGAAGAGAACCCTGACATCCAGGTCGCGGTGGCGGAGTCCGGCACCGGCGGCGGGTTCGAGAAGTTCTGCGCCGGCCAGACCGACATCTCCGACGCCTCCCGGCCCATCGAGGAGGACGAGGTCACGGCGTGCGAGCAGGCAGGGGTCGAGTTCACCGAGCTCCAGGTCGCCACCGACGCACTGACCGTGGTGGTCCACAAGGACCTCGCCGTCGACTGCCTGACCACCGAGCAGGTCATCCAGCTCTGGGAGCCCGGCTCCACGATCACCAACTGGAACCAGCTCGACCCGACCTTCCCCGACCAGGAGATCGCCCTGTTCGGGCCGGGCACGGACTCCGGCACCTACGACTACATGGCCAACGACGTGATCGGCTCCGAGGAGGAGGCGACCCGTGACGACTACGAGGCGTCCGAGGACGACAATGTCCTGGTGCAGGGTGTGTCCGGGACCGAGGGCGCCACGGCCTACTTCGGCTACACCTACTACGAGGAGAACCAGGACTCGCTGAAGGCGGTGTCCATCGACGACGGCAACGGCTGCGTCGCGCCGTCGGCCGAGACCGCCCAGGCCGGGGAGTACACCCCGCTGGCGCGCCCGCTGTTCATCTACGTCAACAACGCGAAGTACAGCGACAACGAGGCGACCAAGGAGTACGTCGACTTCTACGTCGAGAACCTCGCCAAGATCGCGGACGTCAGCAAGTTCATCCCGCTGAGCGACGAGCTCTACGGCGAGACCCAGTCCGCGCTCGAAGGCATCTCGAGCTGACTGGTTGACTGACCTGCCGTGAGTATCAACTCCACAGTCGCAGGCCCGCCCCCAGGGGCGGGCCAGCCGGC
>JALZCZ010000152.1 GCA_030862825.1 Actinomycetota bacterium | reverse complement strand
CGCGGATCTTGACCTCGAGCCGCTCGCCCCCAACAAGCCGCTTCAGCTCGGTGGCGGAGCCACGCGCGATCGCGCGCCCGTGGTCGATCACCACGATGTCGTCGGCCAGCCGGTCGGCCTCCTCGAGGTACTGCGTGGTCAGCAGCAGGGTCGCTCCGGACGACACGAGGTCGCGGATCACCTCCCACATCTGCTGGCGGGCGCGTACGTCGAGGCCGGTGGTGGGCTCGTCAAGGATCAGCACCGGCGGCGCGGCCACCAAGGCGCCCGCCAGGTCGAGCCGCCGGCGCATGCCGCCGGAGTAGGTCTTGGCCGGGCGGTCGCCCGCGTCGCTGAGGTCGAAGCCCTCGAGCAGCTCGCGCGCCCGTTCGCGGGACCGCGCCTTGCCGAGGCCGTAGAGCCGGCCGACCATCTCGAGGTTCTCGTAGCCGGTCAGGTGCTCGTCGACCGCGGCGTACTGCCCCGACAGGCCGATCCTGGCCCGCACGCCCGCTGGGTCGGCCAGCACGTCGATGCCGGCGACCGTGGCACTGCCGGCGTCGGGCCGGATCAGCGTCGCCAGCACTCGCACGGCGGTGGTCTTCCCGGCGCCGTTGGGGCCGAGCAGCGCCAGCACCTTGCCCTCCGGCACCGTCAGGTCGAGACCGCTGAGGGCCTCCACCTGCTTGTACCTCTTGACCAGGCCGGTGGCCCGGATCATCTCGCCCATGTCGTCTCCCTCTGTCGCATCGCCAGCGTAGAGACCGGCTCCGACAGCCACCTTCATCGCTGTGGACAAAATCCGCCATCTGTCTCACGATGGCGACATGACCGTGACGATGTCGTCCGAGGTCCGCTACCGCCCGGGCGGCGGCGACGCGTGGCGCAGCCCCTGGGTGATGTACGCCGCGCTGCGCGACCACGACCCGGTGCACCACGTCGTACCGGAGACGCGGCCGCAGCACGACTTCTACGTGCTGAGCCGCCACGCCGACGTGCTCGCGGCGGCCACCGACACCGAGACGTTCAGCAGCGCGCAGGGCCTGTCGCTGGAGTACGGCGAGCTCGAGAAGCTCGGCCTGGCTGACAACCCGCCGATGGTGATGCAGGACCCGCCCGACCACACCTCGTTCCGCCGGCTGGTCTCGCGCGGATTCACGCCCCGGCAGGTGGTCGCCGTCGAGCCGGCCGTGCGCGCGTTCGTCGGCGAGCGACTCGACCAGCTGGTCGCGCGGGGCGAGGGCGACATCGTCACCGAGCTGTTCAAGCCGCTCCCGAGCATGGTGGTGGCCCACTACCTCGGCGTACCGGAGCAGGACCGCGAGCAGTTCGACGGGTGGACCGACGCCATCGTCGCCGCCGGCTCGGCCGGCCGCGCCGCCGATGCTCCGGCTGCCGTCGCGGGGATGCTGGGCTACTTCGCCGAGCTGATCGAGCGCCGCCGCGCTGAGCCCGGCGACGACACGGTCTCCGAGCTGGTCGCCGCCGGCGTCGGCGACGACGACCGCGGCCTGATCTCGATCCTGGCCTACGTCTTCACGATGGTCACCGGCGGCAACGACACCACCACCGGGATGCTCGGCGGCGCCGTACAGCTGCTGCATCAGCACCCCGACCAGCGAGCCCTGCTGGCCGAGCGGCCGGAGCTGCTCAAGGAGGCGGTCGAGGAGCTGCTGCGGCTGACCTCGCCCGTGCAGGGGCTCGCCCGCACCGTCACCCGCGACGTGGAGCTGCACGGCACCACGATCCCGGCCGGCCGCAAGACGCTCCTTCTGTACGCCGCCGCCAACCGCGACCCGCGCCGTTACGGTCCCGACGCCGAGGAGCTCGACGTACGCCGCGGTCCTGGGCAGGTCCTGACGTTCGGCCGGGGCAGCCACTTCTGCCTCGGCGCCAGCGCCGCGCGGATGCAGGCCCGGGTGGCGCTCGAGGAGCTGCTGGCGCGATGCCCGGACTTCGAGGTCGACCTCGACGCGGTGGTCTATGCCGACGGGCCCCACGTGCGCCGGCCGACGTCGGTGCCGTTCCGGGTGGGTCGATGACGGGCTGGCTCGGCGACGAGCGGGCGCAGCTCGCGGCCCAGCGGATCCTCGACGCAGCGGCGGCGCTCTTCGTCGAGAAGGGTGTGGCCGGCGTCGGGATGGGCGAGATCGCGCGAGCGGCGGGCTGCTCGCGGGCCACCCTCTACCGCTACTTCCCGGACCGCAACCAGCTGCACCTGGCCTTCGTGCACCGGGAGGCGATCAGGGTCGGCGAGCGGATCTCGGCCGAGATGCGCGGGATCGACGACCCGGCCGAGCGGGTGACCGCCGCCGTGCTCAGCGCGGTGCGCCACGTCCGGTCGGCGCCCACGCTCGCCGCCTGGTTCCGCGACGGCGACGCCGGCCGCTCGGCCGACCTGGCCCAGTCGTCGACGGTGATCGAGGCGATCGGGATGTCGGTCGTTTCCGACGTCGCCGCCGCGCGGTGGCTGGTGCGGGTGATCGTCTCGCTGCTCACCGTGCCGGGGCGCGACGCCGCCGACGAGCGGGAGATGGTGGGGCGGTTCGTGGTGCCGGCTGTGGTGGGGGCGGTGGCCTCGAGGTGACGGGTGTGTGCCTGAGACCGGGGTATGGGGAGTTGGGAGGGGGCGCTGCGAGGCACAGGACCCGAGCCTCGGGCCGCCCCTACGGCGCAGCAGCCCGCAGCTTCTCCAGCAGCGGCCCGGCCGCCTCGTCGAGGAACTGCTGCTGACCCTCGTCGCCGACCTGCACCAGCGCGATGTCGGTGAAGCCCGCCTCCCAGAACGCGCCGACCGACTCCACGATCTTGTCCAGGTCGGGCCCGCATGCGATCGACTCGGCCACATCGTCGAGCGTGACGAACTGGCCGGCCGCGGCGAACCCGGCCGTGGTCGGCAGGTCAGCGTTGACGTCCCACCCGCCGCCGAACCAGCGGAACTGCTCGTGCGCCCGCTCGACCGCCGCCTTCTCGTCGGGATCCCAGCTGATCGGGATCTGGCCGATCGCGCGGGCGCCGCCCTCGCGGATCGTCGGCGCGTCCGCGGTGAGGTTCCAGGTCTCGATCAGCTCCTGCTTCGGCTCGACCGCGATCAGGTCGTCCGCCAGCGGTGCGAGCTCGGTGACCCCCCGGTCGCCGGTGACCGCGATCCCGATCCGCACCGGCTCGTCGGGCAGGTCCCAGATCCGCGCGGAGTCGGTGTCGAAGTAGTCGCCGCGGTAGGTCACCAGGTTTCCGGCGTGCAGGTCGCGGATGATCTCCACCGCCTCCGCCAGCATGTCGTGGCGCGTCTGCAGCGCCGGCCAGCCCTCGCTGACGACGTGCTCGTTGAGGTTCTCGCCGCTGCCGAGACCCAGCGTGAACCGACCGTCCGACAACAGCGCCATGGTCGCGGCCTTCTGCGCCACGACGGCCGGGTGGTAGCGCATCGTCGGGCAGGTCACGTAGGTCATCAGGCCGGCCCGTTCGGTGGCGTGGGCGACCGCGCCCAGCACCGACCACGCGTACGGCGAATGCCCCTGCTCGGTGAGCCACGGGGAGTAGTGGTCGCTCATCACCTCGAAGTCGAAGCCGACCCGTTCGGCCGCGACGGCGTACTCCACGAGCTCGCGGGGGCCGCTCTGCTCGGTCATCAGGGTGTAACCGAAAAGGGTCATCGGCACCGGTATCCATCACGAAGGGCCGATAACGTCGAGCCATGACTCCCGCAGACGTGCTCATCGATCACTTCCAGCGGGTCGCCGACGGCGTGCCCGACCTCGTCGACGGCCTCTCCGAGGATGACCTCGCCTGGCGGCCCGACCCCGCCGCCAACTCGATCGGCTGGCTGGTCTGGCACCTCCTCCGCGTGCAGGACGACCACGTCGCGGAGGTGGCCGAGCGTGAGCAGGTGTGGACCGGGCAGGGCTTCGCCGTTCGGTTCGGCCTGCCCTTCGACGAGGCCGCGACCGGCTGGGGCCAGAGCAGCGAGGAGGTCGGCCAGGTCCGGGTGGCAGCGGAGCTGCTGGTGGAGTACGCCGCCGCCGTGCACGCGCAGTCGCTCGACTACCTGTCCGGGCTGGGTGAAGCGGACCTGGACCGCATCGTCGACGAGCGCTGGGACCCGCCGGTCACCCTCGGCGTGCGGCTGGTCAGCGTGGTCGACGACGACGCCCAGCACCTCGGCCAGGCCGCCTACGTCCGCGGCCTGTTGACCACCCGATAGCGCACGAACGACGGCACCGCGAGCGCCGCGACCACGGTCGCGACGACGACCAGGACGCCACCGCCGGCCGCGGTCGCCGCCGTGCCGACCATCGCCGCGGACGCGCCGTGCGTGACGTCGGCGACGCGCGGCCCGCCCTGGACCACCACGATGAAGATGCCCTGCAGCCGGCCGCGGACGTCGTCGGCGACGGCGGTCTGGAGCATGCTCATCCGGAACGCCGCCGACGACATGTCGGCCGCCCCGCCGACGACCAGCATCAGCACCGCCGCGGCGAGCATCGGGGCACGCCACGTCCGCCCGAGGTCGGCCAGGCCCACTGCGACGCCGAAGCCGACCATGGCCAGACCCCAGACCAGGACGCAGACGACCACGGCCCGGCCCTGGGCGGCGACGTCCGAGACCCACCCGGAGAGGACGCCACCGATCACCGCCCCCAGGGGGATGGCGGCGAAGAGGACGGCGAACGCCAGCCCGCCCTCCTCCGGACCGAGGAAGCTCTCGTGCGCGATCTGGGGGAAGAGCGCGCGCGGCATGCCGAAGATCATCGCCAGGATGTCGATGACGAACGACATCATCAGCACCGGATGGCCGCGCAGGTAGCCGAAACCCTCCACGACCGAGCGCAGGCCCGGGGCACGCATGGTCGTGCCCTCGATGGGCAGCGCCGGCAGCCGGACCACGGCGACGAGCGTCGTGAGGAGGCTGAAGCTGTCGATCAGGTAGAGCCACTCGAATCCGATCACGGGGATGAGCGCGCCCGCCACCAGCGGCCCGGCGATCGCGCCCGCCTGCGACACGGTCATGTTGAGCGCGTTGCCCGCGGGGAGGAGCTCCGGTGGGAGGAGCTTCGGGAGCACGGCGCTGCGGGTCGGTTGGTTGACCGCGAAGAACGCCTGTTGCACCGCGAACAGACAGAGCAGGAGCCAGACGTTGCCGCCGCCCAAGGCGGCCTGGGCCCAGAACGCCGTGCTGGTGGCGATCAGCCCGGCCGTGGTGCAGATCAGCATCGTCCGGCGGTCGAAGACATCGGCCAGCGCCCCGCCGTACAGCCCGAAGACGACCAGCGGCACCAGGCCGAAGACGCCGGTGAGCCCGACGTACGCCGACGACCCGGTCTCGGCGTAGATCTGCGCCGGCACCGCCACCACGGTCAGCTGGGCGCCGATGACAGTGACGATGTTGGCGGTCCACAGCCGCCGGAAGTGGTCGTTGCGAAGTGGCCGGGTGTCCGCCACCAGCCTTCGCATCCGCACGACGCGAGAATCTACGCGTGCTCCCGATGAGATCCGTCGGCCTCGGAAGTCTGAGCTCCATGGACACCGACAAGGACAAGAGCGGAACGCTCGACGTGACCTTCACCGAGACCCTGCAGAGGTCGTCCGCCGAGGGCGGGTGGACCTATGTCGTGTGGCCGGGCTCGGCAGAGTACTTCGCGACCAAGGGCCTGGTGAAGGTGCGCGGCACCGTGGACGGCGCGGAGTTCCAGAGCTCGTTCATGGCACTCGGCGACGGCAACCACAAGCTGCCGATCAAGGCCGACCTGCGCAAGCGGATCGGCAAGGGCGAGGGTGACTCGGTCGAGATCAGCCTGCACGAGAGACTGGGGTGATGCCGCTGAGCCCGCACCACATCGTGATCGACGCCCACGACCTCCCGGGCCTGGCCCGCTTCTGGTGTGCGGTGCTCGACTGGCAGGTGCTCTCGGAGCGGGAGCGCGAGGTCGTGATCGGATCCGCGGTCGACGCACCGGTCGGCATCTGCTTCATGCCGACGCCCGACCGCAAGCGGGTCAAGAACCGTCTCCACCTGGACCTCACCACCAGCGCCGACGACCGCGACGACGAGATCGAGCGCGTCCTGGCCCTCGGCGCCACCCGGGTCGACGTCGGACAGACCGGCGACGAGTCCTGGGACGTGCTGGCCGACCCCGAGGGCAACGAGTTCTGCGTCGTCCGGCCGAAGACGACGCTGGTGGGGTGACGACTCAGTCGCCGATGCCGGCCACGCCGTCGAGGCGCTGGAGCAGGTCGTGGGCGGCCAGTTCGACCACCTTGTGTCGCCACTCCGAGGCGCGGTAGACGCAGGCGATCAGCGCGGTGCGGTGCACCCGGCGGAAGTCGCCGTACACGAACGCGTAGCGGGCCTTGGTCTCGTCGCTCGCCCCCTCGGTGAGCGCCAGGTGCCAGCTGGCGTAGTCGGCCCACGAGTGCCGCTCGAGGTAGGCGGTCTGCGCGGCCCCACGCGGCTGCACCTCACCCCAGTCGCTGTCGAGCACGTACTGCCTGGCGTCGATCCGCGCGCGGGCCCGGGCCACGGCCTCGTCGTTGATGATGTAGCGAGCCATCGCACCAGCATCAGGGACTGGGTCGGAATACGGTAGCCGTATGCCCGAGGATCCCGCGCCGTCGAGAAGGCGGTCGTGGGCCGGGCGGTTGCTGAGCCCGCAGTTCGCCCGGGTGACCGTGTTCGCGGCCGCGCTGGCGCTGTTCTGTGTGCAGGTGCCGCTCGCAGTCGAGGTGCACGACATCTCGGTGGGAGCCGCGCTGGTGCTGGGGTTCGCGCATTCCGCGGCGGCCCCGCTGGCGCTGTGGTTCGCCCGGCAGGCCGCCGTGCTCTCGATAGCGGCGAGCGCGCTGATGATGCTCACCGTGGTCGGCTCGGGCGAGGGGGTCTGGCCCTGGGGCGTGACACCGATGATCACCCAGGTCCTGGTGATCGGGGTGCTGGGCTTCGTCGCCAGCGGGTCGGTCACCACGATCACGCTGATCGGCTCCGTCCTCGCCTCCGCCGCGGTGGCGGCGGCCGCGGTCCCCGAACGGCCGATCGGCTCGTCGTGGTCCAACGTGATGCTCTTCGCGGGGCTGGCCATCATGTCCGCCGCGCTGGGTGCGGTGCTGCGCCAGGCCACCGACATCGGCGTCGACCTACGCCGGGAGCAGGAGAAGAGCGCCGAGGCGCAGGCCCAGCGGATCCTGGTCGAGGAGAAGTCGCGGGTCGCCCGCGAGCTGCACGACGTGATCGCCCACAACATGTCGCTGATCACCGTGCAGGCACGCTCCGCGCCGCTCCGGCTGCCCGGGCTCGCCCCGGAGGCGAGCGAGGAGTTCACCCAGATCGCGGCCCGGGCGGCGGACGCGCTCGCCCAGATGCGCGGCGTCCTGACCGTCCTGCGCACCGAGCCGGGCCAGTCGGGGCTGAGCCCCGCGCCGTCGGTGCGGCAGGTGCCCGAGCTGGTGGCCTCGGTGCGCGCGGCGGGCCAGGACGTCGAGCTCTCCTGGCAGGTGCCCGAGGAGACGGCGGTCAGCGACGACGTCGGCGCGTCGGCGTACCGGATCATCCAGGAGGCACTCAGCAACGTACGCCGCCACGCACCGAGCACGGTGGCCGAGCTGCGCGTGACGGTGCAGGGCGACGAGCTGGTCGCTCGGATCGACAACCCGGTGCCGGAGGACGCGTACGCCGAGCCGATGGTCGCCGGTCACGGGGTGGTCGGAATGCGGGAGCGGGCGGCCGCCGTCAGCGGGCGGATCACGGTGGGCGAGTCGGAGCCCGGGCACTTCACGGTCGAGGCGCGGCTGCCGCTGCGACGGACCGCGCCGAGGGAGGCGCGATGACGATCCGCGTGGTGGTCGTCGACGACCAGGAGATGGTGCGCGCCGGCTTCGCCGCGCTGCTGGGCGCCGAGCGGGACATCGAGGTGGTGGGCACAGCGGCCGACGGTGCCGAAGGCGTCTCGACCGTTCGTCGGCTCACTCCCGACGTGGTGCTGATGGACGTCCGCATGCCGGTGCTCGACGGCATCGAGGCGACCCGCCAGATCCTGCGCGACGCCACGGCGCCGCGGGTGGTCATGCTCACCACCTTCGACGCCGACGACTACGTCTACGAGTCGCTGCGCGCCGGAGCGAGCGGCTTCCTCCTGAAGGACGCGTCACCGACCGAGCTGGCCGAGGCGGTACGCGTGGTCGCCGCCGGCGAGGCGCTGCTGGCGCCGTCGGTGACCCGCCGGGTGATCGAGCAGTACGCCGCCACGTCGAAGCGCCGCCGGCCGAAGGACGCGCGGCTGGCGAGGCTCACCGACCGGGAGCGCGAGGTGCTGGTGCTGGTGGCGGCCGGTCTCTCCAACCAGGAGATCGCCGCGGAGCTGGTGCTGGCGGAGCAGACGGTCAAGACCCACGTCAGCCGCATCTTCGGCAAGCTCGACCTGCGTGACCGCGCCCAGGCGGTGGTGCTCGCCTACGAGACCGGGCTGGTCGTGCCCGGCTGCGAGTAGTACCCCGGTAGGGGGTCAGGTTCACCCCGGCGGGTGACGTGCCGGGCGTAACCGGCTGCCTACGTTTCGCGGCATGTCAACGATGACGGCTGCCCCGGCGCAGGCCCAGGGACCGGCCCAGAGACCGGCCCAGGGACCGGCCCAGAGACCGGCCCAGCACCAGGTCAGCCTGTACACCGACCTGTCCCGGCGGATCAAGGCCGAGGGCCTGCTGGCCCGCCGGCCGCGCTGGTACGTCGCCCGCATCAGCGGCCTGGCGCTCGGCTTCGGCATCGCCACCGCTCTGCTGCTGACTCTTGGCCAGACCTGGTGGCAGCTGGCGGTCGCGGCGCTCTTCGGCATCCTCTTCACCCAGACCGCCTTCCTGTCCCATGACGGCGCGCACCGGCAGATCTTCGCCTCCGGCAAGGCGAACGAGTGGGCGGCGCGGGTCTTCGGCAACCTCGTGGCCGGGCTCAGCTACGGCTGGTGGATGAAGAAGCACTCGCGCCACCATGCCAACCCCAACAAGGTCGGCCTCGACGACGACATCGCGCCGGGTGCGCTGATCTTCACCAACGAGGACGCCGAGGCGCGCGGCGGCCTCACGGGCTGGCTGACAGCGCGGCAGGGCTGGCTGTTCTGGCCGCTGACCACGCTCGAGGGGCTCAACCTGCACCTCAGCGCCGTCACCACGGTGCTGGGCCGCGGTCCCGTCGCCCACCGCCGCACCGAGATCGCGATGCTCGTCGTACGCCTCGTCGGGTGGCCGGTGCTCGTGATCGCGTTGCTGGGTCCCGGCCTCGGGGCCGCGTTCGTGGCCCTGCAGATGGTGGTCTTCGGCGTCTACATGGCTGGGTGCTTCGCCCCGGCACACATCGGCATGCCGATCGTCCCGCGCGACGTGTCGATCGACTTCCTGCAGCGGCAGGTGCTGATGTCGCGCAACATCCGCGGCGGCCGCCTCGTCGACTGGGCGATGGGCGGCCTCAACCTCCAGGTCGAGCACCACCTCTTCCCGAGCATGCCGAGCGTCGCGCTGCGGGAGGCGATGCCGATCGTGCGCGGCTACCTCGCCGAGCACGACGTCCCCTACACCGAGGCCGGCCTCTTCGAGGCCTACGGCATCGTGGTCCGATGGCTCAACGAGGTCGGCGTCGGGCGCTCCGACCCGTTCGACTGCCCGTTCGCAGCGCAGTACCGCTGACGCCGGGCTCTCCGCAGATAGTCTGGAGAGGTTCTGCCGAAGCTGTCGTATCCGGTCCCGCGCGTTCGTGGAGAGGATGAGAGGCAGCCAGCCGGGCCGCCGACGTCAGAGGAGAACGAGATGACCCAGTACCTGCTGTCCGTGCACGGTTCGGACGAGGAGTACGCGAAGATCCCGCCGGACGAGATGCAGAAGATGTTCGATGCCACCGAACGCTTCAACGAGAAGCTTCGGAGCGAGGGGGCCTGGGTGTTCGGGGGCGGCCTCATGCCCGTCGACCAGTCGACCACGGTGGACAACACCGGCGACAAGCCGATCGTCACCGACGGCCCCTACACCGAGTCCAAGGAGTACCTCGGCGGCTTCTGGATCATCGAGGCCCCCGACCTGGACGCCGCGCTCGACTGGGCCAAGCAGGGCTCCCAGGCGTGCGCCGGCAAGGTCGAGGTCCGGCCCTTCCAGAGCGAGTGACTTCCACCGCTCCTGCGATCGAGCGGATCTTCCGGGAGGAGTACGGCCGGATCGTCGCCTCGCTGACCCGGCGCTTCGGTGACCTCGACATCGCCGAGGACGCCGCCAGTGAGGCACTCCTGGTCGCTCTCGAGAAGTGGCCGGTCGGCGGCACCCCGCCCAACCCGGGCGCGTGGCTGACCATGACCGCCGGCAACAAGGCGATCGACCGGATCCGCCGGGAGCAGCAGCGGGACGCGAAGCACCAGGCGGCCCACATGATCAGTGACGACACACCCCACGAGCCGACCGGCGTCGTCGACGACGACCGGCTCCGGCTGATCTTCACCTGCTGCCACCCCGCCCTCGCACCCGAGGCGCGGGTGGCTCTCACGCTGCGGCTGCTCGGCGGGCTGACCGTCGCCGAGATCGCCGCCGCGTTCCTCGTGCCCGAGACGACCATGGCCCAGCGGATCACCCGCGCCAAGGCCAAGATCAAGGGCGCCAACATCCCCTACCGCGTGCCGTCCGCCGACGACCTCGCCGAGCGGCTCGCGACCGTGCTGGCCGTGCTCTACCTCGTCTTCAACGAGGGCTACCTCGCGAGCTCGGGCGACGACCCGGTGCGCGGCGAGCTCACCGACGAGGCGATCCGGCTCGGCGGGGTGCTGCACGGCCTGCTGCCCGACGAGCCCGAGGTGACCGGCCTGCTCGCGCTGATGCTGCTCACCGACTCGCGCCGTCCCTCGCGGGTGGCCGGGGGCGAGCTGGTGCCGCTGCCCGAGCAGGACCGCGGCGGCTGGGACCGCAGGCTGATCGAGGAGGGCCACGCGCTGGTCCGCGAGTGCCTGGCCCGCGCCGAGTCGACGGGTCGCGGGCCGGGTCGCTACCAGCTGCTGGCGGCGATCAACGCCGTGCACACCGACGCCCCGGCCTGGTCGGACACCGACTGGTCGCAGATCGCGGCCCTCTACGACCAGCTGCTCGCCGTCGACCCCAGCCCGATCGTCCGGCTCAACCGCGCGATCGCGGTCGCCGAGCTCGACGGGCCCGAGGTGGCGCTGGCCGAGGTCGACCGGCTCCCGAAGATCGAGCCCAGTCTGTCGGCGTACCACGCCTGGCACGCGACCCGCGCCGACCTGCTGCGCCGGCTCGGCCGCGGCGCGGAAGCGAGGGCGGCGTACGACGCGGCGATCGCCGCCACCGACAACCCCGCCGAGCGGGCGTTCCTCGGCCGGAGGCGCGGCCAGCTGGCCTCGTGAGCCTGGGCAAACTGGAGATGAACGGGGGGTGTCGTGACAGGGTTGGGCGGTGCTGCTCACCGCCTGGCGACTCCTCGTCGCGACCTCCGCTGCCACTGGCGTGGTGCTCGCGGCGCGTGAGTACGACGTGTGGTGGACCGCGCTCAGCCAGCTCGCGAACGGCGCGGTCGCGGTCTGCTTCGGCGGCCTGGCGGCGTACACGCTGCTGACCGGTCGGCGCGAGCCGCGCTCACCGTGGCTGCAGGGGGCGCTGGCCTCGACGATGACCCTGGTCTGCCTGGCCTACCTGCCGATGCAGAACGGCAACGCCACCGAGGGCTGGTCGGTGCTCGAGCACCTGGTCACGCCGGCGCTCGTGGTCGCGGACTTCGTGTTCGTCAGCCGCAACCAGGCCGACGTGCGGTGGTGGCACCCGCTCACCTGGCTGCTGCCGCCGCTGGCCTACCTGGTCTGGTACGTCGGCAGCGATCTCGCGGTCTACGCGGCGCTCGACCCGGCCCGCCCGGCGGCCTTCACGGCCCAGCTCGCTGTGCTCGCGTCGTTGATGCTGGCCGCGGGCTTCGTCTTCTACGGTGCGGGACGTCGCCGTCGCGACCTAGTGTTGGCCCGGTGACGATCTCCCCGCTGACCCTGCCCGACACCGAGCACGCCGAGGAGTGGGTGAACGCCCGCGCCGCCGACGGCATCGCCACCGCCCGCGAGCTGGTCGCCAAGCTCAAGGCGGACCCGCCGGGTGACGCGCTGGCGATACTGCGGCACTACGACGAGGTCAGCCTGCAGCTGAGCAACGTGGCCGCGATGGGCTCGCTGTTCAGCAACGTGCACCCCGACGAGAGCGTGCGCGACGCGGCCGAGAAGGCCGAGCAGGACGTGATGAAGCTCGTCACGGAGCTCAACCTCGACCGCGAGCTCTACGAGGTGTTCGCCGCGGTCGACGGCTCGGACCTCGATGAGCAGGCCGCCCGGCTGCTGGGCAAGATCCTGCAGGACTTCACCCGTGCCGGTGTCGACCAGGACGAGGAGACGCGGGCCCGGATCACCAAGATCCAGGAGCGGATGACCGAGGTCGACCAGGAGTTCTCCAAGAACATCCGCGACGACACCCGGTCGATCAGGGTCGCGCCGGAGCGGCTCGCCGGTCTGCCCACCGACTGGCTCGAGGCGCATCCGGCCGACGACGAGGGACTGGTCACGGTCACCACCGACTACCCCGACTCGGTGCCGACCCGGATGTATGCGCACGATCCCGACGTACGCCGCGACATGGCGGTCGCCTTCCTGACCGTGGGCTGGCCGCAGAACGACGCACTGCTCAAGGAGCTCTTCGACCTGCGCCATGAGATGGCCAACCTGGTCGGCTACGACGACTGGGCGTCGTACGACGCCGACGTGAAGATGATCAAGAAGGGCCCGGCGATCCCGGAGTTCATCGACAAGATCACCGCGGCCGCCGAGGAGCCGATGCGGAGGGACCTCGGGGTGCTGCTCGAGCGCTACCGGCAGGACAACCCCGAGGCGACGGAGGTGGGCGCCACCGACAGCCAGTACTACATGGAGCAGGTGCGCAAGGACCGCTTCGAGGTCGACTCTCAGCTGGTGCGCACCTACTTCGACTTCACCAAGGTGCGCGCGGGCCTGCTCGACGTCACCGGGCGCCTGTTCGGCGTTCGCTACGAGCCGGTGACCGACGTCGCCGTGTGGGACCCCGACGTGGCGGTGTTCGACGTCTTCGACGCGGCGGGCAGCGCAGAGCCACGGGGCCGGATCTTCCTCGACCTCCACCCGCGCAAGGGGAAGTACAACCACGCCGCGCAGTTCACGCTCACCGAGGGACTCGCCGGTCGGCAGCTGCCCGAGGGCGTGCTGGTGTGCAACTTCTCCCGCCAGCTGATGGAGCACGACCACGTGGTCACGCTCTTCCACGAGTTCGGCCACCTCGTCCACCACATCCTGGGCGGCCGCGCGGAGTGGACGCGCTTTGCCGGTGTCGCCACCGAGTGGGACTTCGTCGAGGCGCCGAGCCAGATGCTCGAGGAGTGGGCCTGGGACGCCGACGTGCTGCAGAGCTTCGCCACCAACGAGGCCGGGGAGCCGATCCCGGCCGACCTGGTCGAGCGGATGCGCAAGGGCGAGGACTTCGGCAAGGGCATCTACGCCCGCACGCAGATGTTCTACGCGTCGATGTCCTACTGGTTCCACACCGAGCGCCCCGACGACCTGGTCGCGAAGACGAAGGAGCTGCAGGCCCAGTACGCCGCCTTCCCCTACATCGAGGGCACCCAGATGTTCGCCAGCTTCGGCCACCTCGGCGGCTACAGCTCGGCGTACTACACCTACATGTGGTCGCTGGTGATCGCCAAGGACCTGTTCAGCGCCTTCGACCGCGACAACATGTTCGACCCCGACGTCGCCGGCCGCTACCGCGACCGCGTGCTGGCCCCCGGCGGCAGCAAGGACGCCGCCGACCTGGTCGCCGACTTCCTCGGCCGGCCGTACACCTTCGACGCGTACGCGGAGTGGCTGGCGAGCTGAGGGGCAGAGGTCATAGGCGTCCCCCGGAATCCCCGGCTCACCGGGGAAACCCTCGCTTCTCGGGGGAAACTTTCCCTGAGAAGCGCCAGGTTCCCCGGTGCACCGGGGAAACCAACGGCCGGCCACCCAGGTGGCGCACCCCCATGCCCAGGCTGTCGTCTCCACGTCCTTGCGCCGCTCGTTCCTTCGGCGTACAATCGCGATATATCGCGAAAGGTTGCGATACCACGACGTAGGAACGCACGAAGGAGGTCCGGTCATGGGACACGGACGAGGCAGGCAGTGGGGCCGAGGCCCCGAGGGCCCCTGGGCCCAGCACGGATGGGGCGGCGGACCGTGGGGCGGCTGGGCCGGAGGGCCCGGGCCGGGCTCCGGACACGGCCGACGCGGCGGCCCGGGGGGACCACCGCCCTGGTTGGCCGGGTTGTTCGGCATGGGCCAGCCCGAAC
>JALZCZ010000324.1 GCA_030862825.1 Actinomycetota bacterium | reverse complement strand
CAGCTGGCCAGCGCGGCCGCGCTGCTGGCCGTGGTGGTGAGAGCAGCCCGCAGCGAGGGCGCCCCGCTGGTCCCGGACCGCCGCGGCATCCGGGCCGCCGCCCATGCCGCGGTCGCCCTCGTCGTGCGCACGCTGACGCTGCGAGCGGCGTTGCTGGTGACGACGTACGCCGTGGCCACGGCCGACCCTGGCCACGGCGGCAGCCGCACCGTGGACATCGCCACCCACCAGCTGGCGATGACGCTGTGGACCTTCCTCGCGTTCGTGTTGGACGCGGTCGCGATCGCCGCCCAGGCGATCACCGGTCGCTACCTCGGCGCCGGCGACGTCGCCACCACCCGCGCGGTGACCCGCCGGATGGTCAGGTGGGGGATCGTCAGCGGCGCGGCCACCGGGCTCGCGCTCGCCCTCGCCAGCCCGTGGCTCGGTGTCCTCTTCAGCGACGACGCGGCCGTGCACGACCGGCTGGTGCCGGTGCTGATCGTGGCGGCCCTCGGCCAGCCCGTCGCCGGGGTCGTCTTCGTGCTCGACGGCGTGCTCATCGGCGCGGGCGACGGGACCTACCTCGCCTGGGCCGGCACCGTCGTCCTCCTCGCCTACGCACCGGTCGCGATCCTGCTCGGCGTGCTCGGCGGTGGCCTGGTGTGGATCTGGGTGAGCTTCTCCGCGGTGTTCATGGGTGCCCGGCTCGTCGCCCTGCTGCACCGCGAGCGCACCGACCGGTGGCTGGTCACCGGCGTCGCGCGCTGACCGCGCCTCGGGCCCTAGGGTGTGGCGCATGAAGCCCCTGCAAGCGATCGCGATGGGCTTCGTGTTCGTGGTGCTGGAGGCGAAGTGGCCGGCCCTCAACGGGTACGACGCCTACTTCGACCCGTGCGGCTGGCTGCTCATCCTGTACGGCGTGCGCGGGCTCCCCGACGACCTGCGGCTGCGCGGCTCGGTCCGGACCCTCGGGCTGCTCGCCCTGGCCGCCTCGGTGCCGCTGTCGGTGCCGCAGGTCGTCGACTGGCTGGGGGACACCGAACGGGCACTGGCGTGGGCGGCGTACCTCCCGCAGTTCGGCTTCGTCGCGCTGCTGTTCCACGCGCTGTCGCTCAGCGCCGCCGAGGCGGAGGAGCGGCGGCCGGCGATGTGGCTGCGGGTCGTGGTGACCGCGACCCTGGTGGTGATGATCGCCCCGATCCTGGTCTTCGGCGCCGGACTCACCGGTCTCGCGGACCCTGCCGAGCTGGTGCGGTTCCTGGTCTACGTGATGGCGGTCTGGCTGTTGTTCAGCTACTCCGGCCGCCCCTGGGCCGGCGCGCCGCCCGTCGACGAGTCGATCGGTCGGCCGAAGCGGGGCTAGGTCGCCCGCCCCAACGCAACAGGCCGCCCTCCCCGAGGGGAGGACGGCCTGGCGAGTGACCTGGGTCAGTCGGGGATGACGTTGAGCGCCACGGAGGCGGAGACGTCGTCGTGCAGCTTGACCGAGACCTGGTGGGTGCCGAGCGACTTGATCGGGTTGGTGACCACGATCGTGCGCTTGTCGACCGCCTCGCCGGAGACGGCGGCGATCGCGTCGGCGATGTCGGTGACGGTGACCGCGCCGAACAGGCGCCCGCCCGCACCGGAGCGGACCTTCACGTCGACCGGGCCGGACTCGAGCTTGGCCTTGATCTGGGCGGCGTGCTCCTGGTCGCGGACCGAGCGCGAGACGCGCGCGGCCTTGATCGAGTCGACCTGCTTCTGGCCACCGCGGGTCCAGCGGATGGCGACGCCGCGCGGCACGAGGTAGTTACGGCCGTAGCCGTCCTTGACCTCGACCACGTCGCCGGGGGCGCCGAGGCCGTCGACTTCCTGGGTCAGGATGAGCTTCATCTGTCTGCTCCTCTCAGGTCCGGGTCAGCGACCGGTGGACGTGTAGGGCAGCAGTGCTACCTCGCGGGCGTTCTTGACGGCGATGGCCACGTCGCGCTGGTGCTGGACGCAGTTGCCGGTGACCCGACGGGCGCGGATCTTGCCGCGGTCGGAGATGAACTTGCGGAGCAGGGCGGTGTCCTTGTAGTCGACACCGGTCGCCTTCTCCTTGCAGAACTGGCAAACCTTCTTCTTGGGCTTGCGAATCACTGCCTTGGCCATTGTGGTGCTTCCTCTCTAGAAGCCCGGCCCAGAGTGGGTACTGCGCCGGAATGGTTCGGGTTGAGGTCTTCGGGTGATGGATCTCGATACATGCGATCTCCCGCCTGGTCCGCTGCCTCGCGAGCTCGGCAGCGGGGGCGGGGATCAGAAGGGAGGCTCGTCGCCGCCGACGCCGGGAGCGCCCCACGGGTCCTGGCCACCGGCCGGCGCGGCACCGCTGGGGGCGCCACCTCCGCCCTGAGGCTGACCGCCACCCTGCTGGGGAGCGGGCGTTGCCCACGGGTCGTCGGCCTGGCCGCCGGACTGCTGGCCGCCACCGCCGCCGTAGCCGCCACCGCCGCCGGCACTGGACCGACCGGCCCGGGGGGGGG
>JALZCZ010000318.1 GCA_030862825.1 Actinomycetota bacterium | reverse complement strand
GTCAGACCTACGTGCCGGATCCCGACCCGCCAGACCGTGGAGGCGACGGCGGGGGCAACGGCAACGGGAACGGGAACGGCAACGGGAACGGCAATGGAAATGGCAACGGGAACGGCGGCCGGGGAGGCCGCTAGCCGAGCTGGCGGCGTACCTCCGCGGCCACGGCGGCGCCGTCCGCACGACCCTTCACCTGGGGCGTGACGATGCCCATCACCTTGCCCATCGCCTTCATGCCCTCACCGGCCGCGCCGGACCGCTCGATGGCGGCGGTCACGATGCCGGCGATCTCGGCGGGCTCGAGCTGCTGAGGCAGGTAGTCGGCGATCACCGCGGACTCCGCCCGCTCCTTCGCGGCCTGCTCCGGTCGGTTGCCGTCCTCGAAGGCGGTCGCGGCCTCGCGCCGCTTCTTCGCCTCGGTCGACAGGACTCCGACGATGTCGTCGTCGGAGAGCTCACGGGCCTCCTTGCCGGCCACCTCCGCGTTGGTGATGGCGGTCAGGATCATCCGCAGCGTGGATGACCGCACCTCGTCGCGGGCCTTGATCGCGGTGGTGAGGTCGCTGCGCAGCTGGTCCTTCAGAGCACTCATGCGGCCCATTGTGGCAGCCTGACGGGGTGACGCTGATGCCGATGGTGACCCGGCTGGCCGGTGCCGGTGCGGCCGCCGGCATCGGGCTGGCGACGTACGCCGCGTGGGAGGCCCGGGCCTACACGCTGCGGCGGGTGGAGGTGCCGCTGCTGCCTCCGGGGAGCCGGCCGCTGACGGTGCTGCACCTCAGCGACATCCACATGACGCCCGGCCAGCGGCGCAAGCAGGAGTGGCTCCGGGGTCTGGCGACGCTGGAGCCGGACCTGGTCGTCGACACCGGTGACAACCTGGCCCACCGCGACTCCGTGCCGGTGGTGCGCGACGCGCTCGGTCCGCTGCTCGAGCGGCCTGGCGTCTTCGTCCACGGGTCCAACGACTACTACGCGCCGATCCTGCGCAACCCGCTGCTCTACCTGCTGCCCGACGACGGCAAGCGCAACACCCGCTCCCCTCTGCTCCCGTGGCGCGACCTGACCGAGACTCTGTCGAAGGCCGGCTGGGTCGACCTCACCAACCGCCGCGCGTCGCTGGTGGTCGGTGAGACCCGCTTCGCGTTCGCCGGCGTCGACGACCCGCACCTGCACTACGACCGGCTCGACCAGGTCGCCGGGCCGGCCGCGCCCGACGCCGACGTCCGGCTCGGCATCACGCACGCGCCGTACCTGAGGGTGCTGGACCAGTACGCCGCCGACGGTTACGACGCCGTCCTGGCCGGCCACACGCACGGCGGGCAGGTGTGCCTTCCGGGCATCGGGGCACTGACCACCAACTGTGACCTCGAGCCGGCCCGCGCCAAGGGCCTGCACCGCCACCCCGCCGCGTCCGCCCCCGGCGATCCCGGGTCGGCCTGGCTGCACGTGTCGGCGGGTGTCGGCACCAGCCCCTACACCCGGATCCGGGTGCACTGCCGCCCCGAGGCCACGCTGCTGACCCTGGTCGCCCGACCATGAACTCGATTGCCCAAACCCGATTGCAGAGCGGCGCCGGTGCTGAGGTAATGTTCCCGGCGAATCGGGCTGTGGCGCAGCTTGGTAGCGCGCCTCGTTCGGGACGAGGAGGCCGCAGGTTCAAATCCTGTCAGCCCGACCAGCAGGTGGCCGCGAGAACCCCGCTCCTCTCACGGGAGGGCCGGGGTTCTTGCTTCTCCGCGACACGACGGTGCCGCCGAGGATGAAGGCCGCCGCGTACAGCACGTGCCAGCCCGACGACGCCACCTGGAGATTGCCGAGGCCGAGCTCGACGACGTCCCCGTGCGGCAGGAACCCGACGGCGTAGGACCAGAAGACGAGCAGGGTCGGCCACGCGAGGACCCGCCCTTCGACCAGGCGAACGCCAGCAGCGGCACGCACCCCATCCAGTAATGGCTCCACGAGATGGGCGAGGCGAGGACCGCCTGAACTCCAGGACGAGTCTGAGAGGATCCTGCCTATGGCAGACGACGACCAGGACGCAGCACGACCCAGCCTGGAGCCGCCCAAGCTGTTCGGCCGCAGGCGCCGCGCGGATGACGTGCCCGAGCCCGAGCTCGACCTCCCGCCGGACCCCGGCCCCGCGCTCGACGAGGACGCCACCACCGTTGAGCCCTTCAGCGACCCCACCTGGATGTTCGAGCCACCGGACGACGAGCCGGAGCCGGCACCCGAGCCGCCTGCGTCGGTGCTGCCCGCGGAAGCAGGGGCGCCGCTCTTCGCCGACGAGGTCGAGGCGGCGCCACCGGCACCGGCCAGGACCCGTGGGCAGCGGACCGCCCCAGAGCCTCGCAGGCCCCGGACGCCTCGGAAGCCGAGCCTGCCGACCCTGTCCGGGTGGGTCGCCGCGGCGATCACCGGCAGCGTGGTGGGCCTGCTCCTGGTCGGGATGACCGCCGGCTCACTCCAGGGCTGCGAGGCGGTGCGCGGCACGTCGACCTGCGGCGGCTGGGGCCTGGGCCTGCTGATCCTGATCATGGCGATCCTGGTCGCTCTCGGCGGCTTCCTGCTGCGGGTCTTCCAGGTGCCGGACCCGGGCAGCACCAGTTTTCTCGCGCTCGGCATGGTCGCCGTGATCACCCTGCTGTTCCTGCTCGACGTGCTGGAGAACTGGTGGATGATCATCGCCATCCCGGTGATCTCCGCCGCGATGTACCTGCTCGGCTACTGGGTCACCACGGCGTTCGTCGAGCCCGCCAAGGAGCCCGCCGAGAAGGGGTGACCTCCTCAGTGCTGGCGGGTCAACGAGAGGCGAGCAGCTCCGCGATCTGCACGGTGTTGAGTGCGGCACCCTTGCGCAGGTTGTCGTTGGAGACGAACAGTGCGAGGCCACGGTCGTCGGGGACGCCGGGGTCCTGGCGCAGCCGTCCGACGTACGACGGGTCCCGCCCGGCCGCCAACAGCGGCGTCGGCACGTCCGCCAGCTCGACGCCGGGGGCCGCCGACAGCAGCTCGCGAGCACGCTCCACCGGCATCGACGACGAGAACTCGGCGTTGATCGCAAGCGAGTGGCCCGTGTAGACCGGCACCCGCACGCAGATGCCCGAGACGAGCAGGTCCGGGAGCCCGAGGATCTTGCGCGACTCGTTGCGGAGCTTCTTCTCCTCGTCGGTCTCGTGCAGCCCGTCGTCGACGATCGTGCCGGCCAGCGGCAGCACGTTGTAAGCGATGGTCGCGGCGTACTTGACCGGCTCTGGGAACGCCACGGCCGAGCCGTCGTAGGCCAGCTCTCGCGCCTTCTCCCCGGCCGCGGCGACCTGGGAGGACAGCTCGTCGACGCCGGCGACGCCGGAGCCGGAGACGGCCTGGTAGGTCGAGGCGATCAGCCGGACCAGCCCGGCCGCGTCGTGCAGCGGCTTGAGCACCGGCATCGCGGCCATGGTCGTGCAGTTGGGGTTGGCGATGATGCCCTTGCGGGCGTTGGCGATGTCCTGCGGGTTGACCTCGGAGACCACCAGTGGCACGTCGGGATCCATCCGGAACGCCGAGGAGTTGTCGACGATGGTCACGCCGGCGTCGGCGAAAACCGGGGCCAGGGCCCGGGAGGTGGTCGCGCCGGCCGAGAAGAGAGCGATGTCGAGGCCGCTCGGGTCGGCGG
>JALZCZ010000317.1 GCA_030862825.1 Actinomycetota bacterium | reverse complement strand
GTCGAGGGCCCCAGCAGCGTGGTCGTTCCGGCGGTCACTGCGGCAGGGTGGCGACGTGGTCCTGGTACTGCGTGGCGATCTCGTCGAGCGCCTCGTCCGGCGAGGCGTCACCCGTCATGATCTTCTGGGTGGCCGACACCCAGCCGTCGTACCCGCCCGGCCACGGCCAGTCCGGGTAGAACGCCAGCCCGTCGGTGTCGGAGAGGGTCTGGAAGTTCGCGATCAGCTCACGGCTCTTCTCGTCGGTGACGGCCTCGGTGTCGCCGGCGACCGGAACGCCGCCGTTGTTGCCGAGGATGTTCTGGATCTCCTCCGACATGGTGATGTCGATGAAGTCGTAGGCAAGGTCCTTGGCGTCGGAGTTCTCGGGGACGACCCACAGGTTGCCGCTCGAGCCGAGCGTCATCGTGCTCCCCGGGAAGAGGAAGGTGCCCCACTCGAAGTCCTTGATGTCGGCCTGGAGCCGGCCGTACCACCAGCTGCCCGAGATCATGATCGGGTACTTGCCGGAGATGAAGCTGACCGCCATGTCCTCGGCCTTGACGCCAGTGGCGTCCTGGTCGATGTAGCCCCTGCCCACCCAGTCGGCGAACGTCTCGGCGCCATAGGTCCAGGCGTCGTCCTGGAAGTCGACGTCACCCTGGTAGAGCTGGTAGGCGTCCACCCACGACCGGTCGGCCTGGCTCAGCGCGAGCTGGTAGATGACCTGCTGGGCGGGGTACTCGCCCCCAGCCAGGGCCAGCGGCGTCATCCCCTCGCCGGCGAAGGTGTCCATCGCTGCCACGAACTCGTCGTACGTCGTCGGCACCTCGACGCCGTGCTCCTCGAAGAGGTCCTTGTTGTAGTAGACCATCACGTACTCGGCGTAGTTCGGGATGCCGTACCACGCGCCGGAGCCCATGATCCCGTTCTCGTCGTATCTGGCGGTGGTCTGCACGCTGGGGCTGAGCATGTCCTCCCAGCCACGGTCCGCGGCCTCGGCGCTGAGGTCGGTGAGCAGGCCCTGCTTGGCCAGTAGGCCGGCGGTGGCGTTGCCCTTGTTGTACTCCATCAGGTCCGGCGCGTCGTCGGAGTTGAGGACCATCGGGGCGGTCTTCTGGATCTGCTCGAAGCCCTTCTCCTCGAACTCCACCTTGACCCCCGGATGGGTGTCCTCGAACTCTTTGATCGCGGCGTCCCACGCCTTGCCCATCGCACTGTCCGGCCCTTCGTAGTGCCACAGCGTGAGGGTGTCGCCGTCCCCTGATCCCTCGCTGTCCTCGCCGCAGGCGCTGAGCGCGAGGGCAGACAGGAACGCGGTGGCGATCACGGCCGCCCGCTTCTTGGGTGTGAGCATCGTGTCCTCCATGAGGCTGGTCGGAAGCGTCGAACCCGATATTGTCGAAGCGCTTCGACAAGCACAGTGGCAGTGTGAGCGCTGTCACGTCAACCCCGACTCGCTCAGCCTCAGCGATCGGGAAGAGGCCTGGAGCGCTATGAGGCCTTGGTCGACGGGCCGGGGCCGGAACCCGCCTGCCAGGGCGGCATCGATGCTTCGGTCGCGCCATCGGCGAGCGGCGGGGCCGTCGACCGGACGCCGGCTGCGGCGAGGCCGTCGCGGAGCTCCTTGGTTGTCGCATCTCCGCCGAGGTCCGGCGTGCGGGCGTTGGTCGTGGCGAGGACGGACGCGAACGCGTCGAGCACCTCCGCGCCCGCCAGGTGTTCACCGACGGTGACGGTCAGGACGCCACCTCTGCGACCAGGTGCACGATGACCAGGTCGTCGGCCCCCAGCAGGGGCGCGACCAGGCCGACCTCGTCGAGCAGTCGGCCGCTCATCAGTGCGCCGCCGTCGTACCACGCGGGTCGTGGGCGGTCGTCGCGCGACACCGTGAGGGGCACCGGCGTCACCCGGTACGCCGTCTCCGGGGCCAGGCCGGGGAACCGGACGCGGCCGGCCGGCTCGCCCAGGGTGAGGTCGAGCGCCGACAGACGGAACAGCGCCTCGCGCCCGTCAGGGGCAACCACGCCGTCCAGCTGGAGGCCGTCGTCCACGGTGTCCGCCCGCACGACGCGG
>JALZCZ010000252.1 GCA_030862825.1 Actinomycetota bacterium | reverse complement strand
GGTGTCGGTGGACCTGCTCGCGCGCGGTCCCGTCGCCGTCGTCGAGGGCGAACCAGAACGACGTGGCCAGCCGGGGCGGCGGCTTCCCGGCGTCCGCCCAGGTCCTCCGGGCGAGGTCGAAGAGCTCGCCGGCCGCGCCCGGGTCGAGGTCGAGGGAGACGCCGGCCAGCCCGTCGGCCCACGTGGCGGCGTGCCGGACGGTCTTCGGGCCCATCGTGCCGACGAGCAGCTCGGGGCCGCCGGGCTGCGCCGGTGGCGGACCCACCGGGCGCACGGTCTCGACCACATTCTCGCCAGCCCAGACCCGGCGCATCACCGCGACCCGCTCGGCCATGCCGGCCATGGTCTGGGTGCCCGGGTCGGCGGCCGCAGCTCGGTAGTCCTCCTCGCGGCCACCCACCCCGAAGCCGACGCTGAGCCGGCCGCCGCAGAGCTGGTCGGCCGTCGCCAGAGCCTTGGCGAGCGGCACCGGCTCATGCAGCTGCGGCACGATCACGGTCGTGACCACCCGGACCCGCCGGGTCCAGGCCGCGACCGCACCCAGGAGCGTGCTCGCGTCGGGGTTGTCGAAGGCCATCCGCTCCCCGAAGCAGAGCGACTCGAACGGACCCTCGTCGATCGCCCGCGACCACTGCTCCAGGGTCTCGGCGCCGCGCTCCCACAGGTCCGGCTCCATCACCGGCAGGGTCATCCCGACCCTCACCGGCGTACGAACCAGCGGCCGAGCAGAGTGCCGTCCATCTCGAGAAGCAACCGCAGGTCGAGGGGTACGTCGATCGGCTGGCCCTGCACGATCCGCGGCCCGGAGCCGGCCACGAGCCGCGGGACGATGGTGGTAGCCAGCTCGTCGACGACACCCTGGACGAGGAGCTCATGGAGCAGGCGCGGCCCGCCCTCGGACAGCAGGTCGCGCCAGCCGCGGTCGACCAGGTGCCGCCGCAGCTCGGCGAGGTCGACCCGGTGGGAGCCGAAGGTGAGCACGTGGTCGGAGCCGAGGAGCTCCCGCCCCTCGTCGAGGTGGGGAGCGGTCGTGCAGGTGGCCATCAGCACCCGGCCCGGCTCGGCGCCGCGCAGCGTCGGTGGTACCTCGCCTCGGCGGCTGACCACGACGATCGGCGCACCGCCCGGCCGGTAGCCCTCGGTGCGGGCGGTGCCGGCCCCGACGATGACCGCCTCGGCCAACCCGCGCAGGGTGTCGAAGACCCGTTTGTCCGCGGCGTTGTTGATCGTCCCGCTCTTCCCGGACTCGCCGGTGGCGGCACCGTCGAGCGTGGTGATCATGTTGACCCGCAGCCAGGGCTGCTCCGGCGCGGCGTAGAGCTGCTCGAGGTCGTGCCCGTCGGGCCCGATCAGGACTCGCATCGCCACCTCATCACCCAGTACTGCACCCCGAAGGGGTCGTGGTCGTAGTCCACGGTCGCAGTCTCGCCGTGCAGCAGGCCGCGCAGGTCCTCGATCGCGCCGACCGACGCCCACAGCTCCGCCGCCAGCGAGAGGTCCACGTCGGTCAGAACCCCGGACCGAAGGGCAGCCCCGAGCACGTCGTCGAACGCGTGCGCCCGCTCGTCGAGGTGACCGGGCGCCTTCTCGCTCCGCTTGGCGCTGCCGTTGCCGACGACCAGGTACGACGGGTCGCCGGTCTTGCGAGCCGTCGCGGCCAGCAGGTGGTCGGCGACTCGCCTGCCCTGCTCGTCCGCCAGCACCGTGACGTCCGCCCCCAGCCATGCAACTGCCTCCACGCAGGCGGCCCGCAGCTCGGCGACAGGATCCTCGATGCCGGCGTACTCCGGCAGCAGCGCGAGCACGCCGGGCACCAGCACCGCCCTCATAGGTGATCGAGCAGGTCGCCCAGCGACCGTGTCGGGATTCACTGGAGCCCCCGGATGGCTCGTCGGGGGGGCCTGCGGCCGGCGATGCTCCACACCATGTCGACGGTCTGACGGGTCTCGACGACCTCGTGCACACGGTAGATGCGGGCGCCGGCGAGGGCGCACACCGCGGTCGCCGCAAGGGTGCCGGTGAGCCGCTCGCCGACCGGCAGGTCCAGGGTCTCGCCGACGAAGTCCTTGTTGGACAGCGAAACCAGCACCGGCCAGCCGGTCTCGACCATCTCGCCGAGCCGGCGGGTGAGCTCGAGGGAGTGGAAGGTGTTCTTGCCGAAGTCGTGGGCCGGGTCGATCACCACCGACTCGCGCGCGACGCCGGCGGCGACGGCGCGCTCGGCGTATGCGACGGTGTCGTCGATCGCGGCGCGGACCACGTCGTCGTACTCGACGCGGTAGGGGCGGGTGCGCGGCGTCGCGCCGCCGGTGTGGGTGCAGATGATCGCCGCGCCGTGGGCGGCGGCCGCGTCCACCAGCTCGGGGTCGGCACCGCCCCAGGCGTCGTTGAGCACGTCGGCCCCGGCCGCGCAGACCGCGTCGCCGACCGAGGCGCGCCAGGTGTCGACGGAGATGACGAGCCCGGGGTGGGTCTCGCGCACCCGGGCCACGAAGTCGACCACGCGGGCCTTCTCCTCCGCCTCGTCGATCTCGACGCCGGGCGCGGCCTTGATGCCACCGATGTCGACGATCTCGGCGCCCTGACCGACCACCATGCTCACCCGCTCGAAGGCCGTCTCCTCGGCCCAGGTCGCGCCCTTGTCGTAGAAGGAGTCGGGCGTGCGGTTGACGATCGCCATCATCAACGTGGCGTCGTCGGCGAACTCATGGCGTCCGAGCCTGAGGGTCATGCCGACACCGCCGGCGGCCGTTCGTCGGTGATCACCGCGCGCTCGACCGACCGGAGACCGCGGTCGCCCGACTCGTACTGCCGGAGGAAGACCTCGCCGGGCTCGCGCCCGCGGCGGCGCTCGACCGCGGCCAGGAGCTGGGTGGCCATCGCGCCGAGGTCGAGCAGCGGCTGGTGGTCGTGCGCCCTGCGGCCCAGGTCGACCTGCGCGATCGCCGAAGGGCCGTGCGCGGCCACGACGTCGAGCAGCGCAGCCAGCTCGACGGCGTAGCCCGTGGGCACCGACAGCGTCTCGAAGACCGACCGGCGTACCGCCCACTCCCCCGCCAGGGGTTGCACCAGGCCGGCCAGCTCGGGCCGGGTCAGCGCGATCAGCGGCCGGGCCACCAGCTCGGTCACCCTTCCGCCGTCGAGGGCGCCGCCGTAGATGCCGGGGCGCTCGTAGAAGCCCTTCACGAGTCCGACGCCCGGGTCGGTCAGCAGCGGTCCGACCAGACCTGGCACGAAGTGGGTGTCCCAGTCGGTGAGGTCGGCGTCCATGAAGACGATCACCTCGCCGGTGGTGACGAAGAGCGACTTCCACATCGCCTCGCCCTTGCCCGGGTAGCTGCCCAGCTCGGGCCGGATCTCAGCGGAGCGGTGGACCACCGCGCCCGCATCCGTGGCGACGGCGTACGTCGCGTCGGTCGAGTCGGAGTCGATCACCACGACCTCGTCGAGCAGCGCCACGGTGTCGACCAGCGCCTCACGGACCCGGGTGACCACGTCGCCGACCGTCGCCGCCTCGTTGCGCGCGGGCACCACGAGACTGACCACCCGGCCTCGCTTGGCCGCGAGGAGGTCGTCGAGGGACCAGTCGTCCCAGTGGTGCGTCGCGATCACAGGCGGGCCGTCAGCGATGCAGCAGGGCGCGGATGCGACCGACCATGTCGTCCACGGCTGCCGTCGCCGCGGGGCTGAAGGCACCCATGTCCTGGAAGCCGTGCACCAAGGCGTCGTAGCGCACCTTCTCGACCGGCACGCCCGCCTCGGCGAGCCGGTCGGCGTAGGCCTCGCCCTCGTCGCGCAGCGGGTCGAACTCGGTCGTGACCACCAGCGCGGGTGCGACGCCGTCGATGGCGCCGAGCAGCGGCGACAGGCGGGGGTCGTCCGGGTCGCCCGCGCCTCCTGTGTAGTGCTCGTAGAACCACAGGATGGTCGCCATCTCGAGGAAGTAGCCCTCCGCGTTCTCGTCGCGCGACGGGTAGGCGCCCTCCACGTGGGTCGCCGGGCAGATCAAGACCTGCGCGTCGACCAGGCCGGGAAGCGCCTGGGCCACCACGGCGCTGAGGTTGCCGCCCGCGCTGTCGCCGCCGACCGCGAGCACCGCGCCGCCGCCGAGCTCGTCCTTGTGCTCGGCCGCCCACTCCACTGCGGCCAGGGCGTCACCGACCGCTGCGGGATACGGCGACTCCGGGGCGAGGCGGTAGTCGATCGCGACCACCACGGTCTCGGCCCCGCTGCAGATCCGGCGGCAGGTCTGGTCGTGGGTGTCGAGGTCGCCGATCACGAAGCCGCCACCATGGAAGAAGACGAGCGTCGGCCGCGGCCCGTCACCTTCCGGCCGGTAGACCCGGGCCGGCCGCCCGGCCACCGTGAGGTCCTCGACGCTGCCCACCGGGATCTCACTGCCGGGTCCGACGGCGTCCACGGTCAAGGCGCGGTACGCCTCGCGGCCGATCTCCGGCGTGCCCTCGTGGAGGGGCTGACCGGCGCGCACGATCAGGTCGAGAAGTGACGCGGTCCCGGGGTCAAGAGGCATAGGGAGAACTTAGCCGTCGGCCGCCAACACGGTACGCCGCGCCCGCGTTCCCTGTGGTGGCTCACGAGAGCGGCACAGGCGCTCGTCCACAGGCGGAGCCGACACTGCGTGCCCCTCCGGATCCGCCGCTCGGGCATTCGTGCATGGCAGCCCGACATCCGAGGTGTTCGAACTCCAGTCCGTCGTCACCGGTCGTCAGTCGCATGAGGAGGATGGCGCCCCCACGAACTCCGCCGGACGCTGCGCCGGCAGCGCTGGCCGATGAGTCAGCGGTCCGTGCCGCGCACGGACGTGCCGCACCGGCGCGGTGTCGGGACCCATCCCTACTGCGATCGACCGCAAACGCACTCTGGTCGCGCCGGACCGCATCCGCATTCGGCGGATGAGTCATCTCGACGACCGCGTGTTGTGGAACGCGTCGACATCGCGGGTTCGCCTCGAGCACGCCCTTCTCGGGGTCGTCGCACGCGCACCGACCGAATTCCGGACGATCGCCACGCTGGCCGACGGTGTCCGGTCGCGGCCCACGACCGGGCCACGTCTCGGGGCGGCACTGAGGTCGACGCAGCGCACCATCGCGGCATCGGCGCTCCGACTACGTCAGGTTCGCCCGGACCGCCGCGACCAGCGCGACGGCGTACGCCTTCCGACCGGCCGGGCTCGACATCCGTCGGGCATCGCGGGGGTTGCGCATGTTGCCCAGCTCGACCATCGCGGTCGGCAGGTCGGAGAGGTTGAGGGTGGCCAGGTCGGCGCGGACGTCGAGGCCGTCGCCGCCCGCCACGTAGTTGGCGCGGAGGAAGCCGCCGGCGCCCAGGGCGGCGCGGAGGTCCAGGGCGAGCCGGCGCGACGGCCGGAAGATGTCGTGGGTCCAGGGCCGCCGGTCGGCCGGGGCGATCACGTGGAACCCCCGCGCCCCGCGAGCCCGGGAGCCGTCGGCGTGCACGCTCAGCTTGAGGTCGGCACCGATCCGGTTGCCCGCCCGGCCGCGTTCGTCGACGCAGGGACCCCAACGGTCCAGGCTGTTGACCTGCCGGGTCAGCACCACCTTCGCCCCGAGCCGCTCCAGCCGCCGCTGCACGATCCGCGAGACCCCCCACACGAACGTCGCCTCTGGGTAGCCCCGCTCGGTGGAGGTGCCGGTGGTGTTGCACGGCTTGCGGAAGCCGCCCGCCGGCACCGGTCGGTTGATCCTGCGCGGGAAGTCGCGGTTGCCGAGCTGGTGGCCGGGGTCGAGCACCACCACGCGCCCGGCCAGCGGCACGGCACGAGGCGAGGACGGCTCAGGAATCTCGCCGGCCACCGTCGGGCTCGGCAACAGGGCGAGCACGACCAGCGCAGCCACGACCGCGGTGCCGACGGACGTGAGGCGGTGGGTCACTCGTAGCCCAGGATCTCCTGGCGCTTCTCGCCCCAGGCCAGGGCGGACGCGATCGCATCGTCGAGGCTCAGCTCGCTGCGCCAGTCGAGGAGCCTGGCCGACTTGTCGACGTTGGCGTAGGCGCCCACGGCGTCGCCCGGACGCGGCGGGGCCTCGGTCACCGGCACCGGCTTGCCGAAGACCTTCTCGAACGATGCCACCAGCTCGCGCACGGTGACGCCCTCGCCGGTGCCGAGGTTGATCACCGTGCTCGGTGCGCCGACGGCATCGATCACCTCGTCGAACTTCTCGACCGCACGGACGTGCGCACGGGCGACGTCCCAGACGTGGATGTAGTCGCGGATCCCGGTGCCGTCGCGGGTCGGGTGATCGATGCCGGTGATGGTGAACGAGTCCTTCTGCCCGCGCGCGGCCATGACCAGCTGGCCGAGCACGTGCGACGGCTCCTTGGAGTAGATGCCGGACTCCAGGTCGGGGTCGGAGCCGATCGGGTTGAAGTAGCGCAGCACGATGGCACGCAGGTCGGTCGCCGCCGCCATGTCCTCGAGCATCTGCTCCATCATCCGCTTGGTCCGCGCGTACGGCGACGCGGGCTCCAGCGGGTCCTCCTCGACCACCTCGAAGCTGTCCTTGGTCGCGTAGAGGCTGGCCGAGCTGGAGAAGAGCACCCGGTTCAGGCCCAGGGCGTTGAGCTCGTCGAAGAGCTCGAGCGACTTGGCGACGTTGTCGCGGTAGTACTCGTAGGGCTTCTCCACCGACTCGGGCACCACGATCCGGGCGGCCATGTGGATGGTGGCGTCGATGTCGGGGTGCTCCGCGGCGATCCGGCGCAACAGGACGCGGTCGGCGATGTCTCCCTCGTAGAAGATCCGGTCACGCACGAAGGCCAGTGGCCCGCTCAGCAGGGAGTCGAGGACGACCGGCGTGTGGCCGGCCTCCTCGAGTGCTTTCGCGGTGACCGAGCCGATGTAGCCGGCGCCGCCGGTGACCAGGATCTTCATGCGGACCACCCTAGGTGTTGACGTGACGGCGGTCTCATGGCACTGTCTGTAAACCATTACGTAATCGTTTACAGGGAGCGCGATGGAGCTCGAGCGGCCGACGGTCGGCCAGGTGGCCGCGCTGGCCGGCGTCTCCGTCGCATCGGTCTCGCGGGTGCTCAACGGCCTGCCGGCCAGCCCCGAGATGCTCCAGCGCGTGCAGGACGCGGCGGCCCAGCTGGGCTACCGCCCCAACGCGTTCGCCCGGTCGCTCAAGGTCCGCAAGTCCCACCAGCTCGCCTTCGCCGTCGCCGACGTCGGCAACCCGGTCTACGTCGAGATGATGCGGGCGATCGAGGACGAGACCCGCGGCCGTGGCTACCGCCTGCTGGTGTCCTCCACCGGCGGCCGCACCGACGACATGCTCGCGCTGCTCGACAGCCTCGGCCAGGGGTACGCCGACGGGCTGGTGCTCAGCCCGGTCCGCGTCGACGACGCCCTGGTCGCCGCGCTGCGGGTGCTCAACCAGCCGGCCGTGGTCATCGGCACCGTGCCGAAGGACGTGCCGATCGACAACGTGCGCGCCAACTCCGCCGGCGGCGTACGCCTCGCGCTCGAGCACCTGCACGAGCAGGGCTGCCGACGCATCGCCTTCGTCAACGGCCCGAGCGACACGGTGCCCGGCTCGGCCCGGCACCGCGCCTTCGAGCGCACCGCCCGCGCCCTCGGCCTGGACCGCGACGAGGCGCTGCGGATCGAGGCGGGCGACTTCACCTTGGCCGAAGGACGCAAGGCGGCCGAGACGCTGCTCGACCGCACGGTGCCCGACGCCGTGCTCGGCGGCAACGACCTGCTGGCGATCGCCACCATGCAGGTGCTTGCCGAGCGGGAGCTGCGCATCCCCCGCGACGTGGCCGTCGTCGGCATGGACGACACCGAGCTGGCCGGCGTGACGACGCCGAGCCTCACCAGCGTCGACCTCGGCGCGATGCAGCGCGGCCGCACCGCCGCGCAGCTGCTGCTCGACCGCCTCGACCATCCCGCCCGCGACCTGCAGCGCGTGACCATCCAGCCGCACCTGGAGGTCCGCCTCTCCTCGCTGAAGAGGCGCTGATGGCACAGACCGAGCTCGACCTGCCCGGCCCCGCACCGACCGAGGCCCCCCGCAAGGCCCGGCGCGGGCGGGGCCGGCGCGACGGCGACGCCTGGCTGCTCCTGCTGCCGGCGCTGATCCCGGTCGCGATCTTCAGCGTCTATCCCCTGCTCCAGGGCATCTACCTGGGCTTCACCGACTCGCGCGCCGGGCTCGACCAGGTCACCCACTTCACCGGACTGGAGAACTACCGCAACCTGCTCGACAACGAGCTGTTCTGGAACTCCTTCCGGATCGGCCTGATCTGGGCCTTCTCGGTCACGTTCCTGCAGTTCGTCGCGGCGATGGGGCTGGCCCTGCTGCTCCACCAGGACCTCCGCCTGCGCTGGCTGGCCCGCACCCTGTCGCTGGTGCCGTGGGCGATGCCGCCGGTGGTCGTCGCCATCATGTGGCGGCTGGTCTACGACCCCAACTCCGGCCCGGTCAGTGGCGTTAGCCAGACGCTCGGCCTCGGCCAGCTCAACCTGCTGGGCAACTTCGAGACGGCGCTGCCGGCGGTGATCGTCGTGGGCGTGTGGGCCGGCATGCCGCAGACCACCATCGCCCTGCTCGCCGGCCTCCAGGGCATCGACGACAACCTGCACGAGGCGGCCGCGGTGGACGGCGCCGGGTCGTGGAGCCGCTTCCTGCACATCACGCTGCCCGAGCTGCGCCCGGTGATCATCGCGATCACCACCCTCAACTTCATCTGGAACGTCAACACCTTCGACATGATCTACGTGCTGACCAACGGCGGCCCGGGCGGCCGCACGATGCTGCCGATGCTCTTCGCCTACAACGAGGCGTTCCGCTATGGGCATTTCGGGGTCGCCGCCGCCATGGGCAACGTGATGGTGCTGCTCATCATCGGCTTCCTGCTCTTCTACCTCCGCTCCCGACTGAAGGCGCCGGCCCGATGAGCATCGGACGAGTCAGCACCCGCACCCGCGCCGGCCAGTACGCCGCCCTCGCGGCGTATGTCGCGTTCCTCGGGTTTCCCCTGCTGTGGCTGCTGTCCACCGCGTTCAAGAGCACCAAGGAGATCGCGCTCGGTGCGAGCGGGCTGATCCCGTCGTCGCCGACGTTCGCCAACTTCGCCGACGCGGTCGACAAGGCGAACCTGGTCGAGGCCGGGCGCAACAGCCTGGTCGTCGCCATCGGCACGACGGTGCTCACGGTGGTGGTCTGCCTGCCGGCGTCGTACGCGCTGGCCAGGTTCCGCACCGTGCTGCGCCCGATCACGCTCGGCTGGGTCCTGGTCAGCCAGGTCTTCCCGACCATCCTGGTGATCATCCCGCTGTTCTTGATCCTCAAGCAGCTCCAGCTCGTCGACTCACTGCCCGGCCTGGTCATCGTCTACGTCGTCTTCACGCTGCCGTTCTGCCTGTGGATGCTGCTCGGCTTCGTCTCGGCCATCCCGATCGAGCTCGAGGAGGCCGGCGCCATGGACGGCGCAGGGCGACTGCGGATCCTGGTGAGCATCGTGATGCCGCTGTTGCGGCCCGGCATCGTCGCCACCGCGCTGTTCGCGTTCATCTCCTCGTGGAACGAGTTCCTCTTCGCGCTGGTGCTCATCCAGACCCCGTCCAAGGTGACCCTGCCGCTCACCCTGGCCCGCTTCGTCGGGGCCGAGGGGCAGGTTCAGCTCGGAGCCCTGGCCGCGGCGTCCCTGCTGGCGACGATCCCCAGCCTGCTCTTCTTCGCCCTCATCCAACGCCGCCTCACCAGCGGCCTGCTCACCGGAGCGGTCAAGGGATGACCGCTCGACGACGTCCGCACGGACACCGCAACCACCACGAAGGGACAACCTCATGAAGCACACCCGCACCGCCACCGCGGCGGTCGCCGCCCTGGCGCTCGCGCTCTCCGCGTGTGCCACCTCGACCGACGACGGTCCGGAGGAGGAGGGCGGCGGTGACGGACCCGTGACCCTGCGGTTCCAGAGCCTCGCCTTCCAGGAGTCGACCATCAAGGCCACGAAGGACATCGTCGCCGCCTGGAACGCGGACAACCCCGATGTCCAGGTCGAGTACGTGCAGGGCAGCTGGGACTCCGTGCAGGACCAGCTGGTCACCCAGTTCCAGGGCGACACGGCACCGGACATCATCCAGTACGAGTCGGCGGCGATGACGCAGTTCGCCCAGCAGGGATATCTCGCCGATCTCAGCGACCTTCTCGACGACGACGTGCAGGGTGCCGTGTCCGACGACATCTGGGAGACGGTGACCGTCGACGACACCGTCATCGCCGCGCCCACGCTGCTGCAGAGCTATGTGGTCTTCGCCAACCGCGCTCTGCTCGAGGACGCCGGCGTCGAGATCCCCGAGGGCGACACCTGGACGTGGGACGACTTCCAGGCCGCGGCCGAGGCCACCACCTCCGGCAACACCTTCGGGCTCGGCTGGGGGCTCGGCGACCCGACCGCGACCATGCTGAGCCTGGGCCTGAACTTCGGCGGCGAGTACTTCGAGGGGTCCGGCGACGACGCGACCATCGACGTAGGCGACGCCGAGCTCGCGCTCCCCGAGCGCATCCACGAGATGGTCTACGACCAGAAGTCGCTGGACCCGGTGACGCTCACGCAGAGTGGGTCCGACGTGATGGCGGGCTTCCTCAAGGGCCGCTACGCGATGACCGTCCAGGGCAGCTACAACGCCCAGACCCTGTCCGAGTCGGCGCCCGCCGACCTCGACTGGATGGTGATGCCGGCGCTCGAGGGCGACTCCGCCGACCAGGCGGCCAACCCGCAGACCCTCTCGGTGTCGGCGCAGAGCCCGGCCGTGGAGGAGGCAGCGGAGTTCATCAACTACTACATGCAGCCCGACAACCTCGCCGCGGTCGCCGAGGGTGACTGGCTGATCCCCGCGTCGTCCGACGCTGCCGCCGCGGTCGAGGAGAACACCGGCGGCGCCAACGGCTGGTCCACGATCCTGGCCGGCGGCGAGCACCTCACCAAGGCGCCGTTCCAGTCGGCCACCGCCTACCCGCAGTGGAAGGACCAGATCGCGACGCCGTCGTTCCAGCGCTACCTCGGTGACGAGATCTCGGCGGACGAGCTGGCCGCCGAGCTGACCGAGGGCTGGGAGTCGGTCAGCCCGTAGCAGCCGCGAGCCGACCAGAGACACGACCAGACGACGAGGAGAGCCGGATGCGGCTGCGGGACAAGGCGATCGGGACGCTGGTCGGCTCGGCCGTCGGTGACGCCCTGGGAGGCGCCACCGAGGGCTGGACGCCGGAACAGATCCGGGAGCGCTACGACGGCTACGTCACCGGCATCGTGCCGCCGTTCAACAGCGACTGGCGGCACGCACGGCCGATCGCGCCCTACCACAAGGGCGACGGACACATCACCGACGACACCTTGATGACCCACGCCCTGGTCGACGTGTACGCCGAGCGGCGCGACCACCTCGACGCGTACGCCGTGGCCGACGACCTGGTGCCGCTGCTGATCGGTGAGAAGCGGTGGATCCCCGAGCTCGAGTCGGAGGCGCTGCTGCTGCAGCGGATCTTCCTGGCGGAGAAGTGGCTCGTCGCGCGGCTGCACTACGGCCACGTCGACCCGCGGGAGGCCGGGGTGGGCAACATCGTCAACTGCGGCGCCGCGATGTACATGGCTCCGGCCGGCGTGGTCAACGCGGCCGACCCGGCCGGTGCCTACGCCGAGGGGATAGAGATCGCCTCGGCCCACCAGTCCAGCTACGGACGCGAGGCCGCCGGTGTGCTGGCGGCGGCCGTGGCGGCCGCCTGCTCGCCGGGGGCGACCCCGGACTCGGTGGTGTCGGATGCTCTGGCGGTCGCCAGGGACGGCACCCGGGTGGCCATCGAGGCGGTCGCCGAGGCAGCGTCCGACATCGACGACTGGCAGGCGGCGATCCCGGCGCTCCGGGCCGCGGTCGCTCCCTTCGACACCGTCGGGGAGCACTACCGACAGCCGGCGATGGACGCCCGTCGGCCCAGCCGCACCAAGTCGATCGAGGAGCTGCCGATCGCCCTCGGCATGGTGCTGGTCGCCGGCGGTGACTACGAGGCGGCGGTGCTGGGCGGGGTCAACTACGGCCGCGACGCCGACTCGATCGCCAGCATGGCCGGCGCCGTCTGTGGCGCGCTCGGCGGCGCGGCCGCGGTCCGCTCCGACTGGTCCGAGCGGGTCGCCGAGGCCAGCCGCACCGAGCTGGCGCCCGCGGGCGAGACCATTGCCGACGTGGCCGGCGAGATCTTCGCGAAGGACGCCGAGCGGGCGCGCGTCACCGCGCAGTGCCGGTCGGTCCTCGGATGAGCCGACTCACCTGGGTCCAGCCTCCGGACCTGCTGGCCCACGAGCTCGTGGCGAGCGCCGCCGACGGCAAGGACGTGGCCGACGTACGCCGGCGCTGGATCGATGCCGGCGGGCAGGCGGAGGCGCCGGCAGCCGGACTGGGTCAGCACGGCGACCCGCGAATTCGGGCGCTGGCGGTCGCGCTGCTCGACGAGCTCGAGGCGCTCCCGGGCGACCCGGAGCTGGCAGACAGCGAGCCGGACGAGCTCGACGCGATCGTGGCCGCCTGGAGCAGGCCGCCGATCACCACCGAGCCCGGCGGTGACCTCGACGACCGCCTGCTGGGGGCGTGGACCGGGCGGGCCGCCGGCTGCCTGCTGGGCAAGCCGGTCGAGAAGATCCCGCGTGAGGGTATCCGCGAGATCCTGGTCAGCCAGGATCGCTGGCCGCTGACCGACTGGTTCACGGCCGAAGGGCTTCCCGCAGGGGTCGCGGCCCGGTGGCCGTGGAACCGGCGCAGTGCCGGCACGTCGCTGGCTGAGAACATCGCAGGCATGCCGGAGGACGACGACCTCAACTTCCCCATGCTGGCGCTCGACCTGCTCGAGCGGCACGGCCACGAGGTGACCACCGACCAGGTTGCCGAGAGCTGGCTGGCCAACCTGCCGGGCGGACGGGTCTTCACCGCCGAGCGGGTCGCCTACCGCAACCTCCTCCTCGGCGAGGTCGCCCCGCGCACCGCCACCCACCACAACCCGTTCCGCGAGTGGATCGGCGCACAGATCCGCACCGACGTCTACGGCTGGGCCAACCCCGGTGACCCGGCCGCGGCAGCCCGGCTGGCCTGGCGCGACGCGCGGCTGAGCCACGTCCGCAACGGGGTCTACGGCGCCATGTTCGTCGCCGCCATGTGCGCTCAGGCAGTGGTGAGCGACGACGTCGACGCCGTGCTCGAGGCGGGCCTGTCAGTGGTGCCGCCGAAAAGCCGCTACGCCGACGCGGTGAGGTTCGGCGCGGACCTCGGCCGTCGCGGCGTGGACACGGAGAAGGGGCTCGACGCGCTTCACGGCCGCTACGGCCACCTCCACTGGGTGCACGTGCTCAACAACGCCGCGCTGACGGCGTACGCGCTGACGTCGTCCGACGGCGACTTCTCCTCGGCCGTCTGCAGCGCGGTCATGGGCGGCTGGGACACCGACTCGGTGGGCGCCACCGTGGGCTCGGTGTGCGGAGCCCTGGCCGGCGCGGAGCGGCTTCCCGGACGATGGACCGCGCCGCTGCGCAACACCGTGGCCAGCAGCCTGCCGGGCTTCGACGGCATCGGCTTCGACGAGCTCGCGCGACGGACCGCGGCGGTGGGAGCGCGATGACCGCGGACGTCGTCGTCGTCGGCAGCGCCAACCTCGACCTGATCGCTTCCCTGCCCGCCATCCCGGCACCCGGCGAGACGGTGCTCGCGACCGACCGCGAGTCCCGGGCGGGAGGCAAGGGACTCAACCAGGCCGTCGCCGCCGCCCGGGCCGCGGCGCGGACGCTGCTCGTGGGCGCTGTCGGCGACGACGAGGCGGCCGGGCTCCTGCTGCGCGAGGCCGAGGGCGCCGGGATCGACACCAGCCTCCTACGCCGGGTCCCGGGCCGGAGCGGCACCGCCTGGATCATGGTCCAAGCCGACGGCGAGAACGCGATCGTGGTCGACAGCGGCGCCAACGCTGACCTGGTGGCCCTCACCGACGCCGAGCGCGCGGTCGTGGGCGCCGCCAAGGTCGTCGTGGCCCAGCTCGAGACGCCGCTCAGCGCCGTCGCCGAGGCGGCCACCGTGGCCCGCGAGGCGGGTGCGCGCTTCGTGCTCAACGCCGCGCCGGTCACCGACCTCGACCCGTCGCTGCTCGGCGCGGTGGACGTGCTCGTGGTCAACCAGCGCGAGGCGCTCCAGCTCTCCGGCAGCGCCGAACCGGACCAGTCAGCACGGGTGCTGTTCGCCCTGGTGCGCGGTGCGGTGGTGGTGACCCTGGGTGGCGACGGATGCCTGCTCGCCGACGCCTCCGGCAGCCGCAGCGTGCCCGGGGTCGTGGCCCAGGTGGTCGACACGACGGGAGCCGGCGACGCGTTCACCGGTGTGCTGGCGGCCGCACTCGCCGCGGGTGCGGACCTCGACTCCGCGTGCGACCGGGCGGTGGTGGCGGGTGCCCTGGCCGTGGAGCGGGCTGGCGCGGTGCCGTCGATCCCGACCGCGGCGGAGGTCGATGCGCGCCTCGAGGCGTCGCGATGAGCATTCCCGCGGAGGCACCGCGCGACCCCTACGCCGCGCGACCCATCGACCTGCCCACGCCGGTGCCGCTCGCGACCGACGCCGATCTGTCCGTGCTCGACGAGGCCAAGATCCTGGCCGCTCCCGACGACCCAGCCGACAGGCCGGCGTGGCGCGCTGCGCTGCGCCGGTGGCGCGAGGAGGCCCGCGCCCGGACGGCGTACGACAGCTCGATCTACGACGCCGCCGACGGCGCCTGGGCCGCGACGGCTTGGAACGTCGCGATCGTCTGGCTCTGGGACGAGGCCATCCGCGACTGGGAGGCGGAGCGTTTCGACGGCGACCGGCTGGTGGCGACCTACGAGCCCTTCGGCGGCCTGGACGCGGTGGTGCTGTGGCACGCCTACCCGGTGATCGGCGTCGATGACCGCAACCAGTTCGACTGGTACGACGTGCCGGGCCTCCAGTCGCTGGTCGACGACCTGCACGCCCGGGGCATCCGGGTCTTCGTCGACTACAACCCGTGGGACGTCGGCACCCGCCGCACCGGGCGCACCGACGCCGAGCGGCTGGCCGAGCTGGTCACGGCCACGGGCGTCGACGGGGTCTTCCTCGACACCCTGAAGCAGGGCGACCCCGAGCTGCTGTCGACGCTGGGCGGGTTGCGGCCCCGACCCGTGCTCGAGGGCGAGTCGCGGGTGCCGCTGGCCCGGATCGTCGACCACCAGGCGTCGTGGGCGCAGTGGTTCGCCGACAGCCCCACGCCCGGCGTGCTCCGCGCCCGCTGGTTCGAGCAGCGGCACATGATGCACCACACCCGGCGCTGGAACCGCGACCACGCCGACGAGCTGCGCTCGGCCTGGGTCAACGGCGCGGGCGTGCTGGTCTGGGACGTGGTCTTCGGCGTCCGCGTCGACTGGTCGCCCCGCGACCTGGCCACCCTCCTGGCCATGCGCACGGCGTACGCCGCACATCAGGACCTCCTCACCCTCGGCGACTGGGAGCCGCTCGCCGACCTCCACCCCGGTGCCACCGCGGCGGGAGTCGCGGGATCCTGCTGGCGGCTCGACGACCGTGCTCTCTACACGTTGGCCAACCCCACCGACCGGGCCTACGAGGGGCCGCTGCTCGACGCCGTCGACCTCGAGGTTCGTGTGCCGGCGAGGGGCATCGCCGGGATCCTGCACGGCCCGGCGGGCGCCGACGTGGTGCTCGCGGAGGGCGACGAGCGGCCCCCGGCGACCCGGCCCGCTCCGACCCGGGTGCCGGTCGCACCAGCCCTCGGGCGTCCGTCGCCCGCGGCGGTCACCGTCGCCCCGGGCGACCACGAGCTGCGGGTGACCTGGCGCCAGCGCGAGACCGGCCTCTACGAGAACGCGCCGTACGTCGACGACTGGAAGCCGCTGCCGCCCCGGCTCCACCAGCCGCGCGAGGAGACCCGCACGGCCCGGCTCGACCGGGTGGCAGTCGACGCGGCGGAGGTCACCAACCAGGAGTTCGCGGTGTTCCTCGCCGACTCCGGCTATGCGCCGCACCCCGGCCACCGCTTCCTCTCCCACTGGGTGCACGGCGCGCCCGCGGCCGGCACCGGCGCCGAGCCGGTGCGCTTCGTGGACCTCGACGACGCCCGCGCCTACGCGCACTGGCGGGGCGCCCGGCTGCCGACCGAGCACGAGTGGCAGGTCGCGGCGGCGGCGCCCGGCTGGGTCCGCCGCGAGCCGCTGCTGTGGCAGTGGACCGAGAGCGAGCACCGCGACGGCCGCACCCGCTGGGTGGTGCTCAAGGGCGGCTGCCACTACGCGGCCGAGGGGTCAGACTGGTACCTGGACGGCGGTCCGCGGGACCCGAGCTGGTCGGTGCGCTACCTCCTCACCCAGGCGGGCACCAGCCGGTCGGCCACGATCGGCTTCCGGTGTGCGGTGGACCTGCCCGACGACAAGGAAGGGAGCGGATCGTGACGGTCGGCAGTGGCGGGTCGGCGGTGAGCGGGCCGCTGAAGGGGATCAAGGTCGTCGACGCGGCCACCCTCTTCGCTGGGCCGCTGGCGGCCACCTACCTCGGCGACTTCGGCGCCGACGTGGTGAAGGTGGAGCACCCGCTGCGGCCAGACGGCGCGCGCGGGCACGGCCAGGTCAAGGACGGCATCGGCCTGTGGTGGAAAACGCTGGGCCGCAACAAGAGGACGCTCACGCTCGACCTCAAGCATCCCGACGGCGCAGCCACCATGCGCCGCCTGCTCGCCGAGTCGGACGTCCTCGTCGAGAACTTCCGGCCCGGCACGCTCGAGCGGTGGGGCCTGGGTCCCGACGAGCTGCTGGCGGTCAACCCTCGACTGGTCATCGCCCGGGTGACGGCGTTCGGCCAGGACGGCCCCTACGCCGGCCGGCCGGGGTTCGGCTCCATCGCCGAGGCGATGAGCGGGTTCGCCGCGGTCACCGGCGAACCGGACGGCCCGCCCACTCTGCCGCCGTTCGGGCTGGCCGACGGGATCGCCGCGCTGGCCACGGCCTACGCCGTCCTCGCGGCGCTCCGCCACCGCGACGCGACCGGCGAGGGCCAGGTGGTGGACCTCGCGATCATCGAGCCGGTCCTGATGATGCTCGGCGCGCCGCTGACGGCCTATGACCAGCTCGGCTACGTGCAGCCGCGCACCGGCAACCGGTCGGTCAACAACGCGCCGCGCAACGTCTACCGCACCGGCGACGGCGACTGGGTAGCCGTCTCGACCAGCTCGCAGAGCATCGCCGAGCGGGTGCTGCGCATGGTCGGCCGGCCCGACCTCGTGCAGCAGCCCTGGTTCGCCTCCGGCGGGCAGCGTGCCGAGCACGCCGACGAGCTCGACGAGGCGGTCGGCGGCTGGATCGCCGAGCGGGGCACCGACGAGGTGGTGGACGCGTTCGAGGAGGCGCACGCCGCCGTCGGCCGGGTGCTCGACATCCGTGGGGTCGCGGCCGACCCGCAGTACCTCGCCCGCGGCACCGCCCTGACCGTTCCCGACGAGGACCTCGGACCGCTGGTCATGCAGAACGTGCTGTTCCGGCTCTCGGCCACACCCGGTGCGGTCCGGTGGGCCGGTCGTCACCACGGCGCTGACACCGACGACGTGCTGACCGAGCTCGGCCTGACCCCCGACGAGATCGCCCGGCTCCGCGAGGAGGGCGCGGTGTGAGCCTCCCTGCCAGTCTCGTGGCGTTGTACGTGCCGGGGTCGCGGCCGGACCGCTTCGACAGGGCTGCCGCGACGGGTGCCGAGGTGATCCTGGATCTGGAGGACTCGGTGGCCGCGGCCGACAAGGAGCCCGCCCGGTCGGCGGTCGCGGAGTGGCTGCGGACCTGCGGGACCGCCGTGCAGGTGCGGGTCAACGCGCCCGGCACACGCGAGCTGGCAGCGGACCTCGAAGCCCTGCCCGTCGACGTACCGATCCGGATGCCGAAGGTGGAGCGGCCCGACGACCTGGTGCCCGTCGCGGACCGGACCGTGCACGCCCTGCTCGAGTCCGCGCTGGGGGTAGAGAACGCCCACGCCGTCGGGTCGGCACCCTGCGTCGTCTCGCTCGCGCTGGGCGAGGCCGACCTCGCGGCGGAGCTGGGGCTCGACGGCGAGGCCGCCTTCGACTGGATGCGCTCCCGCCTGGTGGTGGCCTCAGCGGCCGCCGGGCTGCCGGCACCAATGATGGCCGCCTACCCCGCCGTCCGCGACCTCGACGGCCTGGCCGCGTCGTGCCGACACGGCCGTGCCCTCGGGATGCGCGGCCGGACGGCTGTGCACCCCACGCAGGTGCCCGTCATCCGCTCGGTCTTCGCGCCGACGGATGCCGAGCTCGCGTGGGCCCGGGAGGTGCTGGGTGCGCTCGAGGCCACCGGCGTGGCCAGCCTGGCCGACGGCTCGATGGTCGACGCGGCGATGGCGCGGCGGGCGAGGGCCGTCCTCAGCGAGGGTCGCGACCGATGAACGCCAGCAGGCGGGTCTGCACGTCGGCGTCGGCCGGCACCTCCACCCGGGGGCCGTACTGACCGCTGGCCCGCAGCACCTCGTCGAGCGGCTCCATCTCCGTGAGCAGCGCCCGGCACTTCTCCGGGTCGAGCGACTCGTCCTGTCCAGTGGCCCTGGCGAGGTCCCACGTGTGCATGAACACGTCGGAGGTGTAGAACCGGTCGACCGCCTCGTCGAGCGGCACCTCGCCGATGTGAGGGTTGCGCAGCACCTTCGACGGAGTGCTGTCGTCGTCGAGCAGGGCCTGGACCGCGTCGGCGTGTGTCTGCCACGCGGCGACCGGGTCGACGTCGACCGAGGGCCCCTTCTCCAGGGTCACCCCGGCGCCGCTCTCGAGGAACGACGGAAACCACTCGACCAGATGGCGTACGACGTCGCGGGCCGTCCAGGCCTCGACCGGCGACCGTGCGTCCCAGTCGGTGGTGCCCCGCACCCGCTCGGTGAAGGCGCCGGCCACCCGGCGGTGCTCGTCGGCCGCGGCGTTCATGCGTCACCGCGGGCGAGCAGCTCGTCGAGCTTCTCGTAGCCCTCGTTGATGCCGACCTCCATGCCGCTGGCCATCATCGCGGCCTGCGCCTGCATCGAGTCGACCACGGAGACCGCGACGATCCGGCACCGGCCGCCCTCGAGCGGCTCGAAGGTCATCGTCTCGAGGGACACCCCGTCGGGCACCGCCTCGTAGGTGAACGTCTGCACCAGGCGCTCCCCGGGTCGGGCCTCGTGGAACGAGCCGTAGAAGCGGGCCACCTCCTCGCCGTCCTGGGTCGCGGCGTAGCGGTAGCTGCCTCCGGTCCGGCAGTCCCACTCCTCGATGTCCATCTCGATCGACCGCGGCCCCATCCACTGCCGGACCAGGTCCGGCTCCGCCCAGGCCCGGAAGACCCGCTCCGGCGGTGCGTCGAACTCCCGGGTGATGGTGATCGTCGGGATGTCGGGGTCGGCCACGATCCGGGCCTCGCGGCTCGTGCTGCCCTGCTGCGTGGTCATGATGCTTCTCCTTCTCGGGTGTCCGCCTTCTTCTTCTCGTCCGGCAGGTCGTCCATGCGGGCCAGCAGGGCGTCGAGCCGTGCGAACCGCTCCTCGGCCTCCCGCTGGTACTTCTCGATCCACTTGGTCATCAGGTCGAACACCTCTGCCTCGAGGTGCACCGGACGGCGCTGCGCGTCCCGGCTCCTGCTGACCAGGCCGGCGTCCTCGAGCACCTTGAGGTGTTTCGAGACCGCCTGGAGGCTGACGTCGTACGGCGCGGCGAGCTCGCCCACCGTGGCGTCCGCCGTGGCCAGCCGCGCCACCAGGTCGCGGCGGGTCGGGTCGGCCAGGGCCTGGAAAACCCGGGAGAGCTGGTCCGTCACGGCGCCACCTTCTTGTCAACTGATTGGTTAAATAAACGTACCCAGGACCTCTCCGCGTTGTCAACCACCTAGTTGACTACGCATGGTCTAGACCGGGGTGACTTTCCGCACGTACGCCCGTTTTACAGAGGACTCGCCACTCGGGAGAGCGAGATCGACGTTTTCTCTCTCTGGTGGAAGGTGTGGCGTCCGTGACGGCCGTCTCCTTGCGACGTGCCCGGCTGTTGCCGGCCGCGCCGTCCCGGGCCCTGCGCTACCTCCCTGCCACGACGTTCGTGCTCGACGCGGTACTGATCGGCGTCTCCACCAGCATGGCCATGTTCCTCCGGCTGCGGCTCGACCTGTTCGAGCCGGCCACCCTCGACGGCCCGCACGAGCACGTCGGTTGGATCGCCCTGGCGATCGCGATCGCCTGGCTCCTGGCCATCGTGGTCCTCGGCGGCTACAGCGCGAGTGTCTTCGGCGCAGGCCCCGACGAGTACAAGCGGGTCGTGCACGCGAGCCTGCTCACCGCCGGCCTGGTCGGGGTGACCTGCTACCTCGCGAAGTACCAGCTCTCCCGTGGCTTCTTCCTGCTCGCCTTCGCGATCGCGATCCCGTCGCTGATGGTCGGCCGGCTGATCCTGCGGCGGGCTGTGCACCGGGCCCACGTCAACGGCGCCCTGCGCTACCGCGTCGTCATCGCCGGGTCTCCCGCGCACATCGACGAGATCGCCGGCGTGCTCCGCCGCGAGACGTGGCTCGGCTACGAGGTCGTCGGCGCGCTGACTCCCGACGCGGTCGCCGGCGGCGAGACACCGAGCGGCATCCCGATCATCGGCAACACCGACGAGATCACCTGGTCGGTGGTCTCGTCTCGCGCCAACCTGCTCTTCTTCGCGGGCGGCGCCGTCGACTCCGCGAGTGAGCTGCGCAGGATCGCGTGGGCGCTGGAGAAGGAGGACGTCCAGGTCGTCGTCGCCCCCAGTGTCACCGAGGTCTCGGGCGGGCGCGTCAAGTTCCGCCCGGTCGGCGGCCTCCCGCTCATCCACGTCGACCCGCCGCGAGCGACGGAGGCGTCCCGGTGGGGCAAGCGCCTCTTCGACGTCGTCGGCTCGCTCGGCCTGCTCGTCCTGTTCAGCCCGATCTTCCTGGTCGCGGCGTTGCGCGTGAAGCTCCACGACGGTGGCACGGTGCTCTTCCGCCAGGAGCGTGTGGGCAAGGACGGTCTGCTCTTCTCCTGCCTGAAGTTCCGGAGCATGGTGATCGACGCCGAGGCCAAGCTCGCCGAGCTGCATGCACAGACCGGCTACGAGTCCGGCCTGTTCAAGCTCAAGGACGACCCCCGCATCACCACACCCGGCGCCTGGCTGCGCAAGTTCTCCCTCGACGAGCTGCCCCAGCTCGTCAACGTGCTCCGCGGCGACATGAGCCTGGTCGGTCCGCGCCCCCCGCTGCCCGTGGAGGTCGCCAACTACGAGCGCGACACCAACCGCCGCCTCGACATCCGCCCCGGCCTGACCGGCCTGTGGCAGGTCTCCGGCAGGTCCGACCTGTCGTGGGACGAGACGGTGCGCCTCGACCTCTACTACGTCGACAACTGGTCGATGCTGCAGGACCTCAACATCCTGCTGAAGACCCTCGGCGCCATGATGCGGCCCGAGGGCGCGTACTAGTCAGGCGAGCAGAAGCGCGCGACGAGGGGGTCGCGACGGGCGCGTCGAGACCAGGTGCGGCACACGGCCAGGTCCCCGAGACCGACTCGCGGGTCGCGACACGCGCTCGGCAGGGCCTCGCGCGGCTCGACCACCTGAATCCTCCGGTCCTCGAGCTCGAGCAGCCTCAGGTCGCAGACGCTTCGTCCAGCAGCTCCAGCAGGTAGCTGCCGTAGCCACTCTTCACCAGACCCTCGGCGAGGCCGGCCAGCGTGGTGTCGTCGATGAAACCCATCCGCCACGCCACCTCCTCGGGAGCGCCGATCTTGGTGTCCTGGCGCTTCTCGATCGCGCGCACGAAGTTGCTGGCGTCGTTGAGATCGTCGAAGGTGCCGGTGTCGAGCCACGCGGAACCCCGCGGCAGCACGCTCACCTGAAGCCGGCCGTCATCGAGGTAGATCCGGTTGAGGTCGGTGATCTCGAGCTCGCCGCGGGACGAGGGCTTCAGCTCCTTTGCCAGCCCGACGGCCGAGTTGTCGTAGAAGTAGAGACCCGGCACGGCGTAGTGGCTGCGCGGCTTGGCCGGCTTCTCCTCCAGCGACAGCGCCCTGCCGCTCTCGTCGAACTCCACGACGCCGTACGCCGTCGGGTCGGAGACCCGGTAGGCGAAGACCGCCGCGCCGTCGAGGTCGTGGAAGCGACGTAGCTGGGTGCCCATGCCGGTGCCGTAGAAGATGTTGTCGCCGAGCACCAGCGCGACCCGGTCGTCGCCGATGTGCTCCTCGCCGATGATGAACGCCTGGGCCAGTCCGTCGGGCGACGGCTGCACGGCGTAGCTGATGGTGATCCCGAGCCGCGACCCGTCGCCGAGGAGCCGGCGGAAGGGCTCCGCCTCGTGCGGGGTGGTGATCACCAGCACGTCCTTGATGCCCGCGAGCATCAGCGTCGACAACGGGTAGTAGATCATCGGCTTGTCGTAGACCGGCATCAGCTGCTTGCTCACGGCATGGGTGATCGGATGCAGCCGACTACCGGTCCCACCGGCCAGGATGATGCCTCGCATTCCAGTGATCCTAGGATGAGGCGCGTGCAGCACATACTCGTGACCGGCGGCGCCGGCTTCATCGGCTCCAACTTCGTCCACTACCTGGTCGACCACACCGACGCCCGGATCTCCGTTCTCGACAAGCTGACCTACGCCGCGAGCAAGGAGTCCCTGGCCGGGCTGGAGGACCGCGTGTCGCTCGTCGTGGGCGATGTGGCGGACGCCGCAGTGGTCGAGCCGCTGGTGGCCGAGGCCGACGCCGTGGTCCACTACGCGGCCGAGTCGCACAACGACAACTCGCTCACCGACCCGAGCCCGTTCATCCGGACCAACCTGATGGGCACGTTCACGATCCTCGAGGCGGTGCGGAAGTCCGGCACCCGGCTGCACCACATCTCGACCGACGAGGTCTACGGCGACCTCGAGCTCGACGACCCGAAGCGGTTCACCGAGGACACGCCCTACCAGCCGAGCAGCCCCTACTCCGCCTCCAAGGCCGGCTCCGACCACCTGGTCCGTGCCTGGGTCCGCAGCTTCGGCGTGCGGGCGACGATCTCCAACTGCTCTAACAACTACGGTCCCTGGCAGCACATCGAGAAGTTCATCCCGCGCCAGATCACCAACGTCATCGACGGCATCCGCCCCAAGCTCTACGGAAGCGGCGAGAACGTCCGCGACTGGATCCACGCCGACGACCACAGCTCCGCCGTGCTGACGATCCTCGAGAAGGGCCGGATCGGTGAGACCTACCTGATCGGTGCCGACGGCGAGAAGAACAACCTCGAGGTGGTGCGGCTGATCCTCACCCTGATGGGCCAGCCCGCCGACGCCTTCGACCACGTCACCGACCGCGCCGGCCACGACCTGCGCTACGCCATCGACTCCGGCAAGCTGCGCACCGAGCTCGGCTGGATGCCGCGGTTCGCCGACTTCGAGTCCGGCCTCGCCGCCACCATCGAGTGGTACCAGGGCCACCAGGACTGGTGGCGCCCGCACAAGGAGGCCACCGAGGCGGCGTACGCCGCGAAGGGGCAGTGACCGCTCCGTGACGGACGAGCTGTCCCTGGAGACCACGCCCATTCCGGGGCTCGTGGTGCTACGGCTCGTGGTGCACGAGGACGACCGCGGCTGGTTCAAGGAGAACTGGCAGCGCGAGAAGATGGTCGCGCTCGGCCTGCCCGACTTCGGTCCGGTGCAGAACAACGTCTCGTTCAACGCCCGGCGCGGCGCCACCCGCGGCATCCACACCGAGCCCTGGGACAAGTACGTCTCCGTCGCCAACGGGCGGGCCTTCGCCGCCTGGGTCGACATGCGCGAGGGCGCGACGTTCGGTGCGACGTTCCACGTCGAGCTCGACCCGGGGACGGCCGTCTTCGTCCCACGCGGCGTCGGCAACAGCTACCAGACCCTCGAGGACGGTGTCGCCTACACCTACCTCGTCAACGAGCACTATCGCCCCGGCATCACCTATCCGGCCCTCCACCTCGGCGACCCGACCGCCGCGATCCCGTGGCCGATCCCGCTCGACGACTCCGAGATCTCCGCGAAGGACCGCGCCAACCCGACGCTCGACGCGGTCACGCCGATGCGGCCGAAGAAGACCCTGGTCACGGGGTCGAAGGGCCAGCTCGGCCGCGCCCTGCAGGCGGTGTTCCCGGACGCCGACCTGGTCGACATCGACGAGCTCGACCTGACCGACCCCGCGGCGGTGGCTGCGTGGCCCTGGCACGAGTACGCCGTCGTGCTCAACGCCGCGGCGTACACCGCGGTCGATGCTGCCGAGACGGCCGAGGGCCGGACCGCGTGCTGGGCGGCCAACGCGACCGCCCCCTCGGTGCTGGCCCGGATCGCCGACGAGCACCACCTGACCCTCGTGCACTACTCCTCCGACTACGTCTTCGACGGCACCGCGGAGGAGCACCCCGAGGACGAGCCGTTCTCGCCGCTGGGCGTCTACGCCCAGGCCAAGGCGGCGGGCGATCTCGCGGTCTCGACCGCGCGGCGCCACTACGTCCTGCGCACGTCGTGGGTGATCGGCGACGGCAGGAACTTCGTGCGCACGATGCAGGCCCTGGCCGGCAACGGCGTCTCCCCCACCGTCGTCTCCGACCAGGTCGGCCGGCTCACCTTCACCGAGGAGCTCGCCCGCGCCACCCGCCACCTGCTGGACGCCTCAGCGGCGTACGGCACCTACAACGTGAGCAACGGCGGCCCACCCATGTCGTGGGCCGACATCGCCGGCGCGGTCTTCGAGCGGTCCGGCCGCTCCGCCTCCGACGTCACGCACTGCACGACCGAGGAGTACGCAGCCGGCAAGGACATGGCCCCCCGGCCCCTCACCAGCACGCTGTCGCTGGCCAAGCTCGAGGCGACGGGCTTCGTGCCCACCGACGCCATGGCGTCCCTCGACGCCTACCTCAAGCGCGAGTAGCCCACCTCCGCGGCCGGGGAGTCGATGAGCGGGACCCTCGCCCCGCACAGCTCGGCCATCGCGCCGCGCACCGTGTCGGGCGACCCGACCACGAGGAGCCCCGCGATGTCGTCGTCGGTCAGCTCCGGGACCGGCACGTGGAAGACCATCGGGTGGCGGCGGTGATGGCGCGGCTCGCCGTCGCCGTAGACCTCCTCATGCAGCTTCTCGCCCGGGCGAAGCCCGGTGTAGACGATGTTCACGGGAGTGCCCGACTGCTCGATCAGCTGCCGCGCGACGTCGACGATCAGCACGGGCGTGCCCATGTCGAGCACCAATGCCTCGCCCGGCGCGCCGATCGCGGCGGCCTGGATCACCAGCTGGCAGGCCTCCTCGATCGTCATGAAGTAGCGGGTGACGTCGGGGTCGGTGACGGTGACCGGCCCACCGTCGGCGATCTGCTGGGCGAACACGGTGAGCACCGACCCGCGGCTGCCAAGCACGTTGCCGAACCGCACCGACGGGTTCGGCGGTTGGGTCCGCTGGTCAGACGTGCAGACCTGTGTCGGCGTAGACCTGCATGGCGTCGGCCATGCTGACCTTTCCGATGAGAACGCTGGTGGTGCCGACCGACGCGTCAAGACCCAGGCGGCTCGCCCGCTGGGGGCGCCGAAGGTCGCCGTCCACCAGGGCCACGCGTTGACCGGCGAGGGCGAGCGAGACGGCCAGACTGGTCACGACGGTCGACTTGCCCTCAACCATCCGGGACATGAGTCCGGCCCGGCCCCGTGGTCGAGCCCGACGCCGGTCGCTCCTCAGCAGCGGTCGTAGTCGTCGTCGAGGCGGACGATGTCGTCCTCGCCGGTGTAGGACCCGGTCTGCACCTCGATGATCACGAGGAGCTCGTCCTCCATGTTGCAGATCCGATGTGCCTGGCCGACACCGACGTAGACCGACTCACCCGGGCCGACCAACCGGGTCTCCCCGTCGATGACACAGGTCGCCTTGCCGGTGACGATCGCCCAGTGCTCGGCCCGGTGAGCGTGGGTCTGGTAGGAGAGGCGCTGGTGCGGCTCGACCACGATCCGCTTCACCTTGTAGCCGTCGCTCTCGTCGAGGACCTGCCACTCGCCCCACGGTCGCTGCTCGCGGTCGCCGATCATCCTCGCCTCTTCCCTGCCTGGTGTGTGCACACAGTTAAAGAACGAGGCCGGAAAAGGGCACGGCCTACTTCTCGGTCAGCGTCGCCGGTACAGACCGGCCAGCGCCGGGCGGGCGTCCGCCAGGTAGACGAAGGCGGCGATCGTGAACACGATGTTGAGGATGCCGATCCCGATCAGGAGCTGGATCACGACACCCAGCCCGAGGATCAGCGTCCATGCAGGCTTGGTCAGCTTGCCGGCCGCGACATACGCCTCCGAGGAGTACATCAGCGAGTTGACGAAGGCGAAGATCTTCACCGCGAGCAGCACGAAGACCACGACCAACATCACGCTGGCCTGCAGGTCGAACACCGTGGGCATGGCCCAAGGGTAACCGGGAAAGGCGACAGCCCCCGGGGCTCATACCTCCGGGGGCTGTCGGTGCGCTCAGGCAGAAGTCAGCTGGCGGTGGACTTCGCCGTCGTCTTCTTGGGTGTCGTCTTCTTGGCGGTGGTCTTCGCGGGGGCCTTCTTGGCCGTGGTCGTGCGGGCGGCGGACTTCTTGGCGCCCCGGCTCTTGGGGGCGTCGACGGCGTCGGCGACGGCCTCGATGGCGTCCTCGATGTCGTCGGCCGCCTCGTCGAGCGCGCCGGCCAGGTCGCCGCGGAGACGCTTGAGGGTGGTCTCGCCGCGCTTGGCCAGCTCGGCGTAGGTCTCGGTGGCGGACACGACGCTGCCGTTGACGGTGGTCTGCACCTTGGTGGCGCGGGCCTTGGCGTCAGCCTGCAGGTCGGCCACGCGGGCCTCGACGGCCGCGCGACGGGCCTTGGCGTCCTTGGCCAGCGCGTCGACGCGGGCGTTCACGACGGTGGTGGCCTGTTGGCGCAGCGCCTTGGGCTCGAGCTCGATGTCCTTGACGTTCTTCTGGACGTCGGCAACGCGGGTCTGCACGTCCTTCTGGACGCCGGCGAAACGCTTCTGGACGTCGGCGACGGCCTCGCGGACGTACTCGACGGCGAGGTCGGTGGCACCGACGCCGGCGTACAGCGGGCGGGCGACGGGGGCGGGGATCTCGATGGACTTGATGTCGAACTTGGTCTTGGCCATGTCAGCTCTCCTTCTGGGGGGTGGGTGAGGTGGTGCTCTCGTCGTCGGTGACCGCGGCGGCGGCCGGGGACGCGGCCGCGTTCATGGCAAGGAACGACGAGTAGACATCGAGGAGTGACTGCTTCTGCCGCTCCGTGAGGCCGGAGTCGGACAGGATGGCCAGCTCGACAGTGCTGTCGGCCGGGCCTCCGACGCCGTCCTCGGGGCTGAGGATTCCGGCGCGGATGTAGAGCTGCTCCGCGGAGATCCGTAGCGCCTTGGCGATCTGTTGCAGCACCTCGGCAGACGGCTTGCGCAGTCCGCGTTCGATCTGGCTCAGGTAGGGGTTGGAGACGCCGGCCTGCTCGGCGAGCTGCCGCAGGGAGAGGCGCGAGGCGACCCGCTGCTCCTTGAGGTAGTCACCCAGTGACTCGACGGTCTTGCCGACCTTGCCCTTCGCCATGCACCCATCGTGCTAACTCCAGCTAGCAGAATGCAAACTGAGCTAGCGTGATCTGGTTCACAGGGCACGGCTTACGCTCAGCCGAAGGCCGCGCGGATCTCACCCACCGGACGTCCCCCGCCCAGGAGCGGGACCACGCCGGTCCCGCGCAGCGCGTCGCCGTCGACACCGGGATCGCGATCGACGCCGCCGCGCTGGAGGGCGGCGGCCATCAGCACCGGCCGCACCCGGGGCGCGCCGTCGTCGGTCTTGAGCGCGAACGCCCGGCCGTCGGGCAGGGCCACGGCGTAGCAGGACTCGGCGCCCGCCTTGCCGATCGCGCCGGGCACCGACCTGAGCAGCACGAGCTCGTCGCGGGCGGTGCCCGAGACGAACTCCGGGTGCCGGCGGATGGCGTCGGCGACCCGCCGGGCCGGACCGTCCGCGGTGACGGCCACGGTCCGGAAGGCCCAGGCGAGTCCCGTCAGCGAGCAGGACAGCAGCGGAGCCCCGCACCCGTCGACCGCGACGGCGGTGACGGGCTCGCCGGTGTGCTCGGAGAAGGTGGCGGCGATGGCCTGCTGCAGCGGGTGTTCCGGGGAGAGGTACGTCGCGGTGTCCCAGCCGTTGACGACGCAGGTGACCAGCATCCCGGCGTGCTTGCCGGAGCAGTTCATCGACAACGAGTCCTTGGCCCGGCCCGCGCGGATCGCGGCCTCGCGAGCCGCGTCGTCCAGCGGGTGGTCCGGCGGGGTCTGCAGCGCCGACTCGTCGAGCCCGCCCACCGCCAGGATCCGGCGTACGCCGTCGAGGTGGAAGTCCTCGCCCGAGTGGGAGGCGCACACCAGGGCGAGCAGGTCATCGGGGAGGTCGAGGCCGAGCCGCACCATCGCCACCGCCTGCACGGGCTTGTTGCACGAGCGGGCGAGGATCGGGGTCGCAACAGCCCCGACCGACCAGTCGACGGAGCCGTCCGCGGCCAGCGCCACGATCGAGCCGTAGTGGTGGCCCTCCACGAACCCCGAGCGGACGATCTCGGCGACGGGCACGGGTGCGGGCATGGCCGCCAGCCTAAGGAGTGGCTGCAGCGAGCTGCTCGCGGATGCCCTCGACGAGGTCCAGGCGCTCCTGCCACGGGTCGTCGGAGCCGGCGTCCGGGCCGTCGTTGGTGAGCTCCACGAGGCCGTCGTCGGCCTGCGGCCACTCGACGCCACCGCAGGACGGCGTCCCGGTCGTCGCGAACGACGCCCAGCACCCGCTGACCTCTTCGGCCAGGTCCTTCGCGTTGTCGACCTTGGGAGCGCCGTCGGCCCAGCCGAAGACGAACGGCAGGTCGGACCCGTGGATGGCGCCACCGAACGCGACAGCCGCCTCGTCGGAGGCGATCGAGAAGCGGTAGCGGTAGGTCGGTGCCCGGTCGACGTGCTGCTCGGCGAGGTAGCGGGCCGGTTCGGTGAAGATCAGGTCGTTGAGGAGGTGCTGGTCGCGCTCGTCGCCGTAGGCGGCGCCCACCTCCGCCTCGTGCCCTGCGGCGTAGCGCTCCCGCTCGGCGACCGGGTCGACGCCCAGTGCCTGCAGATACGTGGCGTCGAGGAGCTCGGCGTCGGTGCTGCCCACGAGGTAGGGGACGGCGGCCTCATGCCCTCGGGCGAAGGCGTCCGCGACCGACATCGGGAGGGCCGGGTCGAGGATGGGGATGTCGTCGCGGAGCTGGTACGTCGGCAGGGCGGCGACGGTGCCGGCATCCAGCCCGCGCAGCGTGGCCGCATCGGCGCTCGGTCGGCCGACGGCCGCGGCCAGTGCCTCGCCCTCCGCCGCCGCCTCCTGCCACGTGGGCGGCTGCTCACGGCCCAGCCCCGAGCCCGAGATGGCGCGTGCGAACAGACCCTTGGCCAAGGGCGAGGTCATCAGGTAGTTGACCGAGGCGCCGCCGGCGGAGATGCCGAAGATGGTGACCGCGGCGGGGTCGCCGCCGAACTCCGCGACGTTGTCCTGCACCCACCGCAGTGCCGCGACCTGGTCGAGCAGCCCGAAGTTGGCGACCGGACCGGCCTTCCCGCCTTCCGTTGCCAGGGCGGAATGGGCGAAGTAGCCGAGCCGGCCGAGCCGGTAGTTGATCGAGACCACCACCACGCCGTGCTCGACCAGCCCGGCGACCATGTCGAGCGCCAGGTTGCCGTTGCCCACGGTCAGCCCGCCACCGTGGAGCCAGACCATCACCGGCAGCTCCTTCTCGTCGGTGTCGGGCCGGAACACGTTGAGGTAGAGGCAGTCCTCCGAGGAGGTGTCGGAGACGCCCTCCGGCCCCACCTGGACGCACTCGCTCTCGAACTTCTGCGCGTGGCGGACGTCCGACCACGGCGCGGGGGGCTCCGGCGGGCGCCAGCGCAGGTCGTCGACGGGCGGGGCGGCGTACGGGATGCCCAGCCAGGAGCGCACGCCGTCGTCGGCCACGCCGCGCAACGTCCCGTCGTCGATCACCACCTCCATGTCGCGCGAGGGCGAGAACAGGCAGCCGGACACGGCGAGCGACAGACCCAGGGCTAGCGCGGCGCCGAGCAGCGCGCGACGTCGATGGGTCATGCGACGAAAGGCTAGCCACGCCCCGATGGCAGGATGAACGACGTGCCGAACCCCGTCGTGCCGCAGCACTGTCCCTCGCCGCGGGAGCTCGACGACCTCGAACTGCTCACCAGCGGCGCCGTCGCACCCACGACGGCCTTCAACGAGCCGGGAAGCCCGGTCACCCTCGAGCTCCCCGACGACGTGCTGGCCGCGGCCGCCGAGTCCGGCGAGGTCGAGCTGGTCGACCCCGAGGGACTGCCGCTGGCCCGGGTCTCGGTGGCGGCCGGCCCGACCTGGCCGGTCACGACCCTCACCCACGCCCAGTACGGCCCGTTCCGCCGGCACTACCTGAGCCCGGAGCAGGTGCGCGAACAGTACGCCGGCCGGACCTTCGTGCCGGTCACCGACGCGCTCACCGACGAACAGCTCCGGGAGATCAACGGCCTGGGCCCGGTGGTCCTGCTGACCCTGGTCGGACACGGCACGCCCGAGCTGTCGCCGGTTGCCCTGCTGCGCGCCACGCTGCTGGTGGCCACCCACCTCGACGCGACCGTGGTCGCCGTCCCGCTGCCCGCGCACGGCGACCCGCAGGTCGACCACGACCTGGGGCTGCGGGTCGTCGGCAACTACGCCGGCCCGGATCCCGTGCACGGTCTCCAGGAGGGCGGCGAGCTGCCGCTGGAGCTCACCGAGATCGTGGCCCGTGACCAGCCGGCCCCCTCGGAGCAAGGGCTGGTGCTCTTCTTCACCGGGCTCTCGGGCAGCGGCAAGTCGACCCTGGCGAGGGCGCTGATGGACCGCCTCCTCGAGCAGGGCGTCCGGACGGTCACCAGCCTCGACGGCGACGTCGTACGCCGGAACCTGTCGGCTGGGCTCACCTTCTCCAAGGAGGACCGGGAGACCAACATCCGGCGGATCGGCTGGGTCGCCGCCGAGATCTCGCGGCACGGCGGCGTGGCGGTGTGCAGCCCGATCGCGCCGTTCGACGAGACCCGCCAGCAGGTGCGGTCGATGGTCGACGAGGCCGGCGGCGCGTTCTTCCTGGTGCACGTCGCGACCCCGCTCGAGGAGTGCGAGCGCCGCGACCGCAAGGGTCTCTACGCCAAGGCCCGGCGGGGCGAGATCCCGGAGTTCACCGGCATCTCCTCGCCCTACGAGGAGCCCGAGGACGCCGACGTGCGGGTGGACACCACCGGTCGCTCCATCGAGGACGCCCTCCACGACGTGATCGTGGCGCTCCGCGACGCCGGCTACGTCGACCTGCTCGCTGACCCGCTCGTCGAGCGGCCCACCTCGGAAGGTCTCGATGCAGCCTCGCCCGAGGGCTCGGCCTACTCGACCAACGAACGAGAAGATCGGCGGGCGAGTAGCGGGAGCGAGGAGCGAGCGACCGCGTATCGAGGCCCATCGACGGAGCCCGACGAGGACCTCGACCGCCTCCACGTTCTCTTCGTCTGCACCGCCAACATCTGCCGGTCGCCGTTCATGGAGCTGACCGCGCGCGACCTGGCCGGCCCGGACGCGAGGGTCACCTTCGCGAGCGCCGGCACCCACGGCTTCCGGGAGCACCCGATGGATGTGGTGATGGGCACAACGCTCGGCGCGCGGGGGCTGGCCAACGACGACTTCCTCAGCCGTCCGCTCAGCCCCGACGTGATCGAGGAGGCGGACCTGGTGCTGACCGCCGAGGCCACCCACCGCACGTTCATCCTCGACGACCACCCCTCGTCGTTCCGCAAGGTCTTCACGCTGGGCCAGTTCACGGAGGCGGTCCGGGTGCTGAGCCCCGAGCTCGCCGGCCGGGAGCTGCTCCGGGCGGCCAGCATGCGCCGGGGCGGAGCGGCCTCGAAGCTCGATGTACGCGACCCCTACGGGCGCGGCCCCGAGGCAGCGGAGGCCTGCGCGGCACAGATCGACGAGCTCCTCCGCGTCGTCGTCCCCGCGCTGACCGGTTCCAGGAGGATCACCGCATGAACGACCTGCTGTCATCGGACTTCCCGGCCATCCTCGCTGCCGGGTTCTTCGTCGGGATCGTGGTCGGCCTGACCGGCATGGGCGGCGGCGCGCTGATGACGCCGGCGCTGATCTTCCTCGGCGTCGGGGAGACCGCCAAGATCGTCACCGCCGACCTCACGGCCGCCGCCATCTACAAGACCGGTGGCGCGCTCGTGCACTCGCGGGTGGGTTCCCCCAACCTGCAGCTGGCCAAGTGGCTGATCATCGGGTCGGTGCCGATGGCCTTCGCGGGCCCGCACCTGCTCGCGGCCGTGGTCGAGCCCGAGGACATCGACGACGTGCTGAAGATGGCCATCGGCTTCGCGCTGCTGTTGGCCGCGGCGACGTACGCGATGCGCCTCTACATCAACCTGCGCCGGGTCCGCGCCGGCGGTGGCGGCGGCGACCCGCACCCCCGCATCCGGCCGATCCCCACGCTCCTCGTCGGCGCCCTCGGCGGCCTGTTGGTCGGCGTCACCAGCGTCGGCTCCGGCTCGGTGATCATGGTCGCCCTGCTCATGCTCTATCCCGGGCTGTCGGCGGTGAAGCTGGTCGGCACCGACCTGGTGCAGGCGGTGCCGCTGGTGCTCGCGGCGGCGATCTCCAACATCGTGGTCAACGGCGGCCTCGACTGGGGCCTGACCGTACCGCTGGTGGTCGGCTCGGTGCCGGGCACGATCATCGGCAGCCGGCTGGCCCCGCGCGTCCCGCAGTCCTTCATCCGCCGGGCCATCGTCGTGGTGCTGACCATGTCCGGGGTGGCCCTGCTCGACAAGGCCGGCTGGGCGCCGCTCGGCCGCGACGAGACCCACCCCCTGTTGATCGGCGTGATCGGGCTGGCGATGGTCGTTCTGGTGCCGCTGATCTGGGGGATCCTGCGAAAGGAGCAGGGCCTGCCCATGTTCGGCGCACCCACCGTGGCCGAGCTGGAGGATCCGTCGTACGTCGGGCGGACGGGCCGGCCGGCGTCCTGACCCGATGTTCCCCCTGAGCAACGCCATCCGCGACTACGCCTGGGGCACCACGGGAGACCTCGCGGAGTTCGTGGGGCGGACGCCGAGCGGCGGGCCGGAGGCCGAGCTCTGGATCGGCGCACACCACGGCGCGCCGTCGCGGCTGCCCGACGGGCGCGCGCTCGACGACGCCATCCGCGACGACCCGCTCCCGATGCTGGGCCCGCGGGTGCGCGACGCCTTCGGCGACCGGCTGCCGTTCCTGATGAAGGTGCTCGCCGTCAACGAGGCGCTGTCGCTGCAGGTGCACCCGAGCACCGACCAGGCGCAGCTCGGCCATGCCCGCGAGGAGCGCAGCGGGGTCGCCGTAGACGCACCGACCCGCAGCTATCCGGACCCGTGGCACAAGCCGGAGCTAATCGTCGCGCTCTCCCGCTTCCACGGGATCGCCGGCTTCCGCGATGTCGGGCGCACCGCAGACATCCTGCGGCTGCTGGCGCTCCCGTGGGCCGACCGGCTGGCCGCCCGGCTGCTGGACGGTCCCCCGGAGGCGGCGCTGCGCGCCGTGGTCGGCGAGACACTGGCCCTGTCCGGCAC
>JALZCZ010000239.1 GCA_030862825.1 Actinomycetota bacterium | reverse complement strand
ACTCCAGGGCGCGGACGACGGTGGTGCCGACGGCGACCACCCGGCGCCCGGCGGCCAGGGTGCCGTTGACCAGCCGTGCGGTGGCCGCCGGCACGGTGTAGCGCTCCGGCTGGGGCGGCTCGTGCGGCTCCTGGCTGGACACGCCGGTGTGCAGCTCGATCGGGGCCACGGCCACCCCGCGCGCCATCAGCCGCGTCAGCGTCCGCTCGGTGAGCGGTCGGCCGGCGCTGGCCATCTCGGCGCTGCCGGGGCGGTCGGCGTACACGTTCTGCAGGTCCGACAGCGGCCAGGCGCCCTCGACGTAGGAGTAGCGGATCGGCCGCCCGTGCGCCTCGAGATAGGCCACGCGGTCGACCGACGGCAGTGGTCGGGCACGCCACAGCCGGCGCTGGCCGGTGGGGTGCGGCTCCAGCACCCGGAGGCGCACGCCGCCGGGCAGCCGCAGCACCTCGTCGGGTTCGGGCAGCGCCGGGCCGGAGTGGTCGGGGAGTCGCAGCTCGACCACCCAGCTGCCGTCGTCGAGCTCGGTCGACACGTGCACGGTCCAGGTGCTTCCGCGGCGCGGGAAGTCGACGGCGGCGGGCAGGGTCGCGCTGGTGTTGACCACCAACAGGTCTCCGGGGTGCAGGTGATCGGGCAGCGAGCGGGCCCGGGTGTGGGATACCCCGGCCGCCGTCGCCACGGCCAGCCGGACGCCGTCGCGGGCGAGTCCGCGCGCCTCGGGCGGCGTACGCGCATCGCTGTCGTCGGGCAGCCGGAAGCGGGCCTCTTCGACCACGGTCTCGGCGCTCATGCCGCGGACACCTCGGTCAGGTCGGCCGCGCGGTGCCGGCCGCCCGGCACGTCGCCGACGAGCAGCCGCAGCACGGCCGGCACCACGGTCGCGGGCAGCGGGCGGTCCGAGATGTCCTCGCCCGGGAAGGCGTCCTGGTGCATCTCGGTGCGCATGTCGCCGGGGTCGAGGCTGTGCACCCGGATGGCCGGTTCCTCCGCGGCCAGCACCCGGCTCGCGTGGTCGAGCGCGGCCTTCGACGAGCCGTAGCCGCCCCAGGTCTCGTAGGGCTCGACCGCGGCATCGGACGAGATGTTCACGATCCGTCCGGCGTGGGCGCGCAGCTGGGGCAGCAGCTCACGGACGAGCGACATCGGGGCGACGACGTTGACCGCCAGGATCGCCGTGTAGGTCTCCGGGTCGAGGTCGGCGAACGCCGGAAGCGGGCTGGCGCCCAGGGTGCTGGCGTTGTTGACCAGCGCGTCGGCGCCGCCGAGGTCGTGGGCCGCCTCGGCCAGCGCCACCCGGTGCCACTCGTCGGTCACGTCGCCGGCGATGACCCGGTGGGGGCCGCCGGTGAGGATGGCCGCGGCCCGGTCCAGGTCCGCCTCGCGACGGGCGTCGAGCACCAGGCTCCATCCGCGTCGGTCCAGCTCCTGGGCGACGGCGAGACCGAGTCCACGGGATGCGCCGGTGATCACTGCGACAGACATGCTCTTCTCCTTGGTGACGTCTTCGATTCGTTGTCGTGTCATCGAGCATGCAAGTTGAAGTTAACTTGAGGTCAAGAGCGCTGCTGGAAACGGGGTACCGGGAATGCGATATCGGGTCGCGAACGTTGACCTGTCGACCTACGCTGGAGGCATATGACGAACGCAGAGCGGTACCCCGACCCCTTCGACCTCGACCAGGAGCTCGAGGAGACCGAGGACTGGGACGAGGCCGACGACTTCATCTCGGGCTACGTGGACCTAGCCGACCCCGAGGCAGACCCGACCACCGGAGCGATGGAGCTCGAGGAGCGCCACGCCCTACGCCGCGTCGCCGGCCTGTCGACCGAGCTCGAGGACATCAGCGAGGTCGAGTACCGCAAGCTCCGGCTGGAGAAGGTGATCCTGGTCGGTGTGTGGACCGAGGGCACCGTCGGGGACGCCGAGAACTCCATGGCCGAGCTCGCGCTCCTCGCCGAGACGGCCGGCTCCCAGGTGCTCGACGCGCTCTACCAGCGCCGCCAGAAGCCCGACCCCGCCACCTACATCGGCCGCGGCAAGGTCGACGGCCTGCGCGACGCCGTACAGGCGACCGGCGCCGACACCGTGATCTGCGATGGTGAGCTCGCCCCCAGCCAGCTGCGCAACCTCGAGGACCGGCTCAAGGTCAAGGTCGTCGACCGGACAGCGCTGATCCTCGACATCTTCGCCCAGCACGCGAAGTCCGCGGAGGGCCAGGCGCAGGTCGAGCTGGCGCAGCTCAGCTACATGAAGCAGCGCCTCCGCGGCTGGGGCGGCCAGCTGTCCCGCCAGGCCGGTGGCCGGGTCGGCACCGACGGCGGAGGCATCGGTGGCCGTGGCCCCGGTGAGACCAAGATCGAGACCGACCGGCGCCGGATCAACGACAAGATCGCCAAGCTCCGCCGCGAGCTGAAGGTGATGAAGGGGACGCGCGACACCAAGCGCGCCGACCGCCGTCGCCACCGGATCCCGTCGGTCGCCATCGCCGGCTACACCAACGCCGGCAAGTCCTCGCTGCTCAACCGTCTTACCGGCTCGGGTGTGCTCGTCGAGGACTCTCTCTTCGCGACCCTCGACCCGACCACGCGGCGTACGACGACCAGCGACGGCCGCGTCTACACGATGAGTGACACCGTCGGCTTCGTCCGCCACCTCCCGCACCAGCTGGTCGAGGCGTTCCGGTCGACACTGGAGGAGGTGGCCGACTCCGACCTGATCCTGCACGTGGTCGACGGCTCGCACCCCGACCCCGAGGGGCAGATCGTCGCGGTCCGTGAGGTGCTCGCGGAGATCGGCGCCGACAAGGTGCCCGAGCTGATCGTGATCAACAAGTCCGACACGGCCGACCCGATGGTGCTCGCGCGCCTGCGCCAGCGTGAGCCGCACTCCGTGGTGGTCAGCGCCAAGACCGGCGAGGGCATGGACGAGGCCCTGGCCACGATCGAGGGCGAGCTGCCGCGGCCCGACGTGGAGTTCCACGCCCTGGTCCCCTACGAGCGCGGCGACCTGATCAACCGGCTCCACCAGCAGGGCGAGATCGACTCCATGGAGCACGGCGCCGACGGCACCGAGGTCCGCGGCCGCGCCAACGGCGACCTCGCAGCGGACCTCGCGGCGTACGCCGTCGCCTCCGCCAGACCTGGGCCTTCGGGGTAGTCCCTGACGATTTCGTCCTCGAAATGGCCTTTCCACAGCCATTTCGTCCGGGACTACCCCGGCGAGCGACCTGTCGGTCCCGTCACGGTTCCGCTGTTCCGAGGACAGGCCGACGAGGTGGCCGGAGAATTTCGGGGTGGTCCTGGGGGTCGGTACGACGCGGTTGCGGTGGCCGCTCCTGGCGACCCTCACCGCGGTCGCCCTGGTGGCCGCGCTGGTCCTCAACGTCTCCGGCCGCGCCAGCGGCAATGACGATGCCGAGCGGTGCGCGAGGCTCGCCGAGCTGTCGGCCGAGCGGGCGTCGTCCGACACCGGCCGCGGCCCCCGGGTCGCAGTCATCGGCGACTCCTACGCGTTCGGCTCGGGTCTCGACCGTCCCGCCAGGTCCTGGCCGTCGCGGCTGCCGGGCCGGGTGCACGTCGACGGCTTCCCCGGCTCGGGCTTCAGCCCCCGGGCGAGCAGCTGCCCCGGGGTGTCCTACGCGGACCGGGCCGCCGCGGCGGCGAAGGGCGCCGACCTGGTCGTGGTCCAGGGCGGTCTCAACGACGTCGACCGTCGCGGACGGAAGATCCGGGCGGGCTTCAAGCGGCTGATCCGCGAGCTGCAGGGGTACGACGTGGTGGTGGTCGGCCCGGCCACCGCGCCGGCCCGCGCACACGGCGTGCCCCGGATCGACTCCCTTCTCACCAGGCTCTCCGGGGCGGCCGGCGTGCGGTATCTGCGGATGAGCCACCTCGACCTGCCCTACCTCGACGACCGCCTCCACCTCACCCAGGCCGGCCACGTCGCGTTCGGGCAGCGGGTCGCCAAGGTCGTCGAGAGACGGGTGCGCTAGACCCCGATCGAGCGCCACGGCCCCCAGATCGCGAACGTCATCCCGGCCGAGGCCTGGATGTTCACGAACAGCGTCCGCCCGTCCGGGCTGAACGTCGACCCCGCGAACTCGTCCCCGAAGCGAGGCGCCCCGGCGCTGGTGGTGAGCCGGTTGAGGGCGATGTCGAAGAGCTGCCCGTGCCGGGTGAGACCACGGATGTAGTTGTCGCCGGAGCTGTCCTCGCAGACCACGAGCGTGCCGGCCTTCGACGTGGTGACGTTGTCGGGCAGGTCGAGCACGAGCGGCCCGGGCGACTGGAAGACGCACGTCAGCGTGCTGCGCTTGATGTCGTAGGCCCACACCTGCCCGGAGCCGTTGCCGTAGCCGCTCACGGTGTCGGGCCCGGACTCGGCGGCGCCGCCGCCCTGGGTGGAGGTGAAGTAGACGACGCCCTTGTCGTAGACCTGGCCCTCGAGCCGCGAGAAGCCCGCCGCGCCCTGCACCATGCCCTGGCTGCTGACGTGCACGATCGCCGTGTCGTTGGGTGTCGGGGCGGGCTGGCCGGGCGTGTAGCCGTACTCGAAGTCCGGCTCCGGGATGTCGACCCACTCCACGTCGTACATCGCGCCGGTGACCTGCTGCGCCTCCAAGTGGGCGTTGTCGACGCCCACCACCTTCAGCATCTGGAGTGTGCCGCCGTCGCGCAGCTCGCCGACCCTCATCGGGTGCACGGGCGGCCGGTAGCGGTAGAAGCCGGACGGGAAGCCGAAGTCGTCCTCGGTGAGGTAGAGGTGGCCGGCCTTCGGGTCGAACGAGACGGCCTCGTGCGCGAACCGCCCGGCCCGCGTGATCGGCTTCCGGCTGGACTGGCCGCTGCCGGGCAGGTGGCTGGCCGGCACCTCGAACACGTAGCCGTGGCGCTTCTCCAGCGGCACGTTCGGCCTGCCGGTGAAGTCGGCGCCGACGTCGGGTCCGTTGACGGTCTCCTCGCAGGTCACCCAGGAGCCCCACGGCATCTCGCCGCCGCTGCAGTTCATCATCGTGCCGTTGAGGCTGGTGAACGCCCGGATCACCTCACCGGTCGGCGTGACCTGGACGGTCGTGGTGCCGCCCCGCGCCGCGGCGTCGTACGGCGTGCCGGGTCCGAACGGCGTGCCGGGGTTGTTGACCTCGTGGTTGCGGACCAGCAGCACGCTGTGCCTCGGGCCGGCGAACGCGCCCATGCCGTCGTGCCGGCCCGGGAGCGCGGTGCCGTCGGAGAGAGTGACCGAGCTCTCCGTGTCGTGGAACGACCGGTAGCGGAAGCCCTCCGGCAGGTGCAGCCGGACCTTGCCGTCGCGCTCGTCCGCGACCGGCACCAGGGCGCCTGGGTCGGGAGGCTGGTGGGCGTTGGCCGGCATCGCCACCAGCCCGGCGAACGGCCCGCCGATGGCGGCGCCGGCAGTGGTCTTGAGCAGAGTGCGACGTTCGACGGACATGGGGACCCCCCGTTGAAGAAGACTGGTCCTCAACCTAGATCGAGTTGCGGATCGCGTCGAGAGTCTTGGGCTGCGTCAGCCGCCAGTGGTTGCCGAACGGGTCGCGGAACGCCGCGTCGATGCCGTAGAAGCGCTCCTCGGGCTCCTCGGTGACCTCCACCCCCTTGTCCTGCAGCTCCCGGTACGTCGCCCGGCAGTCGTCGGTCGCCAGCGCGCCGATGCTGAGGTAGCCGCGGGCGAGCAGGCTGCGCAGCTCGGCCGCGATCGGCTCCTCGACCCCGGGCGGGCCCGGCTCCACCAGCATCATCGGCATCTCCGGCCGGCCGGGTGCGTGCACGGTCAGCCAGCGATGGCCCTCCAGCTCCTCGTCCATGCCGAGCTCGAACCCGAGCGTCTCGACGTAGAACTTCTTGGCCTGGTCGAGGTCCGACACGTTGAGGCACACCAGCGCGAATCCCGTGATCATGCGCGCAGTCTAGGAGCGACGAAGTCGCGGACGCCCGCGGCGAGCACGGCGGGCTCCACGTCGTGGGTCTGCCCGTCGAGCACGTCGTAGCGGGCGCCGGGGATCGCCGCCGCTGCGGCCTGTGCCGACCCGCGGAACCACTCCGGGCTCGCCCCGCCGGCCAGCACCGTCGTCGGTGCGGTGATCCGGGTGAAGGTGTCCGCGGGGACGCTGCCGTCGCCCATCACCGCCGCGTCGTACGCGAGGGTCGGCGCCATGGCCTCGCCGGTTGACCAGTAGGGCGACTGCCGCATCCCGGCGATGACCTCCGGCGGAAGGCCGACCATGCCCATGAAGAGGGCAAGGGCGTCGCCGCGGCGGCCGTCGGCGAGCAGCCCGGTGAGCTGCTCGTTGTAGTCCTTCGTCTGCCGCTGACCCTCGACGTCGAGCCGGAACGGCGGCTCCCACATCACCAAATCGCTGACCGTCAGCCCGCTCGCGGTGGCGTGGGCGGAGAGCGCCGCGCCGGAGGAGAGTCCGACCAGCGCCGCAGTCCCACCGGCCGCGGCGAGCAACACCTCGAGGTCCTCGATCTCCCGCTCGACGGCGTACGGCGGGGTGTCGGTGCTGTCGCCGCGCCCGCGCCGGTCGTAGTTGAGCACCGTGAACTGCTCGGCCAGGGCCTCCGCGATCGCGGTGTCCACCGCGCGGTCGCAGGAGGCCCCGGCCACCAGGACCAGCGGACTGCCCGATCCGAGCTGGTCGAAGGCGATGGTCGTTCCGTCTGCCGAGGTCACTGTCTCCATACCGACGACGCTAGGCGCGCGGGCCCGCGTGACGCTTCTCCAAAACTGCCCACCTCACGCCACCGGGCGGGTGTACCTCTTCACCAGGCACCCGGGCAGCCGGTCCAGGTCGGTGTGGCTGTCGAGCTCGCGGTACGCCGTCGGGCTGGTCCCCACGAACCGCCGGAACTGGGTGCTGAACGACCCCAGGCTGCTGAAACCCACCGCCAGGCAGACGTCGGTGACCGACAGCTCGCCGGCGCGCAGCAGCGCCTTGGCCCGCTCCATCCGACGGCTGAGCAGGTACTGGTGCGGGGTCTGCCCGAAGGCGGCCTTGAACGACCGGCTGAAGTAGGCCTCCGACACGTGCGCACTGCGGGCCAGGGCGGGGATGTCGAGCGGGCCTGCGTAGGCCCGGTCGATCAGGTCCCTGACCCGCAGCAGGTGCCGCGACAGCGGGATCGCGGGGGCGCCGGTGGTCACGTCGCGACGATAGTCCGGCCCGCGTGTTACCTGGGCGCCGTGGCCCGCACCATCCCGGCGGGAGCAGTCGTCTCCCGGGCCAGCTGCCGGCCCAGGATCCCGAACGCGAAGACGATCGGCAGCACGATGTTGCCCATCGAGGTGACCTGGGTGATCAGCAGCGCGCCCGGGAAGGCCAGCGCCAGTAGGACCGCCGCACTCGTCGGACGCGACCGCTTCACCAGCAGAGTGATGCCGAGGACCGTCGAGGACAGCATGGTGAGTACGACGAACGGCAGGCTCGCCAGGAAGACCGCGTCGAGCAGCGCGGGGGACCCGCCGCCCCACTGGGTCCAGTACTCCAGGCCCACCGAGACGCAGGCGCCGACGTAGCCCGTCAGCGCGACCCGCCAGGCCCACTTCTCCTTGCCCTGGGGCGCCCGACGCCGGTGGGCCAGGAATCCACCTGCGGTGAAGGCCAGGAAGACGGGCAGCCAGAGCTTGCCGTAGGTGTGGTAGACGGTGTCGGCGCCCGCCCAGGTCAGCAGCGGCGACAGGAAGTCGCCGGCCGGCTCCGCCCACCACCTCGTGCCGGCGAGGTCGAGGTCGCTGCGGCCGTCGTCGGTGCGGAAGCGGGCCAGCGCGTGCAGCTGCCCGACCACCAGGCCCACCCAGGCCATCACCCAGGCGATGCGACCGATCCGTTGCTGGTTGTCGTCGATCATGAGTCCTCCTCGTCCGGGCCGCCCGGTGGCGGCGAGACCGTGGCCCGAAACCTAGGGACGACGGAGGGGGTGCGTCGTCGCCGTCAGGGCTGGACCGACCTCAACCCCTGGTTTGACGCCGCGGACGGCCCGCCGCGGTTAGCCTCGGCTGATGGAGGGGCAGCGGGTGCAGTGGACCGACGCGCTGGTGCCGGCGCTGATCGCGGTGCTGGCCGTCGTCGAGCTGCTCTCGCTGGACGCATCCGGGCGCCTGGCAGCCGGGACCATGGAGGTGGCGGCCTGCGGGCTGCTGGTCTTCCGCCGGCACCGCCCCCTGCTGGTCGCCTCGTTGGCAGGGCTGCTGTGTGCCGCCCCACCGTGGGTCGGGCCGGCCTTCGAGGAGGTCGCCACCACCATCCTGATCGGCGCCCTGGCGTCGTACTCGCTGGCGCGCTGGATCGCGGGCCACGTCGGTCTGGTGGGTGTCTCGATCACCCTGCTGGCGATCTGGGCCGGCTACCTCCTCGTCGACGAGCGCAGCCACAACGTCACGGACGTGGTCTTCGTGCTGGCCCTGCTGACGCCGCCCTACATCTTCGGCCGGCTCGTACGCCGCCTCGCCGAGCACGGCGAGCTGCTGCGCCGTCAGCAGGAGCTGGTGAAACGCGAGGCGGTGCGCGCCGAGCGCGACCGGATCGCCCGTGACCTGCACGACGTGATCGCCCACTCGGTGAGCGCGATGGTGATGCAGGCCGCGGCCGCCGAGGACCTCGTACGCAGCGACCCCGCCCGCGCCGAGGAGCTGCTCGCACAGGTCGCCGGCACCGGCCGCCGCGCGCTGTCGGAGACCGGGCAGCTGCTCCACCTGATCCGCGACACCGACGACGAGCTCGGGCTGGCGCCCGCTCCCGGGCTGGCATCGCTCGACGAGCTGGTGGCGGAGTTCGGCGACAGCGGCCTCCGGGTGGACCTCGAGCTGAGCGGCCTGCCGGCCGACCTGCCCGCGGGGGTGGACGTGTCGGCGTACCGGATCGCGCGCGAGGCGCTCACCAACGCCCTGCGCTACGCCGAGGACCGCGCCGTCTCCCTGCAGGTCGGGGTCACCGGGGAGGGGGTGCGGATCCGCAGCTGCAACCGCGCCTCCGGATGCAGCGGCGACGGGTCGGGGCTGGGGCTGGTCGGCCTGGCCGAACGGGTCGCGCTGCTGGGCGGAACGCTCACCCACGGCTGCGCAGCCGACGGCCGGTTCGAGCTGGCGGCGGAGCTGCCGCTCGGGCCGGTGACGGCGTGACCAGCGTCGTGGTCGCCGACGACCAGGACCTGGTGCGCAGCGGCCTGGAGCTGGTGCTCGGGGCCCGCGGCTGCGAGGTGGTCGGGCTGGCCGCCGACGGCCGCGAAGCGGTCGAGACCGTCGCCCGGCTCGAGCCCGAGGTGGTGCTGATGGACATCCGGATGCCGGTGCTCGACGGCATCGCGGCCACCGAGCAGATCGTCGCGTCCGGCTCGCCGACCCGGGTGCTGGTGCTGACGACGTACGACCTGGACAGCTACGTCTACCGGGCCCTCCGCGCTGGCGCGGCCGGGTTCCTGCTCAAGGCGACGCCGCCCGACCGGCTGGTCCAGGGGATCCGGACCGTGGCCGCCGGCGACGCGCTGCTCGCCCCATCGCTGACCCGCAAGCTGATCGAGGAGCACGTACGCCGCCCGCCACCGACCAACGGCGTGCCGCCCCTGCTGCGCGAGCTGACCGAGCGCGAGCTGGAGGTCTTCGAGCTGATCGCCGCCGGCGCGCCGAACAACGACATCGCCGTCCGCCTCGTGGTCTCGGAGGCGACCGTGAAGACCCACGTCAACCGGATCATGGCCAAGCTCGACGGCCGCACCCGCGCCCAGCTGGTGGTGCTCGCCTACGAGTGCGGGTTGGTCCGACCTGGCGCATCGCGCAGGTAACCGCCGTCCACGTCTCTGGTCCGCCGTCGCAGCGGCGTGGAAGACGGGGTGGCAGCGTGGTACACGGGGCCGGCGCTAGAACTCCAGGTTGTCCAGGTAGAGACGCCCGACGGCGGCGGAGTTGAGCGGGGTGACGTCGGGGGTGTCGTTCTCGACGATGTACTCCTCGACGGTGTGGGTGCGGAAGATCCGCGCGAAGTCCACGATCCCGGAGCCGAGGTCGGCCATGTCGCCGGTGGTCGCATCGCGGTCCTTGACGTGGAACTGCCGCACCGCCTGCGGCGCCTCGCGGATCACGTCGATCGCGAACCGGTCGGGGTCGGCGGCCCCGGAGCTCACGCCGCCCGTGTAGGCCCAGTAGAGGTCGACCTCGAGGTGCACGTACGCCGGGTCGAGGCGCGAGGTCAGCACCTGCCACGGCGTGAGGCCGCCGCCGAGGTCGGTCGTGAACTCGTGCGCGTGGTTGTGGTAGCCGTAGCGCAGCCCCCACCGCTTCGCCGCCGCCGCCTCCGCGTTCATCCGGTCGGCCCACATCTCCCAGTCCGACCGCTTCGTCGAGGCGAGGTAGGGGACGACGATGTACTTCTGGCCCAGCGTCGCGGCGTTCTCGAGCTTGGTCTGCAGCGCGGACGGCGAACCGCTGATCCCGTCGTGGCTCGACGTCGCGCGGATGCCGACGCCGTCGAGGAAGGCGCGCAGCTGGGCGGCCGTGCGGCCGTAGTAGCCCGCGAGCTCGACCTTCTCGTAGCCGTACTGCGCCAGCTGCCTCAGCACGGCGTCGAAGCCCGGCTCACCGCCGAGGGCGGCGCGCAGCGTGTAGAGCTGGATGCTGATCTTGCCGTCCGGCACCGACCCGCTCGCCCGAGCCGCGACCGCTGGTGCCGCGCCCAGACCTGCCGCGACTCCGAGCCCGGCGACTCCCGCCACGGCCCCGCGCAGCACCTGGCGCCGCTGTGTCGTCAGCGGGGCGCCCTTCTCCGTCAACGAGCGCCGCAGCGCCGCTTCACCGTCAAACCCGAAACACACGACGATTCCTCTATCTCTCGAGTCCCGACCCGTTCGGGACCGAAGCCTGTGTCAGCGACCGTCGCTCGACGGTGGTCTCGAAACGCGCGCTCGTTGCTCGCTGCGCGCGACGCGACCATCGATCACTCGTTTGCCGTGTCGGGACCCATCGAAGCCCCTACTCCCCGCTGCTGAACGCCGCGTCGAAGGACGCCGAGGGCGGCTCGAAGTCGAAGCGGCGCAGGAACTCCAGCGCCTCGGGGGCGCCGTGGAGGCGGTCCATGCCGGCGTCCTCCCACTCCACCGAGATCGGTCCGGCGTAGCCGATCGCGGCCAGCGCCCGGAAGCAGTCCTCCCACGGCACGTCGCCGCGGCCCGTGGAGACGAAGTCCCAGCCGCGGTGCGGGTCTCCCCAGGCCAGGTGGGAGGAGAGCCGGCCGTTGCGGCCGCCGCCCACTCGCATCCGGGTGTCCTTGCAGTCGACGTGGTAGATCCGGTCCGCGAAGTCGGTGATGAATGCCACCGGGTCGAGGTCCTGCCACATCATGTGGCTGGGGTCCCAGTTCAGCCCGAACGCAGGGCGGTGTCCGATCGCCTCCAGCGTCTTGACCGTCGACCAGTAGTCGTAGGCGATCTCGGAGGGGTGCACCTCGTGCGCGAACCGCACGCCGCACTCGTCGAAGGCGTCGAGGATCGGGTTCCAGCGGTCGGCGAAGTCCTGGTAGCCGGCCTCGATCGTCGCCGCGGGCACCGGCGGGAACATCGCGACGTACGGCCAGATCGCGGAGCCGGTGAAGCCCACCACCGTGTCGACGCCCATCTTCTGTGCCAGTCGTGCTGTCAGCTTCATCTCCTCGGCGGCCCGCGAGCGCACGCCCTCGGGAGACCCGTCGCCCCACACCCGCTCCCGCACGATCGCGCGGTGCCGCTCGTCGATCGGGTCGTCGCACACCGCCTGGCCGGTGAGGTGGTTGCTGATCGCCCACACCTCCAGCCCGTGCCGCTCCAGCAGCGCCAGCCGCTCCTCGACGTAGCCGGGCTCGTCGACCCGCCACGCGTCCAGGTGCTCGCCGGAGACCGCGACCTCCAGGCCGTCGTAGCCCCAGCCGGCGGCCAGTCCGGCCACCTCGTCGAGGGTGAGATCGGCCCACTGGCCGGTGAAGAGCGTGAATCGCTGTGCCATCAGTCCTCCTGTGCGACGTCGAACCAGGCCCCCGAGGCTGCCGCACTGCCCTCGACCGCGGCCAGCACCCGCTGCACCGCGAGCCCGTCGGCGAACGACGGCGTCGGCGTCCGGCCGCTCGCGATAGCGCCCAGGAAGTCGGCGGCCTGCGAGGTGAACGTGCTGTCCCAGCCGAGGGTGTGGCCCGGTGGCCACCAGGCGTCGAGGTAGGGATGGTCGGTCTCGGTCACCAGCACCCGCCGCGGCCCGGACGTCCCGTTGTCGACCCCGTCGAGCACCTGCAGCTCGTTGAGCCGCTCCAGGTCGAACGAGATCGAGCCGCGGTCGCCGTACACCTCGATGGTCAGGCCGTTCTTGCGGCCGGTGGCCATCCGGCTGACCTCGAAGCTGGCCACGGTGCCGGACTTCGTCTCGAGCGTGCCCCAGGCGGCGTCGTCGACGGTGACCGGCTCGGGCCCCCGGGGGCCGGTGCGCTCGGTGACGAAGGTGCGGAGGTGGCCGGTGGCGCCGTAGACCCGCTCGCCGAGCAGGTAGTGCAGCTGGTCGACCACGTGCGAGCCGAGGTCGCCGAGCACGCCCGATCCCGCGGACTCCTTGCGCAGCCGCCAGGTCATGGGCGTGGCCTCGTCGGACAGCCAGTCCTGGAGGTACGCCGCGCGGACCTGCCGGACCACGCCGATCCTGCCGTGCTCGATCAGGTAGCGGGCCAGGGCGAGTGCCGGCACCCGGCGGTAGTTGAACCCGATCATCGCCTGCACGCCGTGCTGGCCGGCGGCCGCGGCGGCGGCCACCATCTGCTCGGACTCGGCCACCGAGTTGGCCAGCGGCTTCTCGACCAGCACGTGCTTGCCCGCGGCCAGCGCCGCCAGCGCGATCTCCGCGTGGGTGTCGCCGGGGGTGCAGATGTCGACGATGTGGATGTCGTCGCGCCCGATCACGGTGGTCCAGTCGGTGGCGGCCTCGGCCCAGCCGTAGCGGGCGGCGGCCTCCTTCACCGCACCGTCGTCGCGGCCGACCAGCACCTGCTGGCGCACCGCGCGGGTGTCGGGGTAGAAGGCGCCGACGTTGCGCCAGGCGTTGGAGTGGGCCTTGCCCATGAAGGAGTAGCCGATGACGGCCACACCGAGGGGACGGGCAGGGTCAGTCAACGGACACGCCTTCCGTGAGCAGGGAGCGGAGGAACCTCAGGCCGTCGTTGGCCAGGTCGTCGGGCGATGCGGCCAGCGGGCGCCAGATCGAGGCGGCCACGGCGATCGAGGCGTTGTCGGGAGTGAAGCTCTCGATGGTGAGCGGACCGTCGTAGCCGACCTCGTCGAGCGCGTCCACGACCGCGGGCCAGTCGGTCTGGTCGCCGCCGGGAGCGCCGCGGTCGCTGCCGCAGACCTGCACGTGCACGAGGTGCTCGCCCGCCGCCCGGATCGCGTCGGCGCTGCTGCGCTCCTCGATGTTGAGGTGGTAGGTGTCGAGCGCGAGGCCGACGCCCCCATGCGCAGCGTCCAGGAGCGGGCCGAGGCCGGTCAGGGCCTGGTCGACGGTGTTGACCATCGAGGTCTCGTAGCGGTTGAGCGGCTCGATGCCGATCCGGACGCCGTGCTCGCCGGCGTAGTCGGCGACCGGCGCGAGGTGCTCGCGCCACTCGGCGTACGCCGCCGTGCGCTCGTCGGGCGTCATCCGCCAGACGCGTCCGGTCTGGGCGTAGAACGGGCCACACACGCTCGGGGCGCCGACGGCCTGGGCCAGGTCGACGCAGGAGCGCAGGTAGCTCTGGGTGGCGGCGACGGTGTCCGCGGAGGCGGCGACCAGGTCGCGGCCGGGCGCCATCGCGCCGACCACCCACGCCGAGAGGCCGTGCTCCTCGAGCTGCGCGGCGGTGGCCTGCGCGTCGAGGTCGCCGGCGTTCTCGAGCGGCAGCTCGACGCCGTCGAAGCCGGCCGTCGCGATGGTCTGCAGCAGGTCCGGGAGTACTGCGTCGGTCAGGGGCGACGTCCACACCCAGGTGTTGATGCCGATGGCTCTCACGGGGACTCTGCTTTCCGGGTGGCAGGGAAGGGCGGGGGG
>JALZCZ010000217.1 GCA_030862825.1 Actinomycetota bacterium | reverse complement strand
GTGCTGGCCCCTCCGACCGCCGCCCGGCTGGTGCGCGAGTGCTCGCCCCTGCCCGACCCGTGGCCCACCGAGGCGCGGCAGCTGCTCGTGCGGCTGCTCGCCTCCGGGCGCGGCCTCCTCGCGGTGTGGGAGACCCTCGAGGAGACCGGCGCGCTGGTCGGGTTCCTGCCGGAGTGGGAGCGGATCAGGCTGCTGCCGCACGCCTCGGTGATCCACCGGTTCACCGTCGACCGCCACGTCGTCGAGACCTGCATCGAGGCATCGAGCCTGATCCGGTCGGTCGCCCGGCCCGACGTGCTGATGATCGCCGCGCTGCTCCACGACATCGGCAAGGGCAGCCTGGCGGAGCACAGCGTGGCGGGTGAGCCCATCGCCCGCGCGATCACTACCCGGATGGGGTTCGACGCGGAGGCGGTGGAGCTGGTCTCGCTGCTCGTGCGCTGGCACCTCCTGCTGGCCGAGACCGCCACCACCCGTGACCCCGACGACCCGGCGACCGTCGACGTGGTCACCTCGAGGCTGGGTTCGGCGGAGGCGCTCTCGCTGCTCGCCGCGCTCACCGAGGCCGATGCGAAGGCCACCTCTGCCAAGGCCTGGTCGTCCTGGCGGTCGGGGCTGATCCGCGACCTCGGCCGTCGGGCCCACGCGGCGCTCGACAGCGGCACCTCGCTGCCGCCGATCGTCACCGACGACGTACCGATCCCCGACGACCTGCGCACGGGCTCGGTGGCGATCTCGGTGGAGCCGGTGCCCGACGGCTCGCGGGTGACCACCATCGCCCTCGACCGGGTCGGGCTGCTGGCCGACTTCGCCGCGATGTTCGCCCTGAACCGCTCACCGGTCCGCGCGGCGCGGGTCTGGTCGCAAGGCGAGCTCGGCGTCTCGGTCTGGGAGATCGCCGACGAGCACCTCGACCCGGCCATCCTGCGCACCAAGTACGACGCCGTGGCCGGCGGCCGGGTCGACCCCGACGACCGACTGCGCCCCGCCCCGGGCGGCGGACTCGCGCCGACCGTCGTGGTCCGGCCCGAGGCCAGTGACCAGGCGACCGTGCTGGAGGTGCGGGCCGCGGACCGGCCCGGCGTGGTCTACCTGGTGTGCCGCGTGCTCGCCGACCGCGACATCGCGGTCCGCTCCGCCCACGTCGACACCCTCGGCCCCCAGGCCGTCGACGTCTTCTACCTCCAGGAGGCCTCGGCCGGCGCCCTGTCGGAGACCCGGGCCGCCGAGGCCGCCCACGCCGTGCGTGAGGTGCTGTCCGGCGGCGGTTAGGCTTGAGCCTCCGATCCGACCAACGAGGACTCTCTTGTTCGCCACACTTTCCGACCGTCTCGCTGACACCTTCAAGAACCTGCGGGGCAAGGGCCGCCTCTCCGAGGCGGACATCGACGCGACCGCGCGCGAGATCCGGATCGCCCTGCTCGAGGCCGACGTCGCGCTGCCCGTGGTCAAGGAGTTCGTTGCCGCGGTCAAGGAGCGCTCTCGCGGCGAGGAGGTCAGCCAGGCGCTGAACCCCGCCCAGCAGATCATCAAGATCGTCAACGACGAGCTGGTCGAGATCCTCGGCGGGGAGACCCGCCGTCTCCGCTACGCCAAGACCGGCCCGACCGTGATCATGCTGGCCGGCCTCCAGGGTTCCGGCAAGACCACGCTGGCCGCCAAGCTCGCCCTCTGGCTCAAGGAACAGGGCAAGCAGCCCGTGCTGGTCGCCGCCGACCTGCAGCGACCCAACGCCGTCAACCAGCTCCAGGTCAACGGCGAGCGGGCCGGCGTACCGGTGTTCGCGCCCGAGCCGGGCAACGGCGTCGGCGACCCGGTCGGTGTCGCGCGCGCGTCGCTCGAGGAAGCCAAGCGCAAGCTCTACGACGTCGTCATCGTCGACACGGCCGGCCGGCTGGGTGTCGATGCCGAGATGATGCAGCAGGCCGCCGAGATCCGCGATGCCGTGCAACCCGACGAGGTGCTCTTCGTCGTCGACGCGATGATCGGCCAGGACGCCGTGACCACGGCGCAGGCGTTCCTCGAGGGCGTCGGCTTCGACGGGGTGGTGCTCACCAAGCTCGACGGTGACGCTCGCGGTGGTGCCGCGCTGTCGATCCGCTCGGTCACCGGCAAGCCGGTGATGTTCGCGAGCGCGGGGGAGAAGCTCACCGACTTCGACGTCTTCCACCCCGACCGGATGGCCGGCCGGATCCTCGACATGGGCGACATGATGACCCTGATCGAGCAGGCCGAGAAGGCCTTCGACCAGGATCAGGCGCTCGCGGCCGCCAAGAAGCTGAGCGGCGACGGGGAGTTCACGCTCGACGACTTCCTCGAGCAGATGCAGCAGGTGCGCAAGCTCGGCTCGATGAGCAAGATTCTCGGGATGCTGCCCGGCATGGGGCAGATGCGCGAGCAGCTCGAGAACTTCGACGAGCGTGAGATCGACCGGATCCAGGCGGTCATCCAGTCGATGACGCCCGCGGAGCGCGCCAACCCCAAGATCATCGACGGATCCCGCCGGTCCCGGATCGCCAAGGGCTCGGGTCGCTCGGTCTCGGATGTCAACGGCCTGGTCGACCGCTTCTTCGAGGCGCGCAAGATGATGGTGCAGATGGCACGCGGCGGCGGCGTGCCGGGGATGCCGGGCATGCCCGGGATGCCCGGGATGGGTGGACCCGGCGGCGGCAAGCGGGCCAGCCAGAAGCAGAAGCAGAAGCAGAAGTCCAAGGGCAAGGGCGGCCAGGGCCGCTCCGGCAACCCCGCCAAGGCGGCGCAGGAGGCAGCGGCGGCGAAGGCGCGGGCCGCCGAGGCGAAGCCGAACCCCTTCGGCATCGGCGAGGACGTCGA
>JALZCZ010000205.1 GCA_030862825.1 Actinomycetota bacterium | reverse complement strand
TTCCGGAAGGTCGTCAGCTGGGGACGCAGCAGCAACGTCTTCCTGCGCAACGGTGCCCGGCTCTACCTCGACGTCGGCAGCCACCCGGAGTACGCCACCCCGGAGTGCGACGACGTCGTCGAGCTGGTCGCCCACGACAAGGCGGGGGAGCGGGTGCTTGAGGGGCTGCTCCTCGACGCCGAGCAGCGGCTGCACGACGAGGGCATCTCCGGCGAGATCTACCTGTTCAAGAACAACACCGACTCCGCCGGCAACTCTTATGGCTGCCACGAGAACTACCTCGTCGGGCGGGCCGGAGAGTTCAGCAGGCTGGCCGACGTACTCATCCCGTTCCTGGTGACCCGGCAGATCATCGTCGGCGCCGGGAAGGTGACCCAGAGCCCCCGCGGCGCCAGCTACAGCGTCAGCCAGCGCGCGGAGCACATCTGGGAGGGCGTCAGCAGCGCCACCACCCGGAGCCGGCCGATCATCAACACCCGCGACGAACCGCACGCGGACGCCGAGAAGTACCGGCGTCTCCATGTCATCGTCGGCGACTCCAACATGAGTGAGACGACCACGATGCTCAAGGTCGCCAGCTGCGACCTGGTGCTGCGGATGATCGAGGAGGGCGTGGTGATGCGCGACCTCACCATGGAGAACCCCATCCGCGCCATCAGGGAGATCTCCCACGACGTCACCGGCCGGCGCAAGGTCAGGCTGGCCAACGGCCGGGAGGCCAGCGCCCTGGAGATCCAAGCCGAGTACCTCGGCAAGGCGCGCGACTTCGTCGACCGCCGCGGCATCAGCACCCCCACCATCGAGATGGCGCTGGACCTGTGGGAGCGCGGACTCAAGGCCGTCGAGTCCGACGACCTCGGGCTGGTCGACCGCGAGATCGACTGGGTGATCAAGTGGAAGCTGATCGACCGCTATCGCGCCAAGCACGGACTCCCGCTCGGCCACCCGCGGATCGCACAGCTCGACCTCGCGTACCACGACATCCACCGCGGACGCGGGCTCTACTACCTGCTGGAGAAGCGCGGGGCCGTGGCCCGGGTGACCACCGACCTCAAGGTCTTCGAGGCCAAGTCGGTGCCGCCACAGACCACGCGGGCCCGGCTGCGCGGCGAGTTCATCCGTCGTGCGCAGGAGCGCCGCCGCGACTTCACCGTCGACTGGGTCCACCTCAAGCTCAACGACCAGGCGCAACGGACCGTGCTGTGCAAGGACCCGTTCCGGGCGTACGACGAGCGCGTACAGAGGCTCATCGACGGCATGTGACCCGGTCTCACGCCCCGCTCAGGTCAGGCTTGTAAGGTGACCGCGCCACTCTGGTCCCGTATCGAAGGTGAATTCCGTGCTCCGACGTTTCCGTCGTCCCGCTCTTGTCCTGGCCTCGGCCCTCGCGCTGGCCGTGCTCAGCGCCTGCGGCAACGAGGTCGTCACCGCCTCCGGCGGGGACGACACCGAAGAGGGGTTCGACGCCTTCAGCCTCTCCGGCGAGATCGGGTCCCCGCCCAAGATCGACTGGAAGGCCCAGATGGAGGCCGACGAGGTCGAGAGCAAGACCATCATCGAGGGCGACGGGCCCGAACTCGCGACCGGCGACCAGGTCATCATCAACTTCACCGTCGGCAACGGGTTCACCCAGAAGCAGACCTTCTCTACGTACGACGAGAAGCCGAGCGGCCAGTCGGTCACTGTCGACGACTCGCTGGGCGAGCTGTTCGGGGCCGCGATCAACGGTCAGACGGTCGGCTCTCGCGTGGCCGTCGTCGCCTCCGCCGAGAAGGCCTTCGGCGAGACGGGCAACCCCCAGCTCGGGATTGGCAACCAGGACCCCGTCCTGATGGTGTTCGACCTCAGCAGCGCCGTGCTCGACAAGCCCACCGGCACCCAGGTCAAGGCGCCCGCCTGGGCGCCGAAGATCGTCTTCGAGAAGGGCGAACCGACCGAGTTCGACTTCTCCCGCACGCCCGAGCCCACGGACGCCCTGCAGACAGCTGTGCTGATCGAGGGCGAGGGTCCCGCGGTCACCAAGGGCCAGAACGTCGTGGTCAACTACCTCGGCCAGGTCTACGGCGCCGACAAGCCCTTTGACGAGAGCTACAGCAAGGAGCCCTACCCCACGGGGATCGGGATCGGCGCCGTCGTGAAGGGCTGGGACCAGGGCCTGGTCGGCCAGACCGTCGGCAGCCGGGTGATCCTGGCGATCCCGCCGAAGCTGGGCTACGGCGAGGAGGGCAACGAGGGCGCCGGCATTGGTGCCAGCGACACGTTGTACTTCGTGGTCGACATCCTCGGTGCGGGCTGACCGGCCGCGGCGCTGCGACTGGCAGGATCGGCAGCATGTCGACTGAGAAGAGCGAGCGGTTGCTCAATCTGCTCATCATGCTCCTGGTGCAGCGCCACTACGTCGCCAAGGACCGCATCCGCCGCATCGTCTACGGCGGCTCCTCCACGGAGGCGTTCGAGAAGATGTTCGAGCGCGACAAGGAAGAACTGCGCAGCCTCGGCGTACCGGTCGAGCTCGGCCAGATGGACACCTACTTCGGCGACGAGCCCGGTTACCGGATCCGCCCCGACGAGTTCGCCCTCCCGGCGATCGACCTCGAGCCGGACGAGGCTGCCGTGGTCGGTCTGGCGACGAAGGTCTGGGAGCACGCCACCCTCGCGAAGGCCACTACGGAGGCGGTGCGCAAGCTGACCGCAGCGGGGGTCGACATCGACGTCACGGCGCTCGAGATCGCGCAGCCGCGCCTCGCGGCCGAGGAGCCGTCGTTCGACGTATTCTGGGAGGCGGTCTGCGAGCGAACGCCGGTCGCGTTCGACTATCGGCGCTCGGGCACGACCACGGCCACCACCCGTCATCTGCAGCCCTGGGGCGTCACCCGCTACTCGGGGCGCTGGTACGCCGTGGGCTTCGACACCGACCGGGGAGCCGAGCGGGTCTTCCGCCTCTCCCGGGTGCAGGGGCCTGCCCGCAAGGCCGGCCCCCCGGGGTCCTACGAGATCCCCGCCGACATCGACATCAAGGAGGTCTCGCGCAGGCTCGCTCCTGCGCCGACCCTCGAGCGCGCCGTCGTGCTCGTGCGCAGTGGCACGGCGTGGCCGATGCGCCGGTCCGCCGACAGCATCGAGGAAGACGTGACCGGGCCGGACGCGCGCACCACCTGGGACCGGCTGGTGCTGACCCGCGGCGCCGTCGGGCTCGCCGACGAGGTGCTGGGCTTCGGTGCCGACGTCTACGTCGAGGAGCCCGAGTCGCTACGCGACGCGGTCGTCCAACGCCTTCAAGGAGCGGTGTCATGAACGGCGGGCACGGCGCCAAGGACCAGGTCGCCCGTCTCCTCACGCTGGTGCCGATGCTGCACGTCCACGGCCAGATGCGCCTGGGAGACGCGGCGCGGGCGCTCGGCGTGAGTCCGGACCAGCTGCTCACCGATCTCAAGGTGCTGTTCCTGGTGGGCCTGCCGGGCGGCTACCCGGACGACCTGATCGATGTCGACCTGGACCCGCTCGAGGGTCCCGAGGGCGCCATCGCCGACGGCATGATCCGGGTCTCGAACGCCGACTACCTCGCCCGTCCGCTGCGACTGACCCCCACCGAGGCCTCTGCCGTGATCGTGGCGATGCGCGCCATGCGCAACGGCGCGGGTGAGGAGACCCGTCCGATCGTGGACCGGGCCCTCGCCAAGCTGGAGGCGGCGGTCGCCGCCGGCCCGGCACCGTCCACCATCGACCCCGGTCCGGACGGCGTCGATCCGGACGGGCTCGCGGTGGAGCGGCTGCTGCGCCAGGCGGCCGAGCAGCAGCGGCAGGTGCGGCTCACCTACTACGTGCCGGCCCGCGACGAGGAGTCCGACCGGGTCGTCGACCCGCGCGGCGTGGTCACCTCCGGCGGTCTGACCTACCTGGACGCCTGGTGCCACAGCGCCGAGGCGCCCCGGCTCTTCCGCCTGGACCGGATCGCCGCTGCGGAGGCCCTGGACACACCGATCGCCACACCACCGGCGGCTCCACGTGACCTTGCGGAGGGCATCTTCGCGCAGTCCGACGACACCACGCTGGTCACGCTCCTCCTCGCCCCCGAGGCCCGTTGGGTGGTCGAGTACTACCCGGTAGAGGGGGTGCGACCCGGGCGCGGGGGAACGGTGGAGGTGGACCTCCTCGTGGCCGACCGGAGGTGGCTCGGTCGGCTGCTGCTCCGACTCGCCCCGCACGCCAGGGTTCTCCAGCCCCGGGAGTACGCAGCCGACTTCGCGTCCGCCGCGCAGGCCGCGCTGGACCTGTACTCGTGAGCGCGGCGTACGATGAAGACATCCGACCGAGAACTGTGAGGACACCATGACCAACCCCATGCTGGGGATGCCGCAAGGCGCCGAGTGGCTGATCATCCTGGCCGTCGTGATCCTGATCTTCGGTGCCGCCAAGCTGCCGGAGCTCGCTCGCGGCACCGGTCAGGCGCTGCGCATCTTCAAGGCGGAGACCAAGGGCCTGCGCGACGACGACAAGGACGACGACACGCCCCCCTCGGCGGCGGCGCCGACCGAGCTGCCCCCGCCGCCCGCCGCCACCGATACCCCGACCACCCAGGACCGCCAGCCCGACACCCGCAACGGCTGACCGCGGCGCACTCCTCACCACCCCACGACGGCTGACCTGTGTCCCTTTCCGGTGTCGTCCAGCTCTTCGTGGGCAAACCCGTCCACCCGGTCGGTGCCGACGGGCGGATGGCCCTCTCGGACCACCTTCGCGAGCTGCGGGCCCGGCTGCTCAAGGTCGCCCTGATCATCATCGTCGGCCTCGCGGTCTCGCTGGCCTTCTACGACCAGCTCCTCGCTTTGGTCTACGACCCCTACCGGCAGGCCCAGCGGGCCCTGGGCGAGGACGTCACGCAGGCCACGACCAGTGGCGCCGGCGGCGGCCTCCTGCTCTACCTCAAGCTCTGCGGACTCTCCGGAATCGTCGGCACCAGCCCCTTGTGGCTCTACCAGATCTGGGCCTTCATCCTTCCCGGCCTGCACGCTCGCGAGCGCAAGTGGTCGCGGCTCTTCGCGGCCATCGCCGGACCGCTGTTCCTCGCCGGGGTGGCGCTCGGCTACGTCACACTGCCCAAGGGCCTGGAGATCCTGATCGGCTTCAACCCCGACGGCGTCACCAACCTGGTCGACTTCAACGAGTACCTCTCGTTCTTCGGCCGGACGATGCTGGTCTTCGGCATCGCCTTCGAGATTCCGCTGTTCGTGGTGCTGCTCAACCTGGCGGGCGTCCTGCCCGGCAGGGCCCTGGCCGCCCATCGGCCCTGGATCATCGTCGGCACGTTCATCTTCGCGGCGATCGCGACCCCGTCCGCCGACCCGTTCACGATGACGTTCATGGCCGTCCCGATGGTGCTCCTGTTCCTGGTGTCCGAGCAGATCGCGCGGTTCAACGACCGTCGCCGGGCACGCAACCGCAAGAACGCCGGCCTCTCGCCGGACGAGGCTTCCCCGCTGTGACGGTGCGATGAGCGGGGTCCCGGAGGAGGTAGACCCCTTCGACCTGCCGGACTGGCTCGGGTCGGGGGAGGTCAGCTGGTCGGCGGAGTCGGGGCTGCACGCCGGGCACCGGGTGACCGGCTCGCTCGTCGACGACGGTGCCGAGCCGATCCCGTGTGACCTGTTCGCGGTCGACGAGGCCTACCCCGCCCCGGTCGCCGATGACTCCACCCGCCTGGCCACCCACCAGGCATGGCGGCACGGCCAGATCCGGCTGGTGTCGTACGACGGGCGGCTGACCCTCCTCGTGCCCGGCACCGGCTTCACCGCCGACCTGGTGCTCGACGCCCTCGGTCGGCTGGCCAAGGCCGTCGGCGCCCGGCCGGAGTGCTACGCCGCCCATCTGCGCATCGGTGGCTGACCGCCGGGCCACTGCTTGCCGTTTGGTCACCAACCACAGAGTGGGAGCCGTCTTACCTGCGGTTGGTGACCAAACGACATGCCTCCGACCCGACGCCGCGCGGCCCGCACAACCGCCTCCCGGCGCCGCCAGATCCAGCCACTAGGCTCGATTCGTGTCCGACAGCCCGCGCGAGGTCGCGCTCCTCACCAATCCGACGGCGGGGCGAGGGCAGGGGGCACGGGCCGGGGCCGCCGCGCTCCAGCGGCTGCGCGCTGCGGGTCTCTCAGTGCGATCGCTGATCGGCCGCGACAGCGACGAGAGCCTCGACCTGGCCCGGCAGGCCGTGGCCGACGGAGCCGACACGCTGGTCGTGTGCGGCGGTGACGGCATGGTCAACATCGGCATCCAAGCGGTCGCCACGACCCCTACGCCCCTCGGCATCATCGCCGCTGGCACTGGCAACGACATCGCCCGCTACTTCGACCTCCCGCGCAAGGACCCCCTCGCGGGCGCCCAGCGGGTGATCGACGGCAACCCGCGCACCATCGACCTGGTCCGGGTCGGTGGCCACCGCTTCTTCGCGACCGTGATGGCCGCCGGTTTCGACGCCGTGGTGAACGAGCGCGCCAACAGGATGACCTGGCCGAAGGGACAGATGCGCTACAACCTGGCGACCCTGGCGGAGCTGCGGACCTTCCAGCCGCTGTCCTACACCCTCGACCTCGACGGCCGCTCGATGAACCTCGATGCGATGCTCGTGGCGGTGGGCAACGGTCCGTCGTTCGGCGGCGGCCTGCGGATCGCCGAGGGTGCGAAGCTCGACGACGGGTTACTGGACGTGGTGATCATCAAGCCGATGGGCAAGGTCGAGCTCGTCCGGACCTACCCGAAGCTGTTCCGCGGCACCCACGTCACCCATCGGCAGTACGAGCACCATCTCGCCCGCATCGTCACCGTGGCCGCGCCCGGCATCGTCGGGTACGCCGACGGGGAGCGGTTCGGCCCGCTGCCGCTGACCATGGAGTGCGTGCCGGGAGCGCTGAGGGTCCTGTCATGACCGAGAGCCCCACGCCCGCCCAGCGGTACGCCGAGTTCCACCGGGACCGACGGCATCCGGTGCTACGTGACTTCGCCGCCCACTACGCCTTCCCGCTCGACGACTTCCAGGTGGACGCGTGCCGCGAGATCGAGGACGGCCGGGGTGTCCTGGTCGCTGCCCCCACGGGTTCCGGCAAGACCGTCGTGGGGGAGTTCGCGGTGCACCTGGCGCTGGCGGGCGGCCGCAAGGCGTTCTACACGACACCGATCAAGGCCCTGTCCAACCAGAAGTACCACGACCTGGTCGCGCGCTACGGTCCCGACCAGGTCGGCCTGCTCACCGGTGACAACACGGTCAACGGCGAGGCGCCGATCGTGGTGATGACCACCGAGGTCCTGCGCAACATGCTGTACGCCGGCTCACGGACGCTGCTCGGCCTCGGATTCGTGGTGATGGACGAGGTCCACTACCTGGCCGACCGGGCCCGCGGCGCGGTCTGGGAGGAGGTGATCATCCACCTGCCGGAGTCGGTCACCCTGGTCTCGCTGTCGGCCACCGTGTCTAACGCCGAGGAGTTCGGCGAGTGGCTGGCCACCGTGCGCGGGGAGACCTCCACGATCGTGGAGGAGAAGCGGCCGGTGCCGCTTTACCAGCACGTGATGGTCGGTCGTCGGCTCCTCGACCTCTTCGCCTCCTCCGACGTCGACGCGGCCGCGGGCTTCGTCCAGGAGGGGGCCCCGGTCAACGACGAGCTGATGCGCATCGCTCGCGACGATTGGGCCGCCACCCGGATCAAGGACCGGCGCACGCCGCGGGGAAAGGGTGGTGGACGAGCTCCGGGCCGACCGGTGGGCAACGGACGCCGGGTGTGGATTCCCAGCCGTCCCGATGTGATCGACCGCCTCGACCGCGAGGGCCTGCTGCCGGCGATCGTGTTCATCTTCAGCCGGGTCGGCTGCGACGCGGCGGTGACCCAGTGCCTCAACGCCGGGGTCCGCCTGACCACCCCGGCGGAGCGCGACACCATCTACGAGCTCGTCAACGAGGCCGCACGCGACCTGCCGGACGAGGACCGGCACGTGCTCGGCTACCACGACTTCCTGGACGGCCTGACCAGAGGCGTCGCCGCCCATCACGCGGGCATGCTGCCGGCCTTCAAGCAGATCGTGGAGGAGCTGTTCGTCCGCGGTCTCTGCAAGGTGGTCTTCGCCACCGAGACCCTGGCCCTCGGCATCAACATGCCTGCCCGAACCGTTGTCATCGAGAAGCTGTCGAAATGGAACGGCGAGACCCACGCCGACATCACGCCGGGGGAGTACACCCAGCTCACCGGGCGGGCCGGTCGGCGCGGGCTCGACGTCGAGGGGCACGGGGTGGTGCTCTGGCAGCCGGGCATGAACCCCCGAGAACTGGCCGGACTCGCCTCCACGCGCACGTACCCGCTCCGCTCGTCGTTCCGGCCGTCCTACAACATGGCCGTCAATCTGGTGCACCAGTTCGGCCGGGAGCGCTCGCGGGAGTTGCTCGAGCAGTCCTTCGCCCAGTTCCAGGCTGACAAGGCCGTGGTGGGCCTGGCCCGGCAGCTGCACAAGGCCGAGGAGGCCCTGGCCGGCTATGCGGACGCCGCGGCCTGCCATCTCGGCGACTTCATGGAGTACGCCGGGCTGCGGCACCGCATCAGCGACCTCGAGAAGGGCGCCAGCAGGTCACGGCGCGCGGACCGGCGGGAGGAGGCGATCGCCTCCCTCGGCAGACTCAAGCCAGGTGACGTGATCCAAGTGCCCGCGGGCAAGTTCGCCGGCTACGCCGTCGTGGTCGACCCCGGCTACTCGCCGGAGGGTCCGCGGCCCTACGTCGTCACGGCGGAGCGACAGGCCCGGCGGCTCGCCATGATCGACTTCCCGACTCCCGTCGAGCCGGTGACGAAGGTCAGGGTGCCCCGCAACTTCAACGGCCGCAACCCGCAGATGCGCCGCGACCTCGCCAGCGCGTTGCGCACCAAGACCCACAACCTGGCCCCACCGCCGCCCGGCCACAGCGAGCACCCGGGCCGACATGCCGGCTCGGCGTCCGAGGACGGCGAGATCGCCGCGGTCCGCGCCGAGCTCCGGGCGCACCCCTGCCACGGCTGCGCCGACCGCGAGGATCACGCCCGCTGGGCCGAGCGGTGGTTCAAGCTGGACCGCGACACGGCCACGCTGCGGCGCCGGATCGAGCGGCGTACCAACACCGTGGCCCGGCAGTTCGACCGCGTCTGCGAGGTTCTCACCGCCCTTGACTACCTCCACGGCGAGCAGGTCACCGACCGTGGCCGCCACCTGATGCGGATCTACTCCGACATGGACCTCGTGGCCGCGGAGGCCCTCCGTCACGGCCTGTGGGACGGGCTGGCGCCGTCCGAGCTGGCGGCGGTGCTTACCGTGCTGGTCTTCGAGGCGAGGCGGCCCGACGACGCATCGTCGCCGCGGGTCCCGGGCGGGCAGGTCAGGGAGGTGATCGGCGAGATGGTGCGGCTGTGGGGCGAGCTCGACCACCTGGAGAAGGAGCACCACTTGGAGTTCCTCCGCCAACCCGACCTCGGGTTCGCCTGGATCGCCTACCGCTGGGCCGAGGGCGACGAGCTCGACGACGTGCTCGGGCACTCCGAGCTCGCGGCCGGCGACTTCGTGCGCTGGATGAAGCAGCTGCTCGACCTGACCGGTCAGGTGGCCGATGCTGCGGGCGACTCTGACCTGCGCACGACCGCGCGGGAGACGGTGCGCCTGCTGCGCCGCGGCGTGGTGGCCTACTCCTCCCTGGCGGAGTGACCTGCGGCGCCACTCCTCCTAGCGCTGCCGTTTGGTCACCAACCACGGATAAGACGACTCCTATCTGTCG
>JALZCZ010000134.1 GCA_030862825.1 Actinomycetota bacterium | reverse complement strand
GGTCGTGGAAGAGGACGCCGATCTCCGCCGCCGCGTGAAAGCCGTCGTACCCGGCTCTCACGTCGCCGGAGAACGCTGCACGCAGCGCGGCCGCGTAACGCAGGTAACCGCGTTCGACGCAGTCGATCTTGCGATCGTCCAGCAGCCGCTGGGCGCGGTCGACCCAACCGCCTCCGCGCGCCAGGTCGCCGCCGTTCAACAGCGCGAAAGCCAGCCAGAAGGCGCACCGGGCCGCCCGTGCAACGTCGCCGACGTGGGCACACTTCTCGTGCGCGCTGATCCAAGCGGACCGGCTCGCGTCGCTGAGTCCGGCGAGATAGGCCGCAGACGCCAGCCGCTCGAGATCGTCGACCTCGAGCGGCTCCACGACTGCGGCCGCGGACAACTCGTCGTATGCCCGCCGCCAGGCCTGCCGCTTGAACGCGTCGCGTGCGAGTCCGATCCGGTCGCCCACGCGCTCAGTATCGCGCGAGTACGGCGGCTATGCCCAGAACGACGCCGCCTCGGCTGGTCCGGCCGCGATGAACCACATCTCACGGACTCGACCGTCGTCGAACCGGTAGATGAAGGAGTCATTCATCTCCAACGTCCGCCCGTTGCGGCCGAGGACGGCGTGTTCCCACTCCGCCCCCCATTCGTCGTCAGCCAGGCAGAACAGCTGCTCGAGCTTCACGTTCCCGTCGGTCAGCTCAAAGAGGGTGCGAAGGGCCGCCAGCAAGCCGTCGACTCCGTCGTGGTCGCCTGCGAACGGAATCGGACCGCGGCCGTGGAAGACCATGTCGTCGGTGAAGATTCGGGTCAACGTCTCGCGGTCGTTCTCGACGATCGCCTGGGTCATCCGGTCGATGACCGCAACATTCGGGTGGGTGCTCATGATGTCCTCCATCGCTGGGCCTGCTCTTACAGAGCGACGATAGGAAGGGGGAGCCGGCTGCCACATCGGGAGGATTGACGAGCCTCCCGCAGGAGCTGCTCAGCAATTCCACCGATCTCGAACGCGGATTTTGGACTGAACACCGCAGGGTGCGGACCTCACAGCATGTCCGCCAGCGACGGGCTCGGCAGGATGGACGATCTCCTGAAGCGCGGCCGAGCCGCGGCCGAGCGCGGATCGAGCCATGTCAGGGTGCGACGGTCGCGGTGATCCTCGCGCGTGAGATCACTGCCCGGTGAGGTCTCGACATGTGCACCCGGGGTGTCGAGGATGGACGGAAGGAGCCCGCGCCAGCATGTCGGCGGGTCAGAGGCGCGTGGGCTCACCAACCGCATCCGCGAGGGGAGTGCACAAATGGGAGAGATCGGCACCGAACGCCGCGAAGTCGAGTTCGAACCCCTGAAGGACGAGCCGGCGACAGAGCCGGTCCCGCGAGCAGAGCCGGCCACGGAGTCCCAGCCCGGACCAGCATCGCCCGCGCCTGCACGGACATGACCACGCAGGTTTCAGCACCACGCCAGGCAGGGGCGCTCGTGCCGGAGGAGCTGCGTGGTTATCGCCAGTTCGAGTTGCGGGCCGACGGGTTGTATCCCCTCGTGCACCTGGGGTCCGGCCCATGGGCGGGCGGGCTTGAGCGGGCTAGGTGCGGCGTCGGGGCGGAGCACCCGCCACCGGGGGCCGACTGCCGCTGCGGTCTCTACGGCTGGTATCTGCCGGGCACCGCGACGGTGTTACTCGGCCCAGCGAACGCGGTCATCGCCGCTCGAGGACGCTGTGTTCTGGGCGACCGTGGCTTCCGCGCAGCGGCGGCCCGCATCGAGGCCGTGGCCTTGCCGGCCGTGGTGCGCTGGAACCCCTGGCAGGCATCGAAAGCACGCCAGATGCTGGCCCAGCGGTATCCGCGCACCCGTGTTTACCGCTCGCCGCGGCAAATGCTGAAGGACCATCCACCGCACGACGTTCGCGCCCTCGGCATTGATCCCCCAGACGATCGGAGCCACCAGTACCGGGCCGCGGCGGCCGCGACCTACGCCACCGGGATGATCCTGACGCCCGTGCTTGCGGCTTTGCCGCTGGTTGTGGCTGCCGGATTCGAGAAATGGTTGCTGCTGGTGGTGTTCTTCTTCGTCTTAGCGTGGCAGGCCGGGCTCGTCTGGCTGCTCGCCCAGCTCGCGAGGCTGCAGGGGCTCGCCTCTGCCGACGGCGGCGGACACGTCTGAGCCGCGACGTGACGGCGTCTCGCGGCCGCCCGCCTGCCGGTGCCAAGGCACTGGAAAGCATCCGCGAGCCGGTTCAAAGGATCGTCGCGACGTCGCGGGGTGGCCAGACCAGTCTTGACACGTGGCCCGGACGAAGACGTTGGGCAGCGCCGTGAGCAACCTCTCAAGGCGTCTGCAGGTGACCGCTCGGCGGCAGATGAGCGCGTTTCCCGCGCTACTGGACCAGCAGACAGAACGGGTGCCCAGCCGGGTCGGCGAGCACATAGAGCGGTTCACCCTCGTCTTCCGATCGGTCATGCAGCAGACGGGCACCCAACGTCTCCGCCCGGTCGCGATGTCGTTCCAGTTCCTCGACCGAAGGCACCCTGAAGTCCATGTGCATCTGCATGGGCACCTCCTCGGATGGCCAGGTCGGAGGCGTGGTGTCGTTCTTCTCCTGGATCGTCAGGACTCGGTTGCCGTTGTCATCAAGGAGGACCAGCCAGTCAGCGTCGTCGGGGCTGCCCATCCGTTGGCGGCTCCTCTCCCTCTCGATACCGCAGACCGAGGAGCTGCCGATAGAATTCGGCCAACGCTCGGCAGTCTGACGCGTCGATTGCTGTGTGAAGAAGGACGGGGTATTCGGACACGCGTGCCTCCTTGCTCTTCGGGACTCCCAATGTAGGGCCGGAGGCTCTGAGCGCTCCTCGGCATGACCGCTCAGCGGCAGGTCCGCGCGCGCCGACGCGCACACTACGCTGATGGTCGGGCGAGCGTAGCCTCACGCTGATGAGCGTGCATCTCATCTACTCCGGGGGCCGATCCCAGTCGCTATGACGCCAGCGGACTAGTCGCAGGTGCCGGTTTCGTGCGGTAGGGAGGGGTGAGCATGGAGGAAGGAGGGGCCGTGCTCGCCGGGCATGGTGAAGGCGATCGTCTTGGTGACGTCGTCAGACTCGACACGTCCCACCTGTTCCATCGCCTGAACCATCCTTTGGGCCTGGGCGAGCGTGATGACGCCGCAGCTGCCATCGAGCACCGGTTCGAGGTTCCGGGTGAGGATCTCCCGGACGGGGGACGGAAGCTTTGACGGATCGGGCGTACTCCGGTCCCACGACACCCAGAGATGGGTCGGGATGAACTGTGAGGGGTCGCGCCGCTCGAGCATTCGGGGCGGGAGCGCCCATGCGCTTGGATCGCGGAGGAACTGCTCGAGCTCGATGAGCTCGTCCGCTTGGGTCTCGGTGGCATCCACGAATTGGTCTTGCATGCCCAGTTCAGCGACCTCACCCGGCGCCTGTCCCCAGGCGAGGATCACCGAGCGGTCGCCGCGGTGAACCTTCATGTTGCCGGAGCTGTCAGCTATGCCAAGGGCGAGGTCGCGCTCGAAGAGGCCGGTTGACCTGGTCCTCTCCTGGAGCCACTTGACGCCCTCGCGGGTAAGGCGCATTTGGAGGAGGCCATCCTCATCGTTGTGCCCCCAGATCACCCGTCCATCGGCGTAGACCGCCACATCCACGGATGTGCGTTCCTCTCCTCCCCAAGACTGGAGATGGAGCGCGGGTTCGCCCTCCACCGGTGTGGGCGCGGGGGTGGGTCCCTCGGTGGGAGGTGTCTGTTGGGTGCGGTCGATCGGAGACGGGCCGGTCTGCCGGTCCCGATCTGCCATCTGGGTGACGCCGAAGCCAGCCACGACCGCGACAGCAACTACCGCAGCCAGGATTCCGGTCCGGCGGACCGCGACACGTCGGCGGGCGCGGCGTTCCAGGTCGTCGAAGGCATGCATTGGGGTGGTGTCTTCGATGTGGGCGCCCAGCTCACGCAGCTTCTGGTCAGACATGGGGCACGTCCGATCGGTCCGAGAGGAGTTGGGCGAGTGCGGCACGCCCCCGCGAGAGCCGTGCCTTGACGGTCCCGGGCGGGACGCCGATGGCGGCGGCGATCTCGTGCACCGGCAGGTCGGCGAGATGGTGCATCGCGATCGCCTCCCGCTGCGCGGCTGGCAGCTGCTTGAGTGCGGACATCAGGACCACGTGGTCGGGCGAGAGGTCGGGGATGGTGGACGGCCCGGCCAGCCGCGGTTCCAGGCCGGCGTACCTCTTCAGCCGCTTCCAGCGGCTTCGCGCGATGTTGACCGCGACGCGGCGTAGCCACGCCTCCGGGTTGTCGAGACGGCGGAACTTGGCTCCCTGTGCGATCGCCCGGACGAAGGCCTCCTGGACGACCTCCTCGGCCACCGAGACGTCGCCACCGCACGGCCCGACGAGCTGGACGACCAGCCGCCGGTAGGACGCCTGGTAGACCTCGCGTACGAACCCTTCGTTCGTCATCGCGGCCCTGCCCATCCGTGCGGCCCATCCGCACCCTCACCACATACGACCTCCAGGCTCGGGGTCTGGTTGCATGCACCCGCCGCCGAAACGCCCAGAGTCCGCTTCTCCACCACGGCTCTTCGAACATGCTCGCGCAGACACGCAAGCCCTGTCATCGGCATGCGCGTGCGATGTCAGCGCCCGACCTCAAGGCGGTCCAGAGCCGCAGCGGCGGAGACGACAGTGGAGTCGCCGTGTACGAGCCCTACGGCGAGGGCGGCGACGGCGCCTTGCTCCAGGGGCGGTTGGAGGTCCAGCCCGAGTGCATCTACGTCGTCGAACAAGGTGGTGGCAGGCGAGTCCTGCCGGTGTTCCCCGTGGACGATGTGGAGCGGGTCGGCGACGTCCTCAGTTACGCCGGGTCGACTCCGAGGACGGCGACGAGGTCAGGCTGGGTGGCGGTGGAGCGTCCGGGTCGCTGGAAGGCGATGGTTACCACGTGCCCGATGGGTGCGACCTGGGCCTCGACGCCTGGGTCGTTGCTCAGGATTGAGCAACGTGTGAGGTCTGCCCCTGCAGGAGCAGCAGGGTGTACGCCGCCACGGACTTCGCGTCGGCGAAGGCGCCATGGTTGATCATGCGCTCGACCTCCACACGGGTGAACCAGGCCGACCGCATGTCCTGCTCCTCGAGCTCTCGCTGCGGCACGCCCTGCGTCAGGTCGGTGGCCAGGAAGACCCCGCACCGTTGGCTCAACATGCCGGGCGCGACGTCGATCGTGCCGAGCAGGCTCAGCGTGCCGGCCACGAGACCTGTCTCCTCGCGCAGCTCGCGTGCGGCCAACGCCGTCGCATCGACATCGAGGTGGCGGTCGGCGCCTCCGGACGGGAACTCCCAGCGTCGGCCGGTGACCGGATACCGGTACTGCTCGACGAGATGCAACCGGTCACCATCGGCCGGGATGACCAGCGCGATGTCGGGGCTGTCGACCACGCCGTAGATGCCGGTGGATCCGTCCGGGCGACGGATCGCGTCCTCCCGGACTGCCATCCACGGGTTGGCATACACCTGTCTGCTGCCGAGGGTCTCCACGGCGATCAGTGTGCCGGTCGGGTAGCGGTGGGTGACGAGTCCTCCGGCCACCGTCCGTCAAAAGCCCGCGAGCTGGTCGAGCCCGTTGCGCAGTTCGGTGAGCTGTGCGTTGATCCAGGGGAGCGCGAGCGGGCGGTCCGCGGTGAGGGCGTCCTCCTGCTGCTCGGGTGTGGGCCCGTAGAGCCGGCTGGTGGCGACGCGCAACCGCAGGGCCGAGGTGGCGTCGCCGAACGCCGAGCCGGGGAGGGTCGCGATGCCAGGACCGTCGAGCATGGCAGTCGCCAGGCCCGGCCCGTCGTCGACGCCGTGGACCCTGCGGAGCCGGTCGCGATGCCGTCCGAGATCCGGGTAGAGATAGAAGCCACCATGCGGCTCCGGAACGTCCGCTCCGGCGCCGCGGAACTCGGTGGCGACGGCGCGGGCCACCCGCCCGTGCAGGCGCCGGCTGAGCCGGACCCGCTCCCGCAGGCAGTCGGGCTCGGTGAACGCCCAAGCGGCCGCGCGCTGCACCGGCACCGGTGGCACGGACCAGATCTCGCTGGCGATGCTCACGACCTCGGCGGACAGAGCGGCGCCGCGTGGGCCGTCGGGGAGACGGGCGACTCCGATCCGCCACCCGCCGAGGGCCAGGCTCTTGCTCAGGCCGCTGGTGACGACCGTGCGATGGGGGATCACGTCGGACGGGCTGAGGTACGACGTCTGCTCGTCGTGGACGAGGTCGCGGTAGATCTCGTCGGAGATCACCACGAGGTCGTGTCGCTCGGCCACCTCGCAGACGGCTCGCACCGTCGATTCCGCGGCCAGGGTGCCGGTGGGGTTGTCGGGGAGCGTGAGGACCACGGCGGCAAGCGGCCGGCCGTCTCCACGCGCGGTCGCGGCCAGCGCGTCGAGCCGCTCCGGATCCGGCACCCCGCCCTGTTCGGGCAGCGTCGCGACGTACACCGACTCCCTGCCGATCAGCGCCGCCTGCGCGCTGTAGCTGACCCAGCTGGGCCGGGGGAGTGCCACGGGACCGCCCAGGGTGATCATCAGCGCGAGAAGCAGGGGCTTGCTTCCCGGACCCGCGATCACGCGCTCGGGGTCGGTCGACAGGCCGCGGCGATCCCAGTAGCCCGCGGCGGCGGCCCGCAGCTCAGGGACGCCGGCAACCGGGCCGTACGACCCGCATCCGGCGTGTTCGGCCAGGGCGCGTTGCAGGCTCTCGTGCACGGGCAGCCCGGCCTCGCCGAACCCCAGCGGCAGTACGGGCCGTCCGGCACGCCGGCGCCTCTCGGTCTCCTCGTCGATGGCCAGGGTGGCGGAGATGACCACGGTTGCGTCCTCTCATTGGCGCTCTTGCTCACTGCCCACGATCCCCCCTGACGACGGTTACGTACAGCGGCAGAGCAGCGCAGATCGCGCATCGTGCCCACGACCTCGGGGGCAGGCCATTTCACCCAGGGGCAGTCGCCGAGTGAGGAGCACGAGCTGGGTCGCCAACGCTCTGAGCCGGTCACGGCCCGCAGAGGGCGTCCGGGCGGCTTGCGCCGCTGTCGGCGTTGCGGCCTCCGGCGCCGGCGGAGGAACGATGCCGCTTCCTGATGTCGCGCCGGGTCACGACGTGCCCGTCGTGGTCGTCAGCGCCGGGACACTAGACGTCGGGCCGCAGCTCGAGGTCCCACGCGACCACCGCGGGCCGGCCGGCCTTGGCCGCATTGGCAGCATCCCGGACCCGCGGATGGAGCTCCCAGATGTCGGGAGGCCCGGGTGTGAGCGGTTCGGGCTCCTCGCCGGGTCCGACGGTGTCGTGGTCACGGTACGTCTCGTGGCAGGCCCGGACGACATAGCCGTGCGGCAGCGCCGCGCGGAGGTAGACGCCGAGGCCGTGGCTGTGGCCGGCGATGTGGCCGACCCGGCCGTCCGGCGACTCCTTGACCAGCGGATAGAGGGTAGAGCCGGTGAAGTGGCCGCGGGTGTCCAGCACGAGCAGGTGCCCGCCGGGTCGCATCACCCGCGCCGCCTCGGCGAAGAACGGGCGGAGATCGCTCAGGTGAGCCAGCGCCAGGCTGCACACCACATGGTCGACGTCGCCGTCCGGTAGCGGCAGGGCCACGAGGTCACCGGCCAGGAAGCGAGCCTCGGGTACGGCGCGCCGGGCACGCGCGAGCATCGCCTCGGAGAGGTCGATGCCGACGACGTCGTGGCCTCGGGCCACCAGCTGCTGCGCAACCGCGCCGGTGCCGCACGCAGCATCGAGGGCGCGGCCCGGCGCCAGCCCATCGAGCATCGGTGCGAGCAGGTCGTCGCGCATCGGAAAGCAGCCGTTGCCCTCGCCGTCGTAGGTCGTCGCCCAGCCGTCATAGCCGTCGGCGACGGACAGCGGAGGTACGTCGACCCCTGGCCCGAGGTCGTCGGCGCGGTCGAGCAGCGCGCGCACCTCGGCGATCCTGGCGTCGGTGAAGGCACGGTCATGCTCGCCGGCGAAGGCGCGCATCAGCGCGACGCCCTCGAGCCCCAGCAGGTACGCCAGCGGGTGTTGGTGGATGACCTGGCCGGTCGGCTCATCGGGCACCGGCCCATCCTGCGGCGGCGGCCTGCGTGCCCTCAACCGAGTTTGCGCCGGTTGACACCTCGACCCACCTGTCGAACAGCAGGCCCGGGGCGACTTCGCCGGTGTCGGCAAGGGCGGCGGCAACAGGCGGTCACGGGAGCGTCGTCGCCGAGCTCGGCGAGCCTGCCTCCCGCACGTTGGTTGGCGGCGCCTGCCACCACCCCGACCGGGGCAGCACCATCACGTGGTCGTTCCTGACCGAGCTACTCGTCGTCGGGAGCAATCAGCGCGTCCGGGTCCAGTCGCGGCGGCACGTGCGCGAGTGCCGTCTGCACCAGCGCGGCGCGGGCCTTGATCACGACCGCTCGGCGCAGCTTGCCGACGTCGCCGACCAGCCCGGCGACGGTCTCGGTCACCTGCTGGGTGGAGTACGACGGACGCGTGCCCGGCGCGACCTCGACGTCCGGCAGGGCCACCAGCACCGGCAGGATCTGGCTGCCGAGGGCGTCGAGCAGCTGGAACCTCTGGTAGCGGTCCATGGAGTCCCACGCCGTGTCGATGTCCACGCCGCCCTTGCGGAACGTCCTGCGCGAAGCCACCACGGACTTCGCCGCACCCGTCAGTGCTGCGGTGAGCTCGTGCTCGGTGAATCGCATGCACCCAGCATGGCGGCTGCGCGCCGAGACGCACGCCGTGGGTCGCTCAGGGATGATGCTCCGCGACCTGGATGACGAGCTCGCTGGGCTCGGCCGGGTCGTTGCCCCAGACCGTCACGAGAGCGTGACCCGCCGGGCTTCCCATCGTCTCGTACTCGCGTGAGTAGACGTCGCGCAGTGACACGAGTCCCTCCGTCTCGATCACGTGCTGCGCCAGGACGGTGAGCTCACCCGAAGCGGGTGACGGCCCGAGCGTCACGGTGGTGGGGGAGTCGGCAGCGCTGACCACGCCGATCGCGATGCAGTCGCTGGTCGCGGCACACGTCTGCCCGCTGAACGAGCTGGGCGGGCTGAACTCCTCCCGACCGACGAGCAGGACCACGGAGTTCGGCGGTTCGATCAGCTGGGGCACCCCGCGATGCTGTCAGACCTGCACAGAACCTCCACACGTCCTCCCCACCTCGTGACCTGCTCTGCCTCTACCGTGCAAGTCATGAAGACCACCACCTACTACCTGCTCGGCATCGGGGTCGCCGTCGCGACGGTGCTCTTCCTGGTCCTCGCGATCGGCGCTCTCGGCATCATCGGCGACGGTGGCCGCTCGGACCGGATCTACGCAGTGGTCCTCGCGGTCCTCGTCATCGGCAGCGTCATCGCCCGGCTCCGGCCGTCCGGTATGGCGCTGGCCCTCGCTGCGACTGCGCTCACCCAGATCCTCGTCACCGCCACCGCGCTGCTCGCAGGGCTGCCCGACGACGCCTCGGTGATCGACGTCCTGGGCATCAGCGCGATGTACGCCGCCCTCTTCGGCCTGTCGGCCTGGCTCTTCCGGCGCGCGGCCGAGCAGCACTCCTCGGTGCCCGTGGACAGTCCACGCTAGGGCCGCAGCAGGTAGAGACGGAACGCGACGCTGTCGACCGGCAGCACCTCCACGCTGGCGAAACCCGCCTCGCGGGCATAGCGCCGGACGGTGTCGGGGCGCATCACGGTGCCGGTGGCGGCGGAGTCCGGCTCGCTCATGCTCGCTGGTAGGCAGTGCAGGAGGCTCCAGCCGTAGTGCAGTCTCTCCTCTTCGGCCGCGGGTCCGGCGTACGCCTCACCGGCCGGCTCGTCGGCGACCAGCACCACCCCGTCAGGGCCCAGTGCCTCTCGAGCGATGCGGAGCGCCTCCACCGGCCGGGCCAGGTCGTGCAGCATCTCGAACATCGTCGCGACGTCATAGCCCGCGCCGGACAGCGTGGCCGCGTCGCGCACCTCGAACGTCACCCGGTCGGTGACTCCCTCGGCCACCGCCACACGCCGGGCCGTCTCGATCGACCCGGGGTCGAGATCGACCCCGTCCACCGTCACACCTGGGAATGCCTGCGCGATGGTGACGCTCGACCAGCCCTTGCCGCAGCCGATGTCCACCACCCGGGCGCTGCCGTCGGCGAGCCGCGGTGCCAGGTCGGGAACGGCGGCGAACCAGCTCTGGATCTCGGCCCGGTAGATCGGCCTGGTGCCCATCGCCTGTCCCTCCGCCACGTCCGGGCCGTAGTCGGCGTACGGGATGCCGACGCCGGTGCGGAACGACTCGACCAGCCGCGGCAGCTGCGCCAGGTCGCCGACCAGCGACAGCATGGTGCTCGCGACGCCGTCCAGCGCGTCGGGATCGAGCAGCACGTCGCAGCGCTCAGGTGGCAGCGCGAACCGCCACTCGCCGCCGTCGTACGCCGCCGCCAGCAGCTCCGTGGCGCCCTGCTGCTCGAGCCATTCACGCACCAACCGCTCGTTGGTGCCGGTGCGTTGCGCCAGCTCGGCGGCCGTCGCCGGCCCGTCGTCAGCAAGCGCTCGGTAGAACCCGAGCTTGACGCCCAGGTAGGTCGACGCGACGTCGAACGCGCCGAGCGTGGAGTAGGTCATCCGCTGGACGAAGGCCTCGCGAGACATGGCCATGATCCTGGCACGGCTGCGGAGCAGCGATGAGAACTCGCGGGTCGGCCGGTCTGCACCCCAAGCATCATCAACCAACAGGTTGACAACGAGTGGAACTGAAAGGAGATCGAGATGAGCACCGTGGTGATGCACAACGTGGTGTCGGTGGACGGCTTCATCGCCGACGACAACGACGACGTCGGTCCGTTGTTCGAGTGGTACTTCAACGGCGACCACCCGCTGGTCCCCGGCGAGATGGACGACCCCGCCCCCGGCGGGATGAGGATCAGCAAGGCCTCCTACGACTACATCCGGCCGACGTGGGACGCGATCGGGTCGATGGTGATCGGGCGGCACCTGTTCGACATGACCAACGGTTGGGAGGGCCGGCCGCCGGCCGGTGAGCACGTGGTCGTGGTGTCGCACCGGCCGAAGCCGAAGGGCTGGCACCCGAAAGCGTCGTACTACTTCGTCGACGACGTGGCTGCTGCCGTGGCGAAGGCACAGGAGCTCGCCAGTGATCGCACGGTCGCGGTGGCTGCGGGCGACGTCGGGGGTCAGGCGCTCGCGCTGGGCCTGGTCGACGAGGTCGCCATGGACGTCGTCCCGGTGGTCTTCGGGTCCGGCAAGCGCTACTTCGGAGCGGTCGAGAGCCAGCACCTGCTCGAGGACCCCGACGCCGTCATCAAGGGCGAGCGGGTGCTTCACCTGCGCTACCGGGTGCGCCGCTGAGAGACCTTCTCCGATCGATGTCACAAAGAGTGCCAGGCCGGAGTCTTCATGGGCGACTGACGACCACACCGACGCAGGAGGACGAGATGTCCAACCTCAGGATTCCCCCGGCCGAGATCACCGGCATCTACGGGGCGGTGCTCAAGAAGGCCACCATGAAGATGCTCGGTCGGACGCCCGAGGCTCTGGGGGTGATGTGGCACCACCGGCAGGTGCTCAAGGCCGGCATGAGCTTCGGTCAGAAGGCCAGCAAGTGGAACGCGTGCGACAAGGGTCTGAAGTCGCTGGCCCACATGGCGGTGACCTCGCTTGTCGGCTGCACCTGGTGCCTGGACTATCAGTACTTCGAGGCCCACAACAAGGGCCTCGACCTGGACAAGGCGCGCGAAGTGCCGCGCTGGCGAGAGTCCGACGTCTTCACGCCGTTGGAGCGCGACGTGATGGAGTACGCCGAGGCCCTCTCGCAGACGCCGCCGACCGTGACCGACGAGCTCTCGGCCCGCCTGCTCGACCAGCTCGGCCCCGCGGCCCTGATCGAGCTGACCACGTGGGCGGCGTTCGCCAACCAGGCGGCGCGCACGAACGTCGCGCTCGGTATCGAGTCAGAGGGCTTCGCCGCGGCGTGCGGCCTTCGGCCGATGGCAGAGGCGGCGGCTCGCCCTGTCGGCTGACGGTCGGCGCCTTTGTTGGCGATGACGTTCGCCCATTGGTCTGGCGCGACGTCACAGCGCGTTGACCGCGCGGGCGGCGACCACGCCGATCGTCACGAGCGACACGGACCCGATCGCTGTGACCACCAGCTTGGCGCGGCCGGACAACGGCATCGTGTCCGTGGGACTGAAGGCCGTGGCCGCGGTGAACGCCACGAACAAGTAGTCCAGGAAGGAGGGCCACCAGTTCCCCGCGTCCCAGCCGGGGACACCGGTCATCTGTGGGAAGAGAAGATCCGGTCGACCCGCAGGACGGTCATGCCGTGGGTCGCGGGCGAACGGCCCGCCGCGGTCCAGCTCCCAGAGGGCCAGCGCACCCGTCACCACATTGGTGGTCCAGATGAGCAGGGCGGCCTGCACGAGCACCCGTGGGTCGGTCGTCCTCCCGGACGTGACCACGACGACCAGCCGCCCGAGGTGCACGGCGTTCACCGCTGACAGCGCGAGCACCAGCAGCAGGGCGACGCTTCGTAGCGCCGCCGTCTCCCGCGCGAGTCGCACGGGGTTCGTGACGACGAGGGGGAGGAGGAGGATCAGCTCGAGCGCGGGCGTCAGCCACCACGGCCCGGCCGCGACCTGGTGCGGGAGCACCACTTGCAGGCCGAGCACGGCCAGGACCGCAACGCTCGCCGGCCAGCGCCGCTCGTGCTCGCGATGCGCGGTCACGGCGAGCCCGCCCCCACGGCATGCTGCGACCGGCGGCCCCGGGCGACGTACCGGGCCAGCAGGAGAACGGCGACGACGAGCACCACCAGGCCGACCTCTCCCAGCCGGCGCTCCAGCGTTGGGTACGCCGCCCCGGCGAGATCCGCCGCGACCGCCACCGCGGAGGCCCACACCGTGGCGCCGGCCACGTTCGCGATCGTGAACCGCCGCCGGCTGATGCCGCTCATTCCCGCGGCACCAGGCACCAGCGCACGCAGCGTGGCTGCCCAGCGCCCGAGTGCGACCGCCAGTGCGCCGTGCCGACGGACGAGGTCCAACGCCCGCTCGAGCCCGGCGGAGTCGCGCGCTCGTCGCGGCAGCCGCCGGAGCAGGCCGGGTCCGTACCGCCGTCCGAGCGAGTACCCCACCTGATCGCCGAGCACGGCGCCGCCGATGGCGGCCACGATCACCGACCACAGCGGCACCAGGCCCGCATGCGCGGCCACGCCCCCCGCCAGGACCGCGGTCTCGCCGGGGAAGACGACGCCGATCAGCGTGGAGGCCTCCAGCGCGGGCAGGGCCGCCACGGTTCCGAGCACGAGCCACCAGGGGAGTCCGTTCAGCGCAGCGACAACATTCATCGCACAAGACTCGGCTGCCGAGCATGAGACGCCGATGAGTGCTCCCGGTCCTAGGCTGTCCTCATGCGCGTCCTGGTGGTCGAGGACGATCCGGCGATGGCGGATCTCCTGCGCCGCGCTCTGCTGCGAGAGGGCTACGCCGTCGACCTCGCCGCCACCGGCGAGGACGGACTCTGGATGGCCTCGGAGAACGACTACGACGCGATCGTGCTCGACG
>JALZCZ010000185.1 GCA_030862825.1 Actinomycetota bacterium | reverse complement strand
GGCCAGCCGTCGCCGCCGCAGGGCCCGCCGCCCGGCGGCGAGCCGGTCGTCGATCTGCCGGTGAGCGGGCTCGGCCGCGAAAGCCGACTCGAGCTCGTCGCGCACGTCCATGTCGTCTCCTCGTCGTCGATTGTCGCTGAGGGTGGATACGGGGCGCGGACGCGATCGGTTGTCGCCCGACCGCACCGACTAGGGTTGGTAGGTCGGCAGTCGTTACCCGAGGAGACGCAGCAGATGCCCATCGCCACCCCCGAGAAGTACGCCGAGATGCTCGACGCCGCCAAGGCCGGCAGCTTCGCGTTCCCCGCCATCAACGTCTCGTCGTCGCAGACGCTGAACGCCGCCCTCAAGGGCTTCGCAGACGCGGGGTCCGACGGCATCATCCAGGTCTCGACCGGCGGCGCCGAGTACCTCTCCGGCCCGACCGTGAAGGACATGGTGTCCGGCTCGGTCGCGTTCGCGGCGTACGCCGCCGAGGTGGCGAAGCACCACCCGGTGCAGATCGCGCTGCACACCGACCACTGCCCCAAGGACAAGCTCGACGGCTTCGTCCGGCCGCTGCTCGCGATCTCCCGCGAGCGCGTCGAGCGCGGCGAGAACCCGCTCTTCCAGTCGCACATGTGGGACGGCTCCGCGGTCCCGCTGGAGGAGAACCTGCAGATCGCCGAGGAGCTGCTGGCGCAGGCCGCCGCGGCCAGGATCGTGCTCGAGGTGGAGATCGGCGTCGTGGGCGGTGAGGAGGACGGTGTCGCCAACGAGATCAACGAGCAGCTCTACACCACCCCCGAGGACGCCATCGCGACGATCAAGGCGCTGGGTGCGGGCGAGAGGGGCCGCTACCTGGCCGCGCTCACCTTCGGCAACGTGCACGGCGTCTACAAGCCGGGCAACGTCAAGCTCCGTCCCGAGATCCTGCGCGAGGCGCAGGTCGCCGCGGCCAAGGAGCTCGGCCTCGGCGAGGACGCCCGGCCGTTCGACCTGGTCTTCCACGGCGGCTCGGGGTCGACCGCCGAGGAGATCGGCGCGGCCGTCGACTTCGGCGTCGTGAAGATGAACGTCGACACCGACACCCAGTACGCCTTCACCCGGCCGGTCGCCGCCCACATGTTCACCAACTACGACGGCGTGCTGAAGGTCGACGGCGAGGTCGGCAACAAGAAGGCCTACGACCCGCGCGCCTGGGGCAAGGCGGGCGAGGCCGGCATGGCCGCGCGTGTGGTCGAGGCGTGCCAGAACCTGCGGTCCGCCGGCAAGTCGATCGGGGCCTGACATGGACCTGATGGCCGGACCGCCCCCCACCGAGCTCCCCGAGGACCCGGCCGCGGCCGAGCTCGAGTCGGCCTCGCCCGTCGAGGTCACCCGCCGCCACCCGGCCTCCCCGGCCGCCTGGGCCGCGCTCGCCACCCAGGCCCGCGCCGAGGGAGCCGACGAGATCACCGTCTACGCCTACGCCCGCGTCGGCTACCACCGCTCGCTGGACCTGCTCCGCCGCAACGGCTGGAAGGGCCACGGCGCGGTGCCGTGGGAGCACACGCCCAACCGCGGCTTCCTCACCTGCCTCGCCGTCCTCGCCCGCGCCGCCCAGTCCATCGGCGAGACCGACGAATGGGAGCGCTGCTCGGAGTTCCTGCGCGACTCCAGCCCGGCGGCGTACGACGCCCTGTTGGGGGAGTAGCAGCCGGTCCGACCGCATGTAACTTGGTGTTCAGTTCACTGCCACGGTGTTCAAACACCTGGGTGAATGCAGCAACACTGAGTTGCAAGGACGCTGCCTGGACGGGACACCGAGCACGTTGTCCACAGGCGGGCATCGACGGCGAGCCGGGTACCGCGACTCGGTGCCAACCTGTGGCGCATGCATCCGGGAGTTCAGGCCAGGTTCGCGACGAGGCACGGGCTCATCACCAGGGCAGAGGCGCTCGACCTCGACGTCAGTCCTTTGGACATCGCCCACCTGGTCCGCACTGGCCATTGGGTGATCGTGCGACGTGGGGTCTATGCCGAGGCGGCGCTGTGGGACTCGCTCGACGAGTACGCCGGGCAGCCACTCTTGCGTGCTCGTGCCGCGGTCCGGAAGATGCGCCGCAGTTGGGTGCTCAGCCACGACTCGTCCGCCCACGCCCTCGGGATGGCGATCCTCACGCCGGACGAACCTTTCGTGCACGTCACGCGACCGGGCTTCACCGGCGCTTGGACCGAGTTCGGCGTGAAGCACCATTTGGCGCGATACCAGCCTGAGCAGGTGACCGTCGTGGACGGGCTTCGAGTGCTCGACCCGGCCCGCACCGCGGTGGACATCGCGAGGGAGCGCGGCCTCCACCACGGCGTTGTTGCCTGTGACGCCGCGATGCGCATGGGAACTCCACGTGCGGCGCTGATGGCGGCGTACGAACCAATGCGGTCGTGGAAGGGCGTCAGGTCGGCCAGGGCCGCTGTCGAGCTCGCCGACCCTGGCGCGCAGAACGCCCACGAGTCGCTTGGCCGGATGCTGGTGACCGAGCTCGGCTACGGGCGGCCTGAGACCCAGTTCCCGCTGATGACCGCCATCGGGCCGGTGTGGTGCGACCTCAGGGTCGGTAGGCACATGATCGAGCTGGACGGCCGGATCAAGTACCTGCCCCCCGAGCGGGGCGGCGTCGCCACCCGATCGGTCGAGGACGTGGTCTGGGACGAGAAGAAGAGGGAGCGGCTGATCCGCGACGAGGGCCTCGGCGTCTCGCGGGTCCACTGGGAGGACTATTGGGGAGCCCGCCGGATCGAGGCCAAGGCCCGTCTGCGGGCGGACATCGAGGAAACGATCGCGCGCTTCGGCACCGAGCTGCCCGAGCGGTTGGTGCGGCAGGCGGCCGAGATGCGGGCGCGGTGGTCCGCCTGAGACGCAGTCGCCGGCCAGATCGGTCCGCGCTACATGTAACTCACTGTTGTGACTACTGACGCGGTGTTCGAACACTCGGGTAGATGACTGAACACTGAGTTACAAGCCGGGCCCCCCGGGAGGCGGCCGCCGGCGTCAGTGGGCCTCGGGGCGCAGGTGCGGGAACAGCATCGTCTCGCGGATGCCGACGCCGGTCAGCAGCATGATCATCCGGTCGATGCCGAGTCCCGTGCCCCCCATCGGCGGCGCGCCGTACTCGAGGGCGCGGAGGAAGTCCTCGTCGAGCTGCATGGCCTCGGGATCGCCGCCGGCCGCCAGGAGGGACTGCTCGGTGAGTCTCTCCCGCTGTACGACGGGGTCGACCAGCTCGGAGTAGCTCGGAGCCAGCTCGACCCCACCGATGATCAGGTCCCAGGCCTCGACCACTCCAGGCTTGCTGCGGTGCTCGCGGGCCAGGGGCCGGACCGACGTGGGGTAGTCGCACACGAAGGTCGGCTGGATCAGGGTCTCCTCGACCAGCTGCTCGTAGAGCTCGAGCACGATCTCGCCGACGCCCCAACTCGGCTTCAACGAGACCTCGCGGGCGTCTGCAAGCTTGCGTAGTCGCGTGACGTTCTCAGCAGTCTCCTCGAAGGAGACCTCCTCGCCCAGGGCCTCGGCCACCGCGTCGCCGATCGGCAACCATCGCCACTCGCCGGACAGGTCGATCTCGTTGCCGCGGTAGTCAACCAGGCTGGTGCCCACCCCAGCGGCAACGGCTGCGTTGAGGATGATGCTCTTGGTCCGGTCCGCGGCGGTGAACTGGTCGCCGTACGCCTCGTAGAACTCCAGCATCGTGAACTCGGGTGCATGCGTGGAGTCCACGCCTTCGTTGCGAAACGTCTTGCCGATCTCGTAGACGCGGTCGACCCCGCCGACCACGGCGCGCTTGAGATGGAGCTCCAGCGCGATCCGGAGGGTCATGTCCTGGTCGAAGGCGTTCATGTGCGTGGTGAACGGCCGCGCCGCCGCACCCCCGTGCATGAGCTGCAGCATCGGGGTCTCGACCTCGACGAACCCGGCCTGGTCGAGGGTGGCGCGGACCGACCGCAGGACCGCGGCCCGCGTGCGCACCATGTCGCGTGCCTCCTGGCGCACGATCAGGTCGGCGTAGCGCTGCCGCACCCGCGACTCCTCGGAGAGGTCCTTGTGCAGCACCGGCAGCGGGCGCAGGGCCTTCGACGCCATCTGCCACTGCGAGGCCATGACCGACAGCTCGCCGCGTCGCGACGAGATCACCCGCCCGCGCACGAACACGTGGTCACCGAGGTCGACGTCGTGCTTCCACGACTCCAGCGCCTCCTCGCCCACCTCGGCGAGGCTGAGCATCACCTGGAGGCGAGTGCCGATGCCCTCCTGGAGGGTGGCGAAGCAGAGCTTCCCGGTGTTGCGCACGAACATCACCCGACCGGCGACACCCACCTCGTCCTGGGTCTCCTCGCCGGTCTCGAGGTGCCCCCACTGCTCGCGGACCTCGGCAAGTGTGTGAGTACGCGGCACGACCACCGGGTACGGCGGGTGGCCGGCCTCGAGCAGACGAGCGCGCTTCTCGCGACGCACGTCCTCCTGGGAGAGACGCTCGTCGTGGGCGGACTGCTCGGATTCCATGCCCGCAGGCTACCGAGGCAGCACCATCGAGTACGCCGCCGGCTCGACGTGCCACGACCGCTGCCGCTCCGGGCCGTACACCTCACCGTCGGCGCTGCACCAGAACCGCTCGCCGCTGATCGACACGCTGTCGGCCCGGTGGTAGTCGACGTCCTCGCGCTCGCGGTGGGTCGCGAAGCCGAGGCGGGCGGCGTACAGCAGCCGGGCCACGGGTCCGACGGAGCGCGAGACCATCACGTCGAGGCGACCGTCCTCGGGGTTGGCGTCGGGCGTCAGCTCGGTGCCGCCGCCGACCGAGGAGCCGTTGCCCACCGCGACCATCAGCACCGGCCGGTCCAGGTCGTTGACCACCCTGCCGTCGAGCTCGACCCGCAGCCGCAGCACGGGCGGGTTCCACGCGGTGATGGCGGCGCCGATCGGGTAGCCGAGCTTGCCGATGTTGACCTTGCCGACTCCGACCGAGCCGAGACGGTCCTTCCACTTCGCACCACGACGGCTCGCCTGTGCCCCGGCTCCGACGTGTACGCCGTTGACGACCACCTGGCCGACCTCGTCGACGATGAGGTCCATGGGCCGGGGGCTGCCGTCGAGCACCACCCGGGCGGCGTCCTCGATCTCCAGCGGAATGCCGACCCCGCGAGCGAAGTCGTTGCCGGTGCCGAGCGGCAGCAGGCCGAGCACGGACTGCTGCAGCTCGTGCCGCTTGTAGAGGCATGCGATCACCGCGTGCAGGCTGCCGTCGCCGCCCGCGACCACGATCCGGCGGGACCCGGCGCGGTGCAGCACCCCGTCGAGCTCACCCGGGTCCGCCGTCGCCGCCACCTCGACGTCCGTCTTCGTGCGCAGGACCCGCAGTGACGCCTCGAGGGCCTCCTCGTCGGAGGGGCCGGCGTCACGGTTGGTGATCACGAGTAGGGGGTCCATCACTTCGGACCCTAACCTGTGGACCGACAGGCAGTACCGACAAGCACGGCCGACGAGAGGGAGCACATGCCCGCCATCGCCATCATCGGCGCCCAGTGGGGCGACGAAGGGAAGGGCAAGGCGACCGACCTGCTCGGCAGCCGGGTCGACTACGTCGTGAAGTTCAACGGCGGCAACAACGCCGGCCACACGGTGGTGATCGGCGACGAGAAGTACGCCCTGCACCTGCTGCCGAGCGGCATCCTGACGCCGGGCTGCACGCCGGTCATCGGCAACGGCGTCGTGGTCGACCTGGCCGTGCTGTTCG
>JALZCZ010000182.1 GCA_030862825.1 Actinomycetota bacterium | reverse complement strand
CGACCGCGCGCATCAGCGCGACCAGCGCCGGCAGGTCGTAGACGTCCTGGAGGCACTCGCGCACGGCCTCGAGCACGATCGGGAAGGACGGGTACTTCGCCGCGACCTCGAGCAGCGCCGCCGAGCGCTGCCGCTGCTGCCAGAGCGGCGACCGGCGTCCGGGGTCGCGCCGCGGCAGCAGCAGGGCCCGGGCCGCGCACTCCCGGAACCGGGACGCGAACAGCGCCGAGCCGCCGACCTCCCCGGTCACCAGGTCGTCGATCTCGTCGGGTTCGAAGACCACGATGTCGCCGCTGGGCGGCTCGGCGTCGGTGTCGGGGATCCGGATCACGATGCCGTCGTCGGAGGCGACGGCCTGGCCGTCGACGCCGTACCTCTCGCGGAGCCGGGCGTTGATGGCCAGTGCCCACGGCGCATGGACCGGCGTGCCGTAGGGGGAGTGGAGGACCAGCCGCCAGTCGCCCAGCTCGTCGCGGAACCGCTCCACCAGCAGGGTGGTGTCGCTGGGCAGCACGTTGGTCGACTCGAGCTGCTCGTGGAGGTAGCCGACCAGGTTGCCGGCCGCCCACTCGTCGAGGCCGGCGTCCCTGGCCTGCTGCTCGGCCCGGGCCGGGGGAAGGGCCCCGAGCTCGCGGGTGAACGCACCGATCGCGGCACCGAGCTCGGCGGGTCGGCCCAGGGTGTCGCCCTTCCAGAACGGCAGCCGTCCGGGGATGCCGGGCGCCGGCGTGACCAGCACCCGGTCGTGGGTGATGTCCTCGATCCGCCAGCTGGTGGCACCGAGCGCGAAGACGTCGCCCACCCGCGACTCGTAGACCATCTCCTCGTCGAGCTCGCCGACCCGCTTGCCGGGTCCATCCCCTCCGACCAGGAAGACCCCGAACAGCCCGCGGTCGGGGATGGTGCCACCGCTGGTCACCGCCAGCCGCTGCGCTCCGGGGCGGCCGGTGAGGCTGCCGGTCACGCGGTCCCAGACGATCCGCGGCCGCAGCTCGGCGAACTCGTCGGAGGGGTAGCGGCCGCTGAGCAGGTCGAGGGTGGCGTCGTACGCGGACCGGGGGAGGTTGGCGAACGGCGCGCTGCGACGGACGAGATCGAAGAGCTCCTCGACGTCCCAGGGCTCCAGCGCTGTCGCGGCGACCACCTGCTGGGCGAGCACGTCGAGCGGATTGGTCGGCACGCGCAGCGCCTCGATGCCGCCGGTGCGCATCCGCTGGACGGCGACGGCGGTCTGCGCGAGGTCGCCCCGGTGCTTGGGGAACAGCACACCGCGCGAGGTCTCGCCCACCTGGTGGCCGGCCCGGCCGACGCGCTGCAGGGCGGAGGCGACGCTGGGCGGGGACTCGATCTGGATCACCAGGTCGACGGCGCCCATGTCGATGCCGAGCTCGAGGCTGCTGGTCGCGACCACCGCAGGCAGCCGGCCGCGCTTCAGGTCGTCCTCGATCAGCGCCCTCTGTTCCTTCGAGACCGACCCGTGGTGGGCCTTGGCGATGATCGCCTCGATGCCCCGGCTCGAGCCCGACTGCGCCATGATCTGAGCCGGAGACCCGCCGTTGGGCAGCGGCTCGCCGCTGGCCCGCTCGGTGGCGATCTCGTTGAGCCGTGCGGTCAGCCGCTCGGCCAGCCGGCGCGAGTTGGCGAAGACGATCGTGGAGCTGTGCTGCTCGATCAGGTCGGCGACCGACTCCTCGACGTGTGGCCAGATGCTGGTGCCGCGGGTGGCGTCGCCGTCACCCTCCTCGTCGTACTCGCCGGGAGCCGTCATGTCCTCGACCGGCACCACGACCTTGAGGTCCCAGTGCTTCTCGGCCGGAGGCGCGACGATCTCGACTGGTGCGGCACCGCCGAGGAAGCGGGCCACCTCGTCGAGGGGACGGACCGTGGCGGACAGACCGACCCGCTGTGCGGAGCGCTCGAGCAGGGCGTCGAGCCGCTCCAGGGAGATCGCCAGGTGGGCGCCGCGCTTGGTGCCGGCGACGGCGTGCACCTCGTCGATGATCACGGTCTCGACCCCGCGCAGGGCCTCGCGGGCCTGGCTGGTCAGCATCAGGAACAGCGACTCGGGCGTGGTGATCATGATGTCCGGCGGCTGCGTGGTCAGTCGGCGCCGGTCGGTTGCGCTGGTGTCTCCGGAGCGCACGCCCACTCGCAGCTCGGGCACCGGTGTGCCGAGCCGGTCGGCGGTGTGCCGGATGCCGGTGAGCGGCGAGCGCAGGTTGCGCTCGACGTCGACCGCCAGCGCCTTGAGCGGGGAGACGTAGAGGACGCGGCACCGTTTCGCCTTCGCGGGCACGGGCTCGGTCAGCAGCCGGTCGATCGACCACAGGAAGGCGCTCAGCGTCTTGCCGGACCCGGTGGGTGCCACGACCAACGCGTGCTTGCCCGCGCCGATCGCCGACCACGCCCCCACCTGCGCGGGCGTGGGCGCGGCGAACGCCGCCCCGAACCACTCCCGGGTGGCGGCGCTGAAACGGTCGAGCGGACCAGGCTCTGCGGTCACCCGACCATCCTTGCTCACGCCACCGACAACGAGTCTCGTCAGCGGACTCGGTCGTAGACGAGAGCCAGGGTGCCGTGCTCGCCCGCGGCCTGGCTGGCGAGTGTCCACTGTCCGGTGGGGAGGCCGTCATCGAACAGGCGCGGCCCACCGCCGAGGAAGACCGGGAAGATCGTGATCGCCAGGCGGTCGACCTGGTCCGCCGCAAGCAGCGCCTTGATCACGCTCGCGCTGGAGAGCACGAGGATGTCTCCGCCTTCACCTCCCTTCAGGTCAGCGACCACGTCAGCGGTCGGCTTGTCGACGATCGTCGTCCGCTCCCACGGCGCATAGCCGAGGGTGGAGGAGAGGACCACCTTGTCGGTGTCGACCAGCCACTTCGCGAAGCCCTCGTCGCGTGGGTCGGCACCGTCCATCCCGATGACGGTCGGCCAGAAGCCGAGGAACCCCTCGGCGTTGACCCGCCCGAGCAGCGCGGTCGTCGCCGACTGCCAGAGGCTGGTCAAGTGGTCGCGTGCGACGTCGGTGACGGCGTACGGCATCACCCAGCCCATGTCCTGGGGGTCCGGGCCGGCGTAGTGGCCGTCGAGGGTGAGGGCCATGTTGGTGACGACCCTGCGGTCGCCGGTCTGTTCGGTCATTCCGCGCTCCTGTCGGTGTCGGTGCTGTCGGCGTTGTCGGAGTCGGTGGTGTCGGAGTCCCCGGCAAGGGTCGCCGCGAGCTTGTCGAGGCTCTGGCCGAAGCCGATCTCGATGCCTGCTACGAAGTCGGCGGAGTCGACGGTGCTGTCGGTGATCCGCCACCGGACCTCGAGGTCCGTGCCGCTGTCGGTGGGGATCAGGCCGAGGTCGACATGGGCGGTAAAGGCGGGACTGCCGTCTGGCAGCAACGGGGACGTCCGGTAGACGAGGCGCTCATCGCGGCGTACGTCGACAACGACGCCCTCCGCGCGCCCGGCAACCAGGTCGGAGCCGTCGGCGTCCTCGGCATCGCGGTACTCCAGGACGACGTGCCCACCCGGTCGGGCCTCGAACACCAGCTCGGAGGCGCGCAGGTCGTCGGGCGTCCACCATCGGGCGAGGAGGGGTGCTTCGGTCAGGTGGCGCCAGACCAGCTCCGGGCGCGCCGCGAGGGACCGGTGGAACCCGAACGAGCGTCCGTCGGCCCACCCCGACTCCTCCGCGGCCAGCCGCTCTGCTTCGAGGCTGAGCCCGTAGCGGTCGAAGGTCTCGCGGGAGCCGCCGACCTGGTCCGCGGTCTCGGCCAGCCGGCTGAGCGCGGCCGCCAGGTCGCGTAGGGCTGCGGGTCGGAGTGCGTAGATGCGGCGCTGGCCGGTGCGCTGGGAGGTGACGACGCCGGCGCGCTCGAGAGTCTGCAGGTGCTTGGTCGTCTGGGGCTGCCGCGCCTGGGCGAGCTGGGCGAGCACCCCGACCGAGCGCGGCCGCTCGGCCAACAGGTTCACCAGCCGCCAGCGGGCCGGGTCGGCCAGTGCGATGAGGAGCGATTCCACGAGTGGAACTATTCCTTACAAAGAATATTCGTGTCAAGGAATGAATTGGCCGGGATGAAGCCGGCCCGACCAGCGCTGCACCGGCACTTCCGATCCTTGAGGTGCCCGAGGGAGCCTCCCCATGCCAGTGTTCGCCATCGACCAGCTGGAGGGGCGCGCGCTCCACGAGCTCGACGCGATCTCCGACGCCGTCCACGAGGCGGTGGTCGAATGCCTCGAGGTGCCCGAGCGATCGCTTCCAGATCATCACCCAGCATCAGGCCGGTCACCTGGTGGTGGCGCTGGTCGAGAACGGCCGCGAGGACCGGTCGTTCGGGCGCGGTCAGGCAAGCTACGTCGAGCTGCCCCGGGACGCCTGGGCCTCGCCCCTGCGCAGCATGGGCGGCTGGATCAGGGTCGCCGGGCCACGCCGGTAGAGCAGCGCCTTGCGGCCCCCGGCCTCGGAGGGAGAGCCGTGGGTGTCGGTGGGTACGACGAAGCCGTCGGTGCCCAGCACCTTGCGGCGGAAGTTGCCGAGGTCGGGCGGCGTGCCCCAGACCGCGGTGTACACGCGGCGCAGCTCGGGCAGCGTGAACGGCTCGGCCACGAACTCTCGGGCCAGCGTCGTGTACTCCAGCTTGGATCGGACCCGCTCGCGGGCGTCGGTGAGGATCTGGGCGTGGTCGAAGGCCAGCTCCGGACGGTCTTCGCCGTCCAGCAGGTCGGCCGCCACCCACCACCGTGCGGTGGCCGCATCGGAGCCGGGCTCGGGCGCCGGGAGGTCGGGGGCGAAGGCCACGTGGGCGACCGAGACCACCCGCATCCTGGGGTCGCGGTCGGGTGCGGAGTAGGTCTTCAGCTGCTCCAGGTGCCCGGCGAACCGCTCGACGCCGGTCTCCTCGTGCAGCTCGCGCCAGGCCGCCGTCTCGGCGTCCTCGTCGGGCTGCACGAACCCGCCCGGGAGGGCCCAGGCGCCGGCGTAGGGGTCCTCGCCGCGTTCGATGAGGAGCACCGCCAGGGCGCCGTCGCGGATCGTGAAGATCGCGAGGTCGACGGCGACCGCGAACGGCGGGTGCTCGCTCACGCCGGCACCACGTCGACCCCGGCTGCGGCGAGCTCGGTGACCGCGCGCTCGCTCGACTCGGGCGCGACCCCGGCGTGCAGCCCGCCGAGCAGCCGCACCCCGAACCCGTTGGTGCGGGCGTCGAGGGCGGTGGCCCGGACGCAGTAGTCGGTGGCGATGCCCACGATGTCGACGTCGGTGACGCCACGCTCACGAAGGAGGTCGACGAGGGCGCGGCCGTCGTCGGTCACCCCCTCGAAGGCGCTGTACGCCGGCACCCCCATGCCCTTGCGTACGTGGTGGGTGATGAGCGCCTGGTCGAGCTCGGGCGCGTAGTCGGACCCGCTGCCGGTCGAGACGCAGTGCACGGGCCATGTGGTGACGAAGTCCGGCTCGGTGCCGGGTGCGTGGAAGTGGCCTTCGTTGGTGCTGTCGGGGTCGTGCCAGTCGCGGCTGGCGACCACCGCGGCGTAGTCGCCGGCGTGGTTCGCGAGGTGGTCGCTGATCCGCGACGCCACCTCGTGGCCGCCGGTGACGCCGAGCGATCCGCCCTCCACGAAGTCGTTCTGCACGTCCACGACGATGAGGGCGCGGACCTGGTCCTGGTCGTTCATGCTGGTGCTCCTTCGTGGTCGAGGGTGACGGTGACGTGGGGCGGGCCGGCCGCGACGTTGGTCGCGTCGGCGGGGAGCGTGGCGAGCTGCTCGGCGGCGAAGGCGCGGATCTCCTCGAGCGAGGGCTGGTGCACTATCCGCCCGTCGCGCATCGCGGCGACCTGGAGGGGGCGGCCCGGCACGTCGTCGGTGTCGACGGCGAAGGCCTCCCGTACGACGTAGCCGTCGGCGTACTCGCGGAAGGCGGTCTTGTGACCGCCCACCGACACCTTGGCCGCGGACTTCTTCGCGACCGGGTGCATCGGTGAGTCGGCTCCGGGCTCGTCGGCGACCGCGACCAGCTTGTAGACCATCGAGGCCGTGGGGTGCCCGGATCCGGTGGCGACCCGGGTGCCGACGCCGTAGCCGTCGATCGGGGCGTCGGCCAGGGCAGTGATCACGAACTCGTCCAGGTCGCTGGTCGCGATGATCTTGGTCTCGGTGGCGCCGAGCTCGTCGAGGAGCAGCCGCGCCTTCTGTGCCTCGTCGGCGAGGTCGCCGCTGTCGATCCGGACCGCGCCGAGACCCGGACCCGCGACCTTGATCGCGGTGCGGATACCGTCGGTGACGTCGAAGGTGTCGACGAGCAGCGTCGTGTCAGCTCCGTGGGCCTCGACCTGGCTGCGGAACGCCGCCTCCTCGCTCTCGTGGGCGAGCGTGAACGCGTGGGAGGCAGTGCCGACGGTCGGGATGCCGTAGAGCCGCCCGGCCGCGAGGTTGCTGGTGGAGGCGAAGCCGGCGACGTACGCCGCCCGGGCGACCGCGATCGCCGCCGCCTCGTGTGCCCGGCGGCTGCCCATCTCCACCAGCGGGCGATCTCCGGCGGCCGTGGCCATCCGTGCGGCGGCGCTCGCGATGGCGGTGTCGTGGTTGAGCACGCTCAGCACCAAGGTCTCCAGCACGAGGCACTCGCCGAGGGTGCCGGTGACGGTGAGCACCGGGCTGCCGGGGAAGTAGAGGTCGCCCTCGCGGTAGGCGTCGATGTCGCCCGAGAACCGGAAGTCGCGGAGGTACGCCGCGGTCGCGCCGTTGACCACCCCCTCGGCCTCGAGCCACTCGACCTCGGCGTCGCTGAACGTGAACCGCTCGACCAACCGCAACAGCCGGCCGAGCCCCGCGAGCATGCCGTAGCGGCGCCCCTCGGGCAGCCGACGTGCGAACGCCTCGAAGACCGCCTTGTTGTGCACGCTGCCGTCGTTGACCCACGACGACAACATGGTGAGTTCGTAGCGGTCGGTGAGCAGCCCGGGGGAGATGCGCACGGTCACTCCTCGTTGTAGTCAACGTGACTATAATACCTGGATCCGCCCCGAAAAACAGATGCGTTCACCGTGCCACTGATCTAGCGTCGTCCGCGACCCGGTCGGGGCCCGTCAGCCCAGGACCGGGCTTTCACCCGAGTCGTTCCCTGACCTGACCGACTCGACGTTGGTGCTGGTGAGCCGCCCCGGGGTCTCTCGGGGCGGCTCTTTCCTTCCTGTTCTCCGGGGCGAGTTCGGCCGGCCCTTCCCCGGGTCGGGCATCATCACGGAAGATATGAACCGACAGGATTCGAACACTGGGCCCCAATGTGGGCCGAGACGCGCGAAGGAGGTGCGGACCGGTGACGACCGTGGTGCTCTACAACGCGTCGTACGAGCCACTGGGCCACGTGAGCTTCCAGCACGCCGTTCGCATGCTCGTCCGCGAGGTCGCGGTCGTCCACGAGGCCGCGGGCGAGAAGATGATCGGCCCCTACCAGTGGCCGAAGGCGCTGCGCCTCGTCCGCTATGTCGCGGCGAAGTGGCTGCATCGGCCGGCGGGCTGGACCAAGCGGGGCGTACTGGCACGTGATCGCCACAAGTGCGGCTACTGCGGCGCCCACGCCACCACCATCGACCACGTCATCCCTCGATCGCGCGGGGGCGACTGGAGCTGGCTCAACACCGTCGCCGCCTGCCAGAGCTGCAACGAGCGCAAGGGCAACCGCACCCCCGCCGAGGCCCGGATGCGGCTCCGCGCCGACCCCTGGCACCCCAGCCGCGCTCAGCTCGTGACCGGCCTCGCGCGTCACTAGGAGTGGCCGGCCTGGCCTGTTACGGACCGTTGGATCTACTGCCGTGTCGCAACGGTCAGTTACAGGCGCCGCCGGCCGGTCAGCCGGCGGTGGCGGACAGTACGGCGTCCAGGGGTGTCGGCACCCGGTCCCGGTCGTACGCGGCGGCGGTGAGCAGGCCGGCGTACTCGATCTTGCGGCCGCTGGTGGTGCCGAGGAACCGGTGCAGCACCTGGTCGGCGGGTCGCTCCCGGTGGAACGGCTGGCGGCACAGCGTCGCCCAGGCGGCGGCGTCGCCGCGCTCCTCGACCACTTCGAGCGCGCCGGCCACGCCGAGGGCCCGGATCAGCTCGTCCTCGAGGTCGAGGTCGCAAACGTGCAGCGCCACCGGCGTCTCCCGGCGGGCGAGGGCGCGCTGCACCCATGCCTCCTCGTCGCGGTCGTAGAGGCCGGTGACCACCACGCCGGGCCCCAGCCGGTCGAGGTGGCGGCCGAGGTTGGTGATGCCGCCCATGGCGACGACGGCGACGCCCTCCGCCGCGAGGTCCCGCCCGCGCCGCAGCGCGAGCACCTCGACCGCGCGCTGGTCCGAGGCGCCCTCGACCAGGATCACCGCGCTGGCCTCGGTCGCCGGCTCAGTCGACGAAGGCATCCAGCTCGACCTCGTACTTCCAGCGCGGGTCCAGCAGCCCGGCGACCACCACCATCGTCGACGCGGGCCTGATCTCGCCGAAGAACTCGCCGTGCACGGCACCGACGGCATCGGCGTGGTCGGTCGAGACGACGTACTGCCGGGTGCGGACGACGTGCTCCGCCCGCCCACCCAGCTCAGCCAGCGCGGCGAGCGCGATCTCGAGACAGCGCCTCGCCTGCACTGCCGGATCGGGGTCGACGTGGCCGTCCGGCCAGATGGGGGCGGTGCCGCTGACCGCGACCGTGCTCCCGACCCGCACCGCCCGGGAGAACCCGATGCCGGCCTCGAAGGGTGAGCCGGACGCGGCGTGACGACGTTGCATGAGCGCAAACCTAGACGAGTCGCCCTCGTTGGTCGCTCAGCATCCGTGGGCTTTGTAGTCTCTCGCGGGTGGGCGTGCCGCCGGAGTCGATGATCGTTGCTCGCGACCTGCGCAAGTCGTTCGGCGGCTTCGAGGCGGTCAAGGGCATCGACGTCGACGTGCGTCGCGGCGAGGCGTTCGGCTTCCTCGGTCCCAACGGTGCCGGCAAGTCGTCGACCATGCGGATGATCGGCGCGGTCTCGCCGGTGAGCGGGGGAGAGCTGCGGATCCTGGGCATGGACCCGGCGAGCGACGGCCCGGCGATCCGCGCCCGGCTCGGCGTGTGCCCGCAGGAGGACACGCTCGACAACGAGCTCAACGTCCGCGACAACATCTACATCTACGGTCGCTACTTCGGCATCCCCAAGGCCGAGGTGGCCGAGCGCACCGACGAGCTGTTGGCGTTCGTGCAGCTGACCGAGAAGGCGAAGTCGAGGGTCGAGGACCTCTCGGGTGGTATGAAGCGCCGGCTCACGATCGCGCGCAGCCTGGTCAACCGGCCCGAGCTGCTGCTCCTCGACGAGCCGACCACCGGGCTCGACCCGCAGGCCCGGCACGTGCTCTGGGACCGGCTGTTCCGGCTCAAGCAGCAGGGGGTGACCCTGGTGATCACCACCCATTACATGGACGAGGCGGAGCAGCTCTGCGACAGGCTGGTGGTGATGGACAAGGGCCTGATCGTGGCCGAGGGCTCTCCGCTCGAGCTGATCCGCCGGCACTCCACGCGGGAGGTGGCCGAGCTGAGGTTCGGGGTGGGCGCCGAGGGCGAGAGCCACGACGTGCTCGCCGAGAAGATCGCCGACCTGGGCGACCGGGTCGAGGTGCTGCCCGACCGGCTGCTGGTCTACACCGCCGACGGCGAGGAGGTCGTGGCCAAGGTGCACGAACGCGGCCTGCAGCCGGCGGCGGTGCTGGTACGGCGCTCCACGCTCGAAGACGTCTTCCTGAGGCTCACCGGCCGGACGCTGGTCGACTGATGACGACCCTGACCCTCGCCGAGGGTGTCGGCCGCCAGTTCGACTACTGGGTGACCGTCTTCAAGCGGACCTGGCGTGGTTCGGTGATCTCCGCGTTCGTCTCGCCACTGTTCTACGTCGTCGCGATGGGCGTGCTGCTCGGGGGGTTCATCGACGGCGACCCCGATCGGCTCGAGGGTGCGACGTCCTACCTCGCGTTCGTGGTGCCCGGTCTGATCGCGGCGCACTCGATGCAGACGGCGGTCGGCGAGACGACGTACCCGGTGATGGCCATGATCAAGTGGCAGCGGATCTACGAGTCGATGCTCGCCACGCCGCTGCAGACGCGCCACCTGGTCGGCGCCCACCTGGCCGCGGTGGCCGTGCGTCTCGCGCTCGCGTGCGGGGTGTTCATGCTGGTGCTGGCGCCGTTCGGGGTCTTCGAGACGTGGTGGGGTCCGCTGCTGGCCTACCTCGCCCAGGTGCTGGTCGGCCTGACCTTCGCGACGCTGGTCTACGGCTTCTCGGCGCGGCTGACGTCCCCGGAGGGCTTCGGGGTGCTGTTCCGGCTCGGCGTGTTTCCGCTGTTCCTGTTCAGCGGTGCGTTCTTCCCGGTCAGCAACCTCGGTTGGGCGGGGGAGCGGCTTGCCCAGCTGACGCCGCTCTGGCACGGCGTGAGCCTCTCGAGGATGTTCTGCGTCGACGTGATCGACTGGCAGGTCGCCGCGATCAACGTCGTGGTGCTGGTAACGCTGACGGCGTTCGGCTGGTGGTGGTCGCTGACCGGGCTGACCAAGCGGCTGGTCGGCTGATGACGGTGACGCCGCTGAGCCCGGCGCAGGCCCTCGGCCTGCTGGTCCAGCGCAACTACATCGTCTACCGCGACGCGTGGAAGCTGTTCCTCACCGGTTTCCTCGAGCCCGTCTTCTACCTGCTGTCGATCGGCATCGGTGTCGGTCAGCTGATCGACACCTTCGAGTTCAACGGTCAGGCGATCCCGTACGCCGAGTTCGTCGCGCCGGGCATGCTGGCCGCCTCGGCCTTCAACGGGGCGCTGCTCGACTCGACCTACAACGTGTTCTTCAAGCTGCGCTACGACAAGCTCTACGACCAGATGCTTGCGACCCCTCTGAGCACCGCCGACGTGGCCCGCGGTGAGATCGCGTGGGGACAGCTGCGCGGGGGCGCCTACTCCGCGGCGTTCCTGGTGGTGATGGCCGCGATGGGGATGCTCCACTCGTGGTGGGCCGTGCTGGCGCTCCCTGCTGCGCTGCTGATCGGCTTCGCCTTCAGCGCGGTCTGCATGGCACTGACGACCTACATGCGCTCGTGGCAGGACTTCGACAAGATGACGCTGGTGCAGCTGCCGCTGTTCCTCTTCTCAGCGACGTTCTTCCCGGTCACCACGTTCGAAGGCTGGATGCGGTGGGTGGTCGAGTGCACGCCGCTCTACCGCGGCGTCGTGCTCTGCCGCGAGCTGACCACCGGCACCGTCTCCTGGGAGTCGGCGATCTCCGTGGTCTACCTGCTCGTGATGGGCCTGGTCGGCCTCCTCGTCGCTCGTAAGAGACTCGACACACTTCTGCTGACCTGAGCCGGCAATCCGGCGTTAGCGTCGGGGACATGCTCAAGTGGATTGTCGGCGCAGTTGTGCTCGTGGTCATCGGGGTCGGACTGTGGGCGTTCGAGCCGTGGCGGGCGTTCACCAGCAGCGAAGCCGACGAGCCGGTGCCGGAAGTGGCCGCGGACAGCACTCCGTCGTCGACGGCCGGCGCCCCGGAGTCGCCCTCGTCCTCGCCCCCCGCGGTGG
>JALZCZ010000177.1 GCA_030862825.1 Actinomycetota bacterium | reverse complement strand
CCCCATCACGTCGCCGCTGCCGAAAGACAGGCGATGCTGCGCGGGCTTGGAGACCAGTCGACGTGGTTGATGACCGACGACGAGACCCGCTCCACCCTGTGCGAGCTGACCCGGCCCGCGGACCCGGTCGCCGAGCTCGGGCTGGCTCTGCGAAGCCCAACCAACCCCTCCCTGGAGCTCAGGCGGGGAGACGAACCGCGACGGTGTCTGGCTCTGCCCCACCACCGCCGCGCCCGCGACACCCGCTACGACATGACCTATCTCCCCCAGGGGAAGGTCGGCTTCCACAGGCGGACATAGACCGACGGTCTCAGTCGCAGAAACCGCGATCCAGCGCCCAGGGATCGCCAGCCGGCACCAGGGTCAGCCAATGACCGGACGCGTCCACGTAGGTGACGATGTCCCCTGCCCGCCAGGCCTCGCCCGTGCCGCGAAAGTCAGTGGGCTGCTGACCGCCCCAACCGAACTGTTCCTCCTCGACGACGTCCCACATCCGTCCGTCGAACGACACCGGCTCGATCCAGCAGTGCCCGACGTCCAACGTGAGGGGCTGGGCAGATTCGACCAGGTCGAGCGGAACGCCGGTCCAGGACTCCTCGTCCGAGCAGGCGGACTCGCTGCTGGGGAACCAGTCGCTGCGGTTGCCTCCACCGTCGCGCGGCTCGCCCATCCAGACGACTTCGGTGTGCACCGACCCGTCGTCCCGGAGATAGAGGAAGCGCTCCTTTGCTCGGTCCACAACATAGGAACCGCGGAAGCCCGCCTCGGTCCGCAGCAACTCGGTGAAGCTCCCGTACCCGCTGTGGTCGAAGACTGACTGCTGGGGGGCGACGCCTCTGGGGCACGCGATGCCCGAGCCCGGCGTGGCCGGCGAAGCGGATGTCGTCGGATCCTCGGCGAGGTTCGTCGTGTCCTGGTCGCCGTCCGCCAGGGAGAGGCCACCCGCACCAACGCCGATGACGATCAGCACGGCCAGCGCCGCGTAGCCAGGCGCGCTGCGGCGCCAGGAACCTCGCGAGTCGTCGTCCACAGCATCTCCTCCGTCTGAGAGACGGCGAGCCGCGGCTGAAGGTTCCGTCAGCGCAGGGAGTACGTCGCCAGCGAGACGCCGACGTAGTGCGAGGCGAACGCCAGGACCGTGAAGCTGTGGAAGACCTCGTGGAAGCCGAACCAGCGCGGCGAGGGGTTGGGGCGCTTGAAGCCGTAGACCACGCCGCCGAGCGTGTAGAGCAGGCCGCCGGTCAGGATCAGCACGAAGACGGCGACGCCGATGCCGAAGCCGAGGTCGGTGGCGCCGCGGAAGAAGCCGGGGATGAAGAAGACCGCCGCCCAGCCGAGGGCGATGTAGATCGGGGTGTAGAGCCAGCGCGGCGCATCGGTCCAGAACACCCGGAACAGCACCCCGAGGATCGCGCCGCCCCAGACGACCGAGAGCAGCACGACCTGCTGTGCGCCGTCGAGCAGGATCACGCTGAACGGCGTGTAGGAGCCGGCGATCAGCAGGAAGATGTTGGCGTGGTCGAGCCGTCGCAGCACCGCCCAGACCCGGGGCGACCAGGTGCCTGTGTGGTAGATCGCGGAGACCGCGAACAGCAGCAGGGCTGAGGCCGCGAAGAGCGCGGAGCCGATCCGCGTGGCGGCGGTCGGTGAGAGCCAGATCAGCACGATGCCGGCAACGAGGGTGAGCGGGGTGATGCTCAGGTGCAGCCACCCGCGCAGCTTGGGTTTCACGTCGGCGAAGGTGTCACTCAGCGACTCCAGCCCGACCCGGATCGCGTCGTTCATGCTGAGACGGTACCCAAGGCCCGGCTGCCGCAGTGGCGAACGCGAGTGACCTCACAGCACTAACATGAACCCGTGGCGGACTGGAAGCGCGGGCTCAGGAGGGTGCTCTATCCGGCCTACGAGGCCAGGATGATGCGCCGGATGCCCGACAACCTTCCCCAGCACGTCGGCGTCATGCTCGACGGCAACCGGCGGTGGGCGAAGGCGGTCGGCCGCGACACCGCTCACGGCCATCGGGCCGGGGCCGCCAACATCGAGCCGCTGCTCGGCTGGTGTGACGAGCTCGGCGTCGAGGTGGTCACGCTCTGGCTGCTCTCCACCGACAACCTCAACCGCCCCGAGCGTGAGCTGCTTCCGCTGCTGCAGATCATCGAGGAGGCGGTCGACTCCCTGGCCGACCAGCGTCGGTGGCGTCTGCACCCCGTGGGGGCGCTCGACCTGCTGCCCGCGAGCACCGCGGAGCGGCTGAAGGCAGCCGCGGAGGCGACCAGCGACGTCGACGGCATGCTCGTCAACATCGCCGTCCCGTACGGCGGCCGCCGCGAGATCACCGACGCGGTCCGGTCGCTTCTCTACGAGCACGCCGAGAAGGGCACCTCGCTCGAGGAGCTGGCGGGCATCCTCGACGTCGAGCACATCGCCGACCATCTCTACACGAAGGGCCAGCCCGACCCCGACCTGGTGATCCGGACCTCGGGGGAGCAGCGGCTGGGCGGGTTCCTGCTGTGGCAGAGCGCCAGGTCGGAGTTCTACTTCTGCGAGGCGTACTGGCCCGACTTCCGCCGGGTCGACTTCCTGCGCGCGATGCGCGCCTACGCGCTGCGCGAGCGCCGGCATGGTTCCTGAGTAGCGAGCGCAGCGCGCGTATCGAAGGCCGGCCCCTGATCCGGCCGCTCCGCCGTCATCCACCTGTCACCCCCCGTTCGGGCGTGTCTCCTGGGGACATCACCGTCCGCGACGTAGGTTCTCTGCAATGACGGGTGGGGAAGCCCGTCACATCGGGAGGCCCGTTCGTGAGAACTCACGACCCACTCGCTCGGCAGGCAGCCGCCCGCCGCGTGACAGGACGCCGGCACTCCGGCGTTCGGGCCCGACTCCGTGTCGAAACCCGGTCCACCAGCGTCGACTGAGGGCCGGGCGAGGGGTGCGCGCGCGGTCACGTGAAGGGGTGCCCCGTGCAGACTCATCCAGAGACTCAGGCCCAGACCCGGACCTACGTGCTCGACACCAGCGTGCTGCTCGCCGACCCGGGCGCGCTGCGGCGGTTCGCGGAGCACGAGGTCGTGCTCCCGGTCGTGGTGATCACCGAGCTCGAGGGCAAGCGGCACCACCCGGAGCTGGGGTTCTTCGCCCGTTCGGCGCTGCGCATGCTCGACGAGCTGCGGATCATCCACGGCCGCCTCGACGAGCCGGTCCCGGTCGGTGACGAGGGCGGCACGATCCGGGTCGAGCTCAACCACACCGACGCCGACTCCCTTCCCTCGGGCTTCCAGCTCGGCGACAACGACACCCGGATCCTGGCGGTCGCGTGCAACCTCGCCAACGAGGGCTACGACGTCACGCTGGTCTCCAAGGACCTGCCGCTGCGGATCAAGGCGTCCGCGGTCGGCCTGGACGCCCAGGAGTACCGCGGCGAGGCGATCAGCGACTCCGACACCGGCTACACCGGGATGGCCGAGCTGGAGGTGACCGCCGCGGAGCTCGACGAGCTCTACGACGACGGCACCCTCGACCTCGAGCCGGCCCGCGAGCTGCCCTGCCACCAGGGCCTGGTGCTGCTCTCCGACCGGGGCACCGCCCTGGGCCGGGTCGGTCCGGACAAGCAGGTGCAGCTGGTGCGCGGCGACCGCGAGGCGTTCGGCATCCACGGCCGCTCCGCCGAGCAGCGGATCGCGCTCGAGATGCTGCTCGACCCCGAGGTCGGCATCGTGTCCCTCGGCGGCCGCGCGGGCACCGGCAAGTCGGCCATGGCCCTGTGCGCCGGGCTCGAGGCCGTGATGGAGCGCCGTCAGCACAAGAAGGTCGTGGTCTTCCGGCCGCTGTTCGCGGTGGGCGGTCAGGAGCTCGGCTACCTGCCCGGCTCCGAGTCGGAGAAGATGTCGCCCTGGGCGCAGGCGGTCTTCGACACCCTCGGCGCGATGACCTCGCGCGACGTGATCGACGAGGTGCTCGACCGCGGGATGCTCGAGGTGCTGCCGCTGACGCACATCCGGGGCCGCTCGCTGCACGACGCGTTCGTGATCGTCGACGAGGCGCAGTCGCTGGAGCGCAACGTCCTGCTGACCGTGCTGAGCCGGATCGGCGCCAACTCGAAGGTCGTGCTGACCCACGACGTCGCCCAGCGCGACAACCTGCGGGTGGGCCGGCACGACGGCGTGGTCGCGGTGATCGAGAAGCTCAAGGGGCACCCGCTCTTCGCCCACGTCACGCTCACCCGCTCGGAGCGCTCGCCGATCGCCGCGCTGGTGACCGAGATGCTGGAGCACGTCACGGTCTAGGCGCACGTCCTGGGCGGCGCTCGCGACGGCCCTGCTGGAGAGGCAGACATGACTGAGGCCGCTGGGGCTCGTGTGACCAGAGGGTCGCGCGAGCCCGCGGTTCACCGGTTCCGCGCTCTGTTTTGTGCGGTTCCGTTTGCACGGGCCGCCCGGGTCGGGCAGGGTGGCCCGAGATCGTTTCGTTATCAAGGACCCCGGGGGACCACCAGCCTGTGTCGAAGCACGTCAAACACGTACCGAAACACCGGGGGGCGCCTCCTCGTCACGCCCTGGCGCAGGCACCGCGCAAGGCGCTGCGCAACACCGTGATCCTCTCCTCGGTCGCCGTCGCAGCGACCGGCGCGACCGTCTCCGGCGGCCTGCTCGTGGGCCAGCCGGCCCTGACCAGCGCCTCCGGTGATCAGCCGGGCGACTCCCAGCTCGACGCCGCCGCGGCCGATCTCGATCTCACCGACGGCGTGGAGGCCGAGCCTTCCGCCGCCGCGCTGGCCGACCGCGAGCCCGTCCTGTCGCGGTCCTCGGACCGTCGCGAGGCCACGGACCCGCTCAAGGAGGCCGCCCTCGCCGTCGACGGCGTCAACGCGGTGACCGGCGAGGAGGACCTCTCCGACGCCGACCCGCGCGAGATCGCGCGGGCACTGCTCGCGGAGTTCGGCTACTCCGCCGACCAGTTCACCTGCCTCGACGCGCTCTACACCCGCGAGTCCAACTGGAACGTCTACGCCGACAACCCGACGTCGTCGGCGTACGGCATCCCGCAGGCGCTGCCCGGCTCGAAGATGGCGTCCGCCGGGTCCGACTGGGCCACCAACCCGGTCACCCAGATCCGCTGGGGCCTCGGCTACATCCAGGACCGCTACGGCAGCCCGTGCGGCGCCTGGAGCCACAGCCAGTCCAACGGCTGGTACTGACGGGCTCAGCTCGCCACGAACATGGTCACGTGGCCGGCGTACTCGCGCGGGCCGTCGAACTCCGGCAGCGCCCACTGCACGGCTTCGGCCGAGGAGTCCAGGTAGGCGACCGCGGTGGCGTGGTCGGGGAAGACCGCCCGCGACGCGAAGTCCTCGCGGCGTACGTCGCCGAAGTGCTGCCGGAGCGCGGCCTCACCGTTCTCGCTGCTGAACGTCGTGACGGCCGGCGTGCCGCCCGCGTCGCGGCGCAGCTGGCTCAGGTGCTCGTTGCCGTTCGTGACCGCGACGAAGGTGCCGCCCGGACGCAGCACCCGGCGGATCTCGGCGAGGCCCCGGTGCAGGTCGGGCACGTGATAGAGCATCCACAGTGCGGCCACCACGTCGAAGGAGTCGTCGGCGAACGGGAGTGCCTGGACGTCGGCGTGCCGGGCGGTCACGCCGCGGGTTTCGGTGACCTCGACCAGGCGCTCGGACTGGTCGATCGCGACCACCTCTGCTCCGGGCAGCGCGCTCACCACTCGGGCGGCGAACTCACCAGTGCCGCAGCCGACCTCGAGCACGCGCGACGGCTGCGCCGCCTCGATGGTCGCCAGCGCCTCGCACCCGGGGTGGCGACCGTCGAGGGTCGGCATCCACACCGACCGGCGGAGATCGAGGTTCGCCTCGGTGGCGTACTGGGCCCGCACGGTCTCGGCCTTGTCGATGGTCATGTCAGCGTCCCGTCATGGAGTCGACGTCGAGGGCTTCGTCGAGCTGTTGCTCGGTGAGCTCGCCTCGCTCGACGTAGCCCAACGCGATCACCGTCTCGCGGATCGTGGCGCCGTCGGCCAGCGCCCGCTTGGCGATCTTCGCGGCGGCCTCGTAGCCGATGTGCTTGTTGAGGGGGGTGACCACCGACGGCGACGACTCGGCGTAGCGCCGCATCCGGTCGGCGTCGGCGGTGATGCCGTCGACGCAGCGTTCGGCGAGCACCCGGCTCGAGGTGGACAGCAGCCGCACCGACTCGAGCAGGTTGCGGGCGATCACCGGCATCGCCACATTGAGCTCGAAGCTCCCGCTGGCGCCGGCCACGGTGACCGCGGCGTCGTTGCCGATCACCTGCGCGCAGACCATCAGCGTGGCCTCGGGCAGCACGGGGTTGACCTTGCCCGGCATGATGCTGGACCCCGGCTGCAGGTCGGGCAGGTGGATCTCGGAAAGACCTGTCGTCGGGCCGGAGCCCATCCACCGCAGGTCGTTGCAGATCTTGGTCAGCCCCACCGCGAGCGTTCGCAGCACCCCACTCAGCTCGACCAGCGAGTCGCGGGTGCCCTGGGCCTCGAAGTGGTTGCGAGCCTCGGTGAACGGCTGCTCGGTCGCCTCGGAGATGCGGGCGATGGCGGCCGCCGCGAAGCCGGGTGGGGTGTTGATGCCGGTGCCGACCGCGGTCCCGCCGAGCGGCAGCTCCCGCACCCGGGGGAGTACGCCGTCGAGCCGCTCGATCGCGTAGCGGACCGTGGCGGCGTACCCTCCGAACTCCTGGCCGAGCGTCACCGGTGTCGCGTCCATGAGGTGGGTGCGGCCCGACTTGACCAGGTCGGCGAACTCGGTCGCCTTGCCCTCCAGCGACGTCGCGAGCACGTCGAGCGCCGGCATCAGGTCGGCGGTGATCGCCAGGGCCGCGGCGACGTGGATCGCCGTGGGGAACGTGTCGTTGCTCGACTGGCTGGCGTTGACGTGGTCGTTGGGGTGCACGCCCTCGCCCGCGAGACCGGCGATCACCTCGTTGGCGTTCATGTTGGAGCTGGTGCCGGACCCCGTCTGGAAGACGTCGATCGGGAACTGGTCGTCGTGCTCTCCGGCAGCCACCGCCTGAGCGGCCGCCACGATCGCGCTGGCCCGGTCCGCGTCGATCACGCCGAGCTCGCCGTTGACCACCGCGGCCGCGGCCTTGACCTGCCCGAGGGCGTGGATGAGGCGGGGCTCGATCGGGGTGCCGCTGATCGGGAAGTTCTCCACCGCCCGCTGGGTCTGCGCCCTCCAGAGCGCATCCTTCGGGACTCGAACCTCGCCCATGGAGTCGTGCTCGATGCGCCATTCGCTCACGCCAGCGACAGTACCCGCCGGCCGCTGGTCCGGGGCGGGCGAGACCCCTTGACAAATAAGTAACTAATCAGTTACCAATAGGTCGTGGACGCGTTCGCAGCACTCGCCGACCCGGTCCGCCGCGACCTGGTGCTGAGGCTCGCGTCCGGACCCGCCCGAGTGGTCGACCTGGCCGCCGAGCACCCCATCAGCCGGCCGGCGATCAGCAAACATCTGCGACTACTCACCGAGGCCGGGCTGGCTGCGGCGGACGACCACGGGCGCGAGCGCCACTACCGACTCGACCGGGCCGGGCTCTCGCCGATCCGGGAACTGCTGGCCGAGCTGACCCAGAGCCCGCCCTTCGCCGACGCCGACCTCGACGGCCTCGAGCTCGAGGTTCGCCGCACGGTCCGGGAGCGAGCCGCCACCCATCAACAGGAGGACACAGGATGACCACGACCCCCATCACGCCGGCCGCTACCGGCCGCCGCGAGGAGCGCGGAGGCGCCGGCTACGTCGTCTACACCCGCACGTTCCGTGCGCCCATCGACGACGTCTGGGCAGCGGTGACGGAGCCTGCGCGCCTGGAGCGCTGGATCGGCACCTGGACGGG
>JALZCZ010000140.1 GCA_030862825.1 Actinomycetota bacterium | reverse complement strand
GCGTCGAGGTCCCCCAGGAGGCCTTCATCGCCGCGCTCTCCACCTCCGGGCCCGCGGGGGACAAACCCAAGAAGTGACCCCCGTGTCCGAGCGCAGCGAGAGTCGGTGACCTGCACGTCGGAGACCGACCCGACCTTGATGGCCGTCACCTTCGGGTCACCCGACCGAGACCGTGTCCTCGGGCTCGATCACCGGGGGAGGTCACCGAGTTCGCGCCCGGGTCGGAGGACTTCACGGTGCCCGGCCTGATGTCCTTGCTGCCGGTTGGTGGTGGTGCGTACGCGCCGGCGCCGCCCAGGGCGACGGCGAGGGCGAGGGCGAGGCGACGTCGGCGTAGCTGGTGCGGAGACGGGGCACCTTCATAGGTTCCTCCCGGGCCGAGGGTCGTTGTCGGGCACGGTGGGACGCCCGCCACACGCGGGCGCCGCGGTCTAGACCACCGACAGCGCTTCTAGGCTGGCGGCGTGATCTCCGTCCCGGCCGGCGTGCTCGACCTCGCTGCCCGCGGGCCGGAGCACGCCGCCTGGGTCGACCGCCTCCCGAAGCTGGTCGCCCGCCTGTTGGAGGAGTGGGAGCTGGCTGTCGACGGCGATCCGAGGAGCGGCTGGACGGCGCTCGTGCTCCCGGTGCGAACCCGCGACGAGGAGGCGGCCGTGCTCAAGCTGGTGTGCCCCGGCGCGGAGGAGGAGCACGAACATCTGGCCCTGCAGCGTTGGGGCGGCAACGGTGCGGTCCGGTTGCTGCGCGCCGACCCCGCGCGGCGCGCAATGCTGCTCGAGCGGTTGCACCAGCGCGACCTGACCGAGCTGTGGGATCTCGAGGCGTGCGAGATCGTGGCCGGGCTCTACTCCCGCCTCCACGTGCCGGCGCTCCCGCAGCTGCGCACGCAGACGTCGTACGTCGAGAAGTGGACCGACGACCTGACCCGGCTGCCGCGCAGCGCACCCGTCCCGCACCGGCTCGTGGAGCAGGTGGTCTCGCTGGGCCGCGACTTCGTGTCCGACGCCGCGAGCACCGGCACCATGATCCACGGCGACCTGCACTACCAGAACGTGCTGGCGGGCGACCGCGAGCCGTGGCTGGTGATCGATCCCAAGCCGACCAGCGGCGACCCGCACTACGAGGTCGCGCCACTGCTCTGGAACCGCTGGGAGGAGCTGCAGGGCGATGTCCGCGGCGGAGTGAGGCGGCGCTTCCTTGCCACCATCGATGCCGCCGGGCTGGACGAGGACCGGGCCCGCGACTGGGTCGTCGTACGGATGGTGCACAACGCCTTGTGGGAGATCGCGGACCATCCCGACCGACCCGATGCCGACTACCTGACCATGTGCGTGACGATCGCCAAGGCCGTGCAGGAATAATGCCGTATGCCCGTCGTGCGAACCGTCTCCGTCGGCCGTCCCCGTGAGTCGGCGTGGATCGGCGACAAGGCCACCTCGATCGAGAAGCTGCCGGTCATCGGCCCGGTCGAGGTGAGCGCCCTCGGGCTCGAGGGCGACCAGGTCTCCGACACGATCCACCATGGAGGGCTCGACCAGGCCGTCTACGTCTACGCGCGGGAAGACCTCGATCGGTGGGTCGAGTCGCTGGACCGGCCGATCCGGGACGGCCAGTTCGGCGAGAACCTCACCACGTCGGGCATCGACGTGAACGCCGCGGAGGTCGGCGAACGGTGGCGGATCGGGACCGCCCTGTTCGAGGTCGCCTCGGTGCGCACGCCCTGCTACAAGTTCCAGGCGTGGATGGGCGTCTCTGGCTTCGACAATGCGCAGTGGGTCAGGCGGTTCGCGGCGGAGGGCCGTCCGGGGCCCTACCTGCGGGTGCTGGAGGCCGGCCGGATCGCGGCGGGAGACGAGCTGACCGTCCTGCACCGCCCCGGCCACGGGGTGAGTGTCTCCATGCTGTTCCGCGCACTGACGTTCGAGCCGGCCCTGCTGCCCCGGCTGCTCGACGTCGACGGCCTCATCGAGAGGGCCAGGCACAAGGCGGAGGCGTACGTCGCCGCTCGTACGTGAGGCCCGAGTTCGCGGACACGGCGACCTTCTGCTGGGATGGCTACCGATCAGTACCGCCAGTGATCTAGGTTACGTGGCAACGGCGGCATGACTGGGGAGCCGCCGGCTGATCAATTCAGGTCTCGGTCCGACGCAGGAGAGTCATGCCCGTCAATCACGACAGCAGCTTCGTCGACAATCTTCCGCAGAACATGGCGGTCCAGTTCCTCGGTCGGGTGGAGAAGTCGCCCGACTCGGAGGCGTTCCGCTACCCGCGGGGCGAGGCCTGGGAGTCGGTGACCTGGAAGCAGGCCGGCGACCGCATCACCAGCCTCGCCGCCGGCCTCCTCGCGCTCGGCCTGGAGTCCGAGCAACGGGTCGGCATCGCCTCGGCCACCCGCTACGAGTGGATCCTCGCCGATCTCGCGATCATGTGCGCCTCGGGCGCGACGACCACGGTCTACCCGAGCACCAACGTCGACGACACCGCCTACATCCTGAGCGACTCGGAGTGCCGGGTCGTCTTCGCCGAGGACGACACCCAGATCGCGAAGATCGAGGAGCACCGGGCCGAGCTGCCCCAGCTCAAGAAGATCGTCACCTTCGACGGCACCGCCGACGGCGAGCGCGTGATCACCATGGACGCGCTGGCCGAGCTCGGTGACACCTACCTCGTGGACCACCCGGACGTCATCACGACCACGGCCGAGAAGATCGCGCCCGACCAGCTCGCCACGCTCATCTACACCTCCGGCACGACCGGACGGCCGAAGGGCGTGCGGCTGCTGCACAAGGCATGGGTCTACGAGGGCGCGGCCATCGAGGCGCAGGACATCCTCGACGAGACCGACCTCCAGTTCCTGTGGCTGCCGATGGCCCACTCGTTCGGCAAGGTGCTGCTGTCGGCCCAGCTCGCGTGCGGCTTCGCGACCGCGATCGACGGCCGGGTCGACAAGATCGTCGACAACCTCGGCATCGTGAAGCCCACGTTCATGGGCGCCGCACCGCGCATCTTCGAGAAGGCACACGCGCGGATCGTGATGATGCAGCAGGCCGAGGGCGGGGCCAAGGAGAAGATCTTCAACAAGGCCTTCGAGGTCGGCCTCAAGGTCGACCGGCTGAAGCGCGAGGGCAAGTCCGTCCCGCTCCCGCTGACGGTCCAGCACGCGCTGTTCGACCGCCTGGTCTTCAGCAAGGTGCGCGAGCGATTCGGCGGCCGAGTGCGGTTCTTCATCTCGGGCTCCGCCGCGCTGAACGCCGAGATCGCCGAGTGGTTCCACGCCGCCGGCATCCTGATCCTCGAGGGCTACGGCATGACCGAGAACGCCGCCGGTGCCACGGTCAACCACCCCGACGACTA
>JALZCZ010000129.1 GCA_030862825.1 Actinomycetota bacterium | reverse complement strand
GTTCCACCCGATACCGGCGGCCCCACCTGCCCCACCGGCCCGACCGGGCCCGGCGGGTGCTGCGCGCCGTTGCCACCGTCGGGTTGTCGGCGGTGGCCCTCGGGGCGGTGGCCGCCTTGCTCCTGGTCGGGGTCGGCCCGCGGGTCGCCGACTACCGAACCCTGGTCATGCTCACCGGCTCGATGAGTCCTGACTACCCGGCCGGGAGCCTGCTCATCGCGACTCCCCGACGGGCAGTCGATCTCAGCCCCGGCGACGTCCTCACTTACCACATCCCGATCGACGATCGCCGGGTCGTCACCCACCGCGTCGTCGAGGTCGACCGCACCGGCGACGTCGTGCTGGTGCGCACGAAGGGCGATGCGAACACCGCCCCCGACCCCTGGGTTGCCCGCATCACCGACGACACCGTATGGACCGTCCGTGGCGCGGTACCCGGGGCAGGCCAGCTCATCCACTCGGCCCGGTCACCGGCCGTGCGCCCGATCGTCACCCTGGCGCTCCCGGGACTTGCGGTCGGCTGGCTCCTGGTCGGCATCTGGCGGAAGGAGCCGGAGGATGCGATCGCGTAGCGCAGTGGTGCTGGCCGTGCTCGGCGCTGCCATGGTCCCGGCCGGAGGCGCCGGGCACGCGGCCGCCGCCTGGACCTCAGGCCCGCCCGATGCCTCCGCCACCTACAGCACGGCCATGCTCGCGCCCGCCACGGCACTGTCCGCCACCGCTCGATGCGCTCTGTCCGGCACGCTGTCCGGCACGCTGTCCGGCACGGCCGAAGTCGACCTCGAGTGGACCGCGACCAGCTCGGTCCAGGTCACCGGATACGAGGTGCTGCGCAGTAGCGACGGAGCCTCGTACAGCACCGTGGCCACGCTGCCCGACCCCACGACGACCACCTACCGGGACACCACCCTCGCCACGAACGCGACCTACACCTACTTCGTGCGCGCGGTTCGAAACAGCTGGTACGTCGACAGCACTTCCGCCACCACCACCACACCAGCCATCTGCATCTGACCAACCGAGCACCGGCAGCGGCGTGCTGGGGCGGTCGCGGGAGCGACCAACGACACGCTGCAGGACGGCGTCGGCCGGCAGCCGGACCACAGCCGTTACGGGCACGTCGACCTCCATCTGCACCGCGGTCTCGGACGGGACGGCCTGGGTGTACGTCCACCGCACGTTCGGCTCGACGACCTGGACGTCCGCCGCCTCGAACACCGGGACTCACCAGGTCGCCTTGGTGAGCCTCTGCTCCTGACGTGACGCCGGACCTCCACCCGGGCCCAAGTAACCTTCCGGCGTGACCCGCCGACGCCGCGTATTTCCGGTCGCACTGGTTTCGGTCGCACTGTGCACCATGGCGGCGTGCGGGTCGCAGATCGAGCGCAAGGACGACCCGCTGCTTGTTCGGACGGCAACCGGCACCGTGTCCGGGCAGGAGACCGACGGCGTCCGCCACTGGCTCGGCATCCCCTACGCCGCCCCGCCGGTCGGCGACCTCCGGTGGCGCGCGCCGGAGCCGTCCGCCGAGTGGTCGGGGACCCGGGCGACGCAGGAGTTCGCGCGCCCCTGCCTCCAGAGCGGGCTGCAGACGCTGCACCCCGACTCCGCGGAGGACTGCCTCTACCTCAACGTCCATCGCCCGGCCACGCCGAGCGACGACCTGCCCGTCATGGTCTGGATCCACGGCGGCGGACTGAAGACCGGCAGCGGCACCCTGCCGGCCGAGATGGCCAAGGGGCTCGTCGAAGAGGACGTCGTGCTCGTCTCGATCAACTACCGCCTCGGCCGGCTCGGCTACTTCGCCCACCCGGCACTCGAAGCGGAGGCCGAGGCGGGGGGCGAGAAGCCGGTGGCCAACTTCGGCCTGCTCGACCAGATCGCCGCGCTGGAGTGGGTCCAGGACAACATCGAGGACTTCGGGGGCGATCCCGACCTGGTCACGATCTTCGGCATCTCGGCCGGCGGGGCGTCGGTGAACTACCTGATGAGCTCCCCGGAGGCGGAAGGGCTGTTCGACCGCGCCATCTCCCAGTCGGGCCTGGGCCGCGAGCGCCCCATGCCGTGGGACGCCGCCGCGGCCAAGGGCGAGTCGCTCGCGGCGGGGCTGGGGGCGCCCGAGGTCGACGCCGACGAGCTGCGCGAGCTGGATGCCGAGAAGATCGCACTGCTGCCGGCCATGCTCCTGCGCAACGAGGTCCCGATCATCGACCCGGTGCTGCCGGCCTCGGTGGCCGAGACCTTCGCGGCGGGCGACGAGGCGGACGTCCCCTACGTCGTCGGAGCGACCGACCTGGAGCTGGTCGACCGATACTTCGTCCCGCTCGGCGTCGACCCCTCCGTGCTCCGCCGGCAGCTGGCGGTGGGCCATCAGCGGGAGCTCGGGGCGGCGTACGGGACGCCGAAGGAGTTCGACCAGCACTTTCTCAACGACATCTTCTTCGCCGAGCCGGCCCGCAACCTCGCCCTCGCCCACGGCAGCCGCGCGCCGACGTACCTCTATCGCTTCTCGATCACCCACGACGCGCAGCGCGCCGCCCACGGGGGCGCGCCACACGGGGCCGACTACCCGTTCATCTTCGGCAACGGCGCCGGCGCCCCGCTGGTCGACAACGCCGAGCAGCTGGCCGAGGCGATCAGCGGCTGCTGGGCCGCCTTCGCCAAGGGCGAGGAACCCGAGTGTGGGGGAGTCGCCTGGCCCGAGGTCGGCGACGGGCAGCTGATGGAGTTCACCAACGACGGCCCGGAGGTCGTGACCGACGACCCGTGGCAGCCACGGCTCGACCTCGTCGAGGCTCTCTACGCAGGTCTTCCCTAGAGTTGTGATGTGCCCGTGACCGCGCCCACCATCGGCGTCTTCGCCCTCCAGGGCGATGTTCGCGAGCACGTGCGCGCCCTGAGCTCGATCGGGGTGGCCACGTTCGGCGTACGCCGAGCGAGCGAGCTCGACGCCTGCGACGCGCTGGTGATCCCCGGTGGCGAGTCCACGACCATGGCCAAGCTGGCCCGGTCGTTCGAGCTGTTCGAGCCGCTCCGCGACCGGATCAAGCTCGGCATGCCGGTCTTCGGCACCTGCGCCGGGATGATCATGCTCGCCGACCGGGTCGAGGACGGCGTCGCGGGCCAGGAGACGCTGGGCGGGCTCGACATCACCGTGCGGCGCAACGCCTTCGGCCGCCAGGTCGACTCGTTCGAGGGCGACCTGCGGTTCGAAGGGGTCGACGGCCCGGTGCACGCGGTCTTCATCCGTGCGCCCTGGGTCGAAGAGGCCGGCCCGGGCGTCGAGGTGCTCGCCCGGGTCGAGGAAGGACCCGCCGTCGGTAGGATCGTCGCGGTCCGGCAGGGACCACTGCTGGCGACGTCGTTCCACCCGGAGGTGGCTGACGACCTCCGGCTCCACCGACTGTTCGTCGACCTGGTGCGGTCCGGAACCACCCGGCCGTCCACCCTGAGACGGCAGAGCGACAGGTAGAAGAGGAAGTACGCATGTCTGGCCACTCCAAGTGGGCGACCACCAAGCACAAGAAGGCGATCGTCGACGCCAAGCGCGGCAAGATGTTCGCCAAGCTGATCAAGAACATCGAGGTGGCTGCCCGCACGGGCGGTGGCGACCCCGCCGGCAACCCGACGCTCTACGACGCCATCCAGAAGGCGAAGAAGTCGTCGGTGCCCAACGACAACATCGACCGGGCCGTGAAGCGGGGCTCCGGCGCGGAGACCGGCGGCGCCGACTACCAGACGATCATGTACGAGGGCTACGGCCCCGCCGGCGTCGCGATGCTGATCGAGTGCCTCACCGACAACCGCAACCGGGCCGCGATGGAGGTGCGCACCGCCATGACCCGCAACGGCGGCTCGCTCGCCGACCCGGGGTCGGTGTCGTTCCTGTTCAACCGCAAGGGCGTCGTTATCGTGCCGGTCGAGCAGGAGGGCCGGGCGGTCTCCGAGGATGACCTGCTCGAAGCGACCCTCGACGCGGGTGCCGACGACGTCAACGACCTGGGGGAGGCCTTCGAGGTGATCTCCGAGGCGACCGACCTGGTCGCCGTGCGCACCGCCCTGCAGGCTGCCGGCATCGACTACGACTCGGCCGAGGCGTCGTTCGTGCCGGACCTGCAGGTCGAGCTCGACCAGGACGCGGCCGCCAAGATGTTCCGGTTGGTCGACGTGCTCGAGGACCTGGACGACGTACAGAACATCTACGCCAACTTCGACGTCTCCGACGACATCATGGAGGCGCTGGACGCCTGATCTGTAGGGGCCGGTGGCCCGGACGTCGGCGCCAGCCGGGTGGCCTCCGCGGGCCATCCCCTGCGGTCCACCGCTTCTCGCCGGCAGTGGTGGTGGGTGGGCGTGTCGCACGGGATTCGGTCCGCGGGCGCGGTTAGCGTGGTCTCCGAACACACGTTCGGACGGAAGGGTGCTTCATGCGCGTGCTGGGGATCGATCCCGGCCTGACCCGGTGCGGCCTGGGGGTCGTCGAGGGCACGGTCGGACGACCGCTCACGCTGATCGACGTCAACGTGCTGCGCACGTCGGCCGGGGTGCCGGTCGCCGAGCGGCTGGTGACCATCGAGCGGGGCATCGACGCGTGGCTCGACGACTACGCGCCGGACGCCGTGGCGGTGGAGCGGGTCTTCGCGCGCTCCGACTCCAGCACGATCATGGGCACCGCCCAGGCGAGCGGCATCGCGCTGGTCGCGGCCGCCCGGCGCGGGCTGCCGATCGCGCTGCACACGCCGAGCGAGGTCAAGGCGGCCGTCTCCGGCAACGGGCGGGCCGACAAGGCGCAGGTCGGCGCGATGGTGACCCGGATCCTGCGGCTGGACGCCATGCCGAAGCCGGCCGACGCCGCCGACGCGCTCGCGCTCGCGATCACCCACATCTGGCGTGGGGGCGCACAGGCCAGGATCGACGCCGCCATCGCACAGCAGCACAGTGCCATTCAGAAGAGGGCGCAGCAGGAGAGGAGCAGGGCATGATCGCGTTCGTCCGCGGCCGGGTGGCGGAGGTGACCCTGTCCAGCGCGGTGCTCGACGTGGGGGGCATCGGCCTCGAGGTGATGTGTACGCCGGGCACGCTGGCGACGCTGCGGCCCGGCCACGAGGCCACGCTGCCGACCAGCATGGTGGTGCGCGAGGACTCGCTGACCGTCTTCGGTTTCCGCGACGACGACGAGAAGTCGATGTTCGAGCTGGTGCAGACCGCGTCCGGCGTCGGCCCCAAGGTGGCCCAGGCGATCACCGCGGTGCTCGCGCCCGACGAGTTGCGCCGCGCCATCGCGAGCGACGACGTGAAGACCCTGACCCGGGTGCCGGGCATCGGCCAGAAGGGCGCCCAGCGGATCATCCTCGAGCTCAAGGACCGGATCGGGCCGCCGAGCGGCGCCGTGCCGGCCGGCGTACCCGCGTCTGCCGAGCCGTGGCGTGGCCAGGTGCACCAGGGCTTGGTCGGTCTCGGATGGTCCACGAAGGACGCCGAGAAGGCGGTCGACGCGGTGGCCGACCGGGCCGGCGACGATCCCGACGTGGGCGCGCTGCTCCGGGCCGCCCTCCGCTCGCTGAGCAAGGCCTGACGTGCCCGGCGACCACCACCGTGACGATCTCGAGCTCGCCGAGGAGCAGCACCTGCGGTCCCTGACCACGGCGGAGGCGGAGGGTGACGAGCGCGCCGTGGAGGCGGCGCTGCGACCCCGGACCCTCGACGAGGTGGTCGGCCAGGTGCGCGTGCGCGAGCAGCTCGGCCTGGTGCTGGAGGCCGCCCGCCAGCGCGGTCGGGCTCCCGACCACGTGCTGCTCTCGGGCCCGCCCGGGCTCGGGAAGACCACGCTGGCGATGATCATCGCCCACGAGATGACCGCCCCGCTGCGCCTGACGAGTGGCCCGGCCATCACCCATGCCGGCGACCTGGCCGCGATCCTCTCGGGCATGAACGACGGCGACGTCCTGTTCGTCGACGAGATCCACCGGATGGCGCGACCGGCCGAAGAGATGCTCTACATGGCGATGGAGGACTTCCGGGTCGACGTGGTGATCGGCAAGGGGCCGGGCGCCACGGCGATCCCGCTGGAGATCCCGCCGTTCACGCTCGTCGGGGCCACGACGCGGGCGGGCCTGCTGCCGGGTCCGCTCCGCGACCGGTTCGGCTTCACCGGTCAGCTCGAGTTCTACGAGGCGCACGAGCTCGACACGATCGTGCAGCGCTCGGCGGGCCTGCTCTCGGTCGAGGTGACGCCCGATGGCACCGCCGAGATCGCCTCGCGGTCGCGTGGCACACCGCGCATCGCCAACCGCCTGCTGCGGCGGGTGCGTGACTACGCCCAGGTGCGTGCCGACGGCATCGTCACGCTCGAGATCGCGCGGGCGGCCCTGGAGCTCTACGAGGTCGACGAGCTCGGCCTCGACCGGCTCGACCGCGCCGTGCTCTCCGCCCTGTGCGAGCGGTTCGGCGGCGGGCCGGTCGGCATCTCCACCCTGGCGGTCGCCGTGGGGGAGGAGCGCGAGACCGTCGAGGAGGTCGCGGAGCCCTTCCTGGTGCGCAACGGCTTCCTGGCCCGTACGCCGCGCGGACGGGTGGCCACGCCGGCGGCCTGGCGCCACCTCGGGCTGTCGGCTCCGCCGCCCGTTCCGGGCGGTGACGTGGCACTCTTCGACGAGTAGCCCCGAATCGTGGCCTGAGCCACACTCACGGTTACACTGACCCGTCGGCCGGCCGGGTACTTCGCCGCGGCCGCGATCCCCAATCCTTTGCTCGAGAGGTTTCGTCGTGGAGGGACTCGTCTCCCTGTTGCCGCTGGTGGGCATCGCCCTGCTCTTCTGGCTGCTCATCATTCGTCCCGCTTCGCGCCGCCAGAAGGAACTCCGGCGTATGCAGAGCTCGTTGGACGTCGGTGACGAGGTGATGCTCACCTCCGGTGTGTTCGGCACCCTGCAGTCGCTGGCCGACGACCACGTGATGGTCCAGGTTGCCGACGGTGTGACCCTCAAGGTCGCGCGCGGGGCGATCGGCTCCGTCGTACCCCCGGCGGTTCCGGACGAGGTCGACTCCCGATCGACTGACGAGCCCGGCGATGCCGAGGCTCCGGAAGGACGCTGAGATGGCTCGCAAGCCCTACCGCCCGGGACGCACCCTGGTGGTCTTCTTCCTCGGCGTCGCGCTGGCCTACGGCCTGGTCGCGCTGACCGGCACCTGGAAGCCCGAGCTCGGCCTGGACCTTCAGGGCGGCACCAGGATCCAGATGCAAGCGGTCGGCGACCCGTCGTCCGACAGCCTCGAGGAAGCGCGGTCGATCATCGACCAGCGGGTCAACGGCCAGGGTGTGACGGAGGCCGAGGTCACCACGCAGGGCGACGAGTTCGTGGTCGTGGAGATTCCGGGCGACAACCGCCAGGACCTGGTCGAGACCGTCCAGCGCCAGGCGCAGCTGCGCTTCCGGCTGGTGGCCTGTTCCGACGCCGACCCGTCGCTGTGCAGCGCGCAGGCGACCCCCGAGCCGGGCACCGACCCGAGCGGCGGCGCCACCGAGCCGGTCGAGCCTCCGGGCGCCGGCGTCACCGCCCCGCCTTCCCCGACCGACACGGCGAAGCCCGACGCGACCAAGTCTCCCGAGGGCGGCGCGAACCGACCGCCGGTCGGCTTCGCGGACGAGGCCGGGGCCGCGGCCACGGAGAGCCCGTCGCCGACGGCCGACCCGACCGATCCGTCGGAGTCCCCGACCGAGGGCAGCACGAAGGTCCCGAGCGCGCAGGGCGATGCGACGGTCGACGAGGTGCTGAAGTTCATGAACGCTCCCACGGGGCCCGAGGTCCAGGACTTCAACGAGTTCTCGTGCGATCCCGACGGCATCCTGCTGAACGCGCAGGGCAAGCCCGCCAACCTGGTCGACGACCCCAACAGGCCGTTGGTGGCGTGCAGCGTTCCGGAGCCGGCAGTCGGAGACGAGCCCGCCACGCCCTCCACCAAGTTCCTGCTGTCCAAGTCGGTGATCGAGGGCACCGAGCTCGACTCCGCCAGCTTCGGCCAGGAGCAGGGGCAGTTCGAGTGGGGGGTCAACCTCTCGCTGGGTGGCCAGGGCAAGGAGGACTTCACGAAGATCTCGCGGGCGCTGGTCGGCACCGAGGACCAGTTCGCCATCGTGCTCGACGGCCAGGTGCTGTCGGCCCCGACGATGGAAGGCGTGATCACCAACGGCGACGCGCGGATCACCGGCAACTTCACCGAGTCCTCGGCCAGGAGCCTGGCGAACAGCCTGAAGTTCGGCGCACTGCCGATCTCGTTCGACGATGAGATCCAGATCGAGACCATCGGTCCGTCGCTGGCGGGCAACCAGCTCTCGGCCGGCATCACCGCCGGCCTCTTCGGCCTGGCGCTGGTGATGCTCTACTGCCTGTTCTACTACCGCGGGCTCGGCCTGGTCGTGATCGCATCACTGCTGGTCGCTGCCGGGGTCACCTACGCGATGGTGCTGCTGCTCAGCGAGGCCGCCAACTTCACGCTCACCCTGCCCGGCATCGCCGGCCTGATCGTCGCGGTCGGCATCACTGCCGACTCGTTCATCGTCTTCTTCGAACGCATCCGTGACGAGATGCGCGACGGCAAGTCGATGCGGGTCGCGGTCGAGTCCGGCTGGCTGCGCGCGCGGAACACCTGTCTGGCCGCCGACGCCGTATCGCTGCTCGCGGCGGTGGTGCTCTTCATCTTCGCCGTCGGCGTGGTCAAGGGCTTCGCGTTCGCGCTCGGCCTCTCGACGCTGATCGACCTGGTGGTCTTCTTCTGGTTCACCAAGCCGATGGTGTCGTGGCTGGCGCACTTCAAGCTCTTCAACCGCGGGCACCGGCTGTCCGGCCTCGACGCTGGTGCGCTCGGCATCGAGAAGATCAACCTGGGTGCCCCGGTCACGGCCGGCGCCGCGGGAGGGAAGGCCTGATGGGCAAGTTCGCGAGGCTCGGCAACCAGCTCTACACCGGCACGCGATCGGTTGACTTCATCGGCCGCCGCTGGCTGTGGTACGGCGTCTCCACCGTCATCCTCACCATCGCCATCCTGGGGCTGACCCTCAAGGGCCTCAACATGGGCATCGAGTTCACCGGTGGCGCCCAGTTCGAGGTCACCCTTCCCGCCGCCCAGGCCAACCAGGACACCGCCGACAAGCTGCGCGACACGGTAGCGGCCTCGGGTATCGACAACGCATCATCGCCGATCGTCACCACCCAGGGCGACGAAGCCATCACCGTGCAGACCGAGCCCCTCACTCGCGATGAGAGCGACGAGGTGGTCGGCATCATCGCCGAGGCGACGGGCATCGCCGACCCGAACCGGGACATCTCTCAGACAGAGATCGGCGCCAGCTGGGGTGAGGAGGTCGCCGAGCGGTCGGCGATCGGTCTCGCGGTCTTCCTGGTTCTGGTCGTGCTCTTCATCTGGGCGTACTTCCGGCAGTGGAAGATGTCGCTGGCGGCGCTGGTCGCGCTCGTGCACGACGTCCTGATCACGGTCGGCGTCTATGCGTTGTCCGGCTTCGAGGTGACGCCGGCGACCGTCACCGGCGTGCTGACGATCCTGGGCTTCTCGCTCTACGACACGGTGGTCGTCTTCGACAAGGTGCGCGAGAACACCAAGAACCTGCGCACGTCGCGGATGACCTATGCCGGCGCCGCCAACCTCGCGGTCAACCAGACCCTGGTGCGCTCGATCAACACCTCGATCGTGGCGCTGATCCCGGTGGGCGTGATCCTCTACGTGAGCGCCGTCCAGCTCGGGGCCAGCTCGCTCAAGGACCTGTCCCTGGCGCTCTTCGTCGGCACCGCGGCCGGCGTCTACTCCTCCATCTTCATCGCGACGCCGCTGCTGGCGCACCTGAAGCAGGGCGAGACGGACGTGGTGCTGGCCGAGCGCCGGGCCAAGGCTCGTGCGAAGCAGGCCGACCGCTACTCGTCGGTGCCGGTGTTCACGGACGACGAGGTCGTGGTGCCGATGGACCCGAACGCCGATCCGGACGACCTCCTCGACGAGGACGAGGGTCCGGTCTCCGAGCCCGCGGGTCCGCGGGAGAGCGGCGTGATGGGCCGCGGCCGCACGGCGCCGGCGCCACGGCGACCGGTGGGTGAGAGTCGGTCGTCGGGTCGCCAGCAGCCGTCACGACAGACCAAGTCGCAGCGCAAGAAGCCCTGACCCGATGGACGCCGCCGAGGCCCTCGAGAAGCTCGTGGTCGACGTCCCCGACTTCCCGGAGCCGGGGATCGTCTTCAAGGACATCACCCCGTTGCTGGCCGACCACGCCGGCTTCACCGCGGTGATCGAGGGCCTGGCGGCGGTGGGTCGCGACGGCACGGGTGCGGTCGTCGTCGACAAGGTCGTCGGCATGGAGGCACGTGGCTTCATCGTCGCGGCTCCGGTCGCCCTGGCCCTGGGCGTCGGCTTCGTGCCGGTGCGCAAGGCCGGCAAGCTGCCCCGTGCCACGCATGCCGTCTCCTACGCGTTGGAGTACGCCGACGCCACCCTGGAGGTGCACTGCGACGGCATCGCGCCCGGCGACCGCGTCCTCCTGGTCGACGACGTGCTGGCCACCGGTGGCACCGTCAAGGCGACCCAGGAGCTCGTCGAGCGGTGTGGTGGGATCGCCGTCGGTGTCGCCGTGCTCATGGAGCTGACGTTCCTTCCCGGGCGGGAGACGGTGGGCGCTCTACCGGTGACGGCCCTGAAGAGCGTCTGACCGACGCCTAGACTGACGATGTGACCGAGGAAAGCACCGTCGCCGCCACGCAGCGGGACGGTGCGCCCGAATCATCTCCCGACGCGGCCGGCGGTGCGGGCGGCCGCGGCATGCGCGCGCGGCTGGCGCGGATGGGCACCCGCAGCCAGACCACCAACCCCGTGCTCGAGCCGCTGTTCCGCGCGGTGCGCGCCAACCACCCCAAGGCCGACCTGGCGCTGATCGAGCGTGCGTACACGACCGCCGAGAAGATGCACGGCAGCCAGATGCGCAAGAGCGGCGACCCCTACATCACCCACCCGCTCGCGGTCACCACGATCCTGGCCGGCATCGGCATGACCGAGCCGACCCTCGTCGCCGCGCTGCTGCACGACACGGTCGAGGACACGCCGTACACCCTGGAACAGTGCCGGCAGGACTTCGGCGACGAGGTCGCCCAGATGGTCGACGGCGTGACCAAGCTCGACAAGGTCCAGTACGGCGACTCGGCCCAGGCCGAGACCATCCGCAAGATGATCGTCGCGATGTCGCGCGACATCCGAGTGCTCGTGATCAAGCTCGCCGACCGGCTCCACAACATGCGGACGCTGCGCTACGTGCCGCAGAAGAGCCAGGAGCGCACCGCCCGCGAGACCCTCGACATCTACGCCCCGCTGGCCCATCGGCTCGGCATGAACACCATCAAGTGGGAGCTCGAGGACCTCGCGTTCGCGACCCTGCACCCCAAGATCTACGACGAGATCGTGCGGATGGTCGCCGAGCGCGCCCCGTCGCGCGACCAGTTCCTGGCCGAGGTGATCAGTCAGGTCGAGTCCGATCTGCGCGAGGCCAAGATCAAGGCCACGGTCACCGGAAGGCCGAAGCACTACTACTCGATCTACCAGAAGATGATCGTCGGCAAGCGCGAGTTCACCGACATCTACGACCTGGTCGGCATCCGGATCCTGGTGGACGAGGACCGCGACTGCTACTCCGTCCTCGGCATCCTGCACTCACGGTGGAACCCGGTGCTCGGCAGGTTCAAGGACTACGTCGCGATGCCGAAGTTCAACATGTACCAGTCGCTGCACACGACCGTGATCGGTCCCCAGGGCAAGCCGGTCGAGATGCAGATCCGGACCTTCGCCCAGCACCGGCGGGCGGAGTACGGCGTCGCGGCGCACTGGAAGTACAAGGAGGACGGCCGCGCCGGTCGTGACACCGAGCGCGCCGGCGACGTCGACGACATGACCTGGGTCCGCCAGCTCCTCGACTGGCAGAGCGAGGTCGAGGACCCGGGCGAGTTCCTGGAGAGCCTGCGCTTCGAGATCAACCAGTCGGAGACCTACGTCTTCACTCCGCGCGGCGATGTGATCGCGCTGCCCTCCGGTGCCACGCCCGTCGACTTCGCGTACGCCGTGCACACCGAGGTCGGCCACCACACCATCGGTGCCCGGGTCAACGGCCGCCTGGTGCCGCTGGAGTCGACGCTCGAGAACGGCGACGTGGTCGAGGTCTTCACCTCGAAGGCGGCCAACGCCGCGCCGTCGCGCGACTGGCTCACCTTCGTGCAGTCGCCCCGCGCGCGCTCCAAGATCAGGCAGTGGTTCACCAAGGAGCGGCGTGAGGAGGCGATCGACCGCGGCAAGGACCAGATCGCCAAGCTGATGCGCAAGGAGGGGCTGCCGATCAAGCGGCTGCTCTCCCACGAGTCGCTGATGCTGGCGGCCGCCCACTTCAACATCGCCGACGTGACGGCGCTCTACGCAGCCGTCGGCGAGGGCAACCTCAGCGCCCAGGCCGTCGTACGCCGCGTGGTCGACCTGCACGGCGGCAACGACGGCGCCCAGGAGGACCTCGCCGAGGCCGTCACCATCACGGGCCGCCGCGGCCGGTCGCGGGTCGGCGCCGGTGGCGACGCCGGCGTGATCGTGAAGGGCTCACCCGACGTCTGGGTCAAACTGGCCAAGTGCTGCACCCCGGTGCCGCCCGACGCGATCCTCGGGTTCGTCACCAAGGGCGGGGGAGTCTCGGTGCACCGCACCGACTGCACCAACGCCGGGAACCTCCTGGAGCAGCCGGAGAAGGTGCTCGAGGTCGAGTGGGCGCCGACGGGGCAGTCGACGTTCCTGGTCAACATCCAGGTCGAGGCCCTCGACCGCGCCCGACTGCTCTCGGACATCACCATGGTGCTCTCCGACGCCCACGTGAACATCCTCAGCGCCAACCTCTCCACCACCCGCGACCGCGTCGCGAAGTCGCGCTTCACGTTCGAGATGCCCGAGGCCAAGCACCTCGACAACGTGCTCCGCGCGGTCAAGAACGTGCCGGGCGTCTTCGACGCCTACCGCGTCACTCAGTAGGGC
>JALZCZ010000108.1 GCA_030862825.1 Actinomycetota bacterium | reverse complement strand
GCCGTCCTCCTTCCGGAGGGCGGCCCGTCGTCATGTTCGGGTCCAGGGGCGGTGGCCTCAGAGGTCGACGAGGCTGCCCGCGAGCCGGTCGGTCTCCGAGCCCAGCCCGAGTGACTTGGCGGCCCGGAGATCGTCGAGGTCGTCGACGTCGTGGCGCAGCGTGACCAGCTCGCCCGGGATCTCGACGGCACCGGCGGCCAGGTGGGCGTTGCGCGAGTCGACGCCGAAGTGCGGGTCGAAGTCGTCGTACGCCGCTCTGTAGAGCGTGGTGCCGGTGCCGGCGGCGTCCGCGACGAACGACGGGCGCGGTCCGGCGGTGGACAGGGCGGCGTCGAGGTCTGCTGAGCGCAGGGCGGGCAGGTCGGCGCACAGCGCGACGGGCTGCAGGCTCGGCCACCGCCGACGTGCCTCGGCCACGGCCTGCCGAAGCGCCGAGTTGAGGTCGGTCGTGTCGCCGTCGGGGATGGTGGCGCAGCCCAGGGCCGCGAACCTGGTGGAGAACGCGGCGTCGTCGGTGGCCACCAGCACCTCGGCCACGAGGTCGCAACCGAGGCACGCGGCGACGGTGTCGAGAGCGAACGCCTCGGCGAGACTCCGTCGCTGACCGGCGGTCGGGCCCAGCAGCCGGGACTTGCCGATGGTCGGTGGTTTCACCGGCACCACCGCGACGAACGTCCGATCCACGACCCGATCCTCTCAGGCCGGTAGCGTGCAGTCCCGTGGTAGTCCGCAAGCTCGAGCAGAGACGGGGATGGGCGTTCACCATCGGCGTCCTGATCCTCAAGCCTCTCTTTCTCCTGACCACCAAGCCGGAGTGGCGCGACGGCACCAAGCTGCCCGCCACCGGCGGCTGCGTGGTCGCGCTCAACCACCTCTCCCACGTCGACCCGCTGACCGCGGCCCACTTCACCTACAACCACGGCCGGCTGCCGCGCTACCTCGCCAAGTCCGGCTTGTTCAAGAACAAGGTGCTGAGCTACTTCCTGAGGTCGGCCGGTCAGATCCCCGTCGAGCGGCTGAGCCGTAACGCCGTGGGCGCGTACGACGCCGCGGTGGCTGCGGTCCGGCAGGGCGAGTGTGTCGTGGTCTACCCCGAGGGCACGATCACCCGCGACCCCGACCTGTGGCCGATGACGGGCAAGTCCGGTGCTGCCCGGATCGCGCTGGAGACCGGCTGCCCGGTGATCCCTGTCGGCCAGTGGGGCGCGCAGCAGCTGCTCGCGCCGTACGCCAAGCGGCCCGATCTCTTCCCGCGCAAGAAGATCGTGATGCTGGCCGGCGACCCGGTCGACCTGGCCGACCTGATCGCCAAGGAGCGGACGCCCGAGGTGGTGCAGCAGGCCACCGACCGGATCATGGCCGCCATCACCCGGCTGGTGGAGGAGATCCGCGGTGAGACCGCCCCCACGGAGCGGTTCGACATGCGCAAGGCTGGCGTCAGCGAGATCGGCAACCCGCACAAGGCGCGGCAGTCGCGCAGGAAGACTCGGAGGAACGCATCGTGAGCTCTGGCAAGGTCGCGGTTTTCGGGGCGGGTTCTTGGGGCACCGCCTTCTCGATCGTGCTCGCCGACGGCGGCAACGACGTCACCATCTGGGCCCGCCGCGAGGAGGTCGCCGACGCGATCAACGGGCAGCGCGAGAACCCCGACTACCTGCCCGGCATCGAGCTCCCCGGCGCGGTCGATGCCACCCACGACGTGGAGAAGGCGCTGCACGGCGCCGACGTGGTGGTGCTCGCCACGCCCTCGCAGACCCTGCGCGACAACCTCACGGAGTGGGCGCCGTACATCGAGAACGACGCCGTGATGGTGTCGCTGATGAAGGGCGTCGAGCTCGGCACGCTCAACCGGATGAGCGAGGTGATCCACCAGGTGACGGGGGCCGGGCCGGAGCGGATCGCCGTGATCAGCGGACCCAACCTGGCCAAGGAGATCGCCCGGCGCGAACCCGCCGCCTCGGTCGTCGCCTGCGCGGACGCGGACGTCGCACAGATGCTGCAGAACCGCTGCCACTCGCCGGCGTTCCGGCCCTACACCAGCCTCGACGTGCTCGGCTGCGAGCTCGGCGGTGCCTACAAGAACGTGGTGGGGCTGGCCGTGGGCATGGCCGTGGGGCTGGGTTTCGGCGACAACACGACCGCCTCCGTGATCACCCGCGGGCTGGCCGAGACCGCGCGGCTGGCGATGAAACTGGGTGCCAACCCGCTGACCCTGATGGGGCTGGCCGGGCTCGGCGACCTGGTCGCCACGTGCTCGTCGCCGCTGTCGCGCAACCGGACCTTCGGCGAGAACCTCGGCAAGGGGATGACCACCGACGAGATCTACGCCTCCACCCGGCAGGTCGCCGAGGGCGCGAAGTCGTGCTCGTCGCTGCGGGCCCTGGCCGAGAAGTCCGGCGTGGACGCCCCGATCGCCCAGAACGTCGACGAGGTCGTGGCCGGCCGGATGACCGCCCAGGACTGCATGGACGCCTTCCTCTCCCGCGACACGAAGGCCGAGACGGACTGACCGAGGAGCGAGGTCGGGCCGCTCTCGGGCGGGCGTGATCTCAAGTGCGCCGTGAGGCACCGGATTTCGTGGCGATCAGGTGCCTCAGCGAACAAGTGAACGGATATGACCAGCCCGAGCGAGGCCGAGTCAGGTCAACGTGTCCAGGGCGGTCGCCAGGTCGCGCCAGAGGTCCTCGACGTCCTCAATGCCGACCGACAGCCGGACCAGGCCCTCGGGGATGGTGGCCGGCTCGGTCTTCCACCGGCGGCGGCGCTCGAGGGTCGACTCGACCCCGCCCAGTGACGTGGCGTGCACCCACAGCTTCGTCTTGTGGGTGAGCAGGTCGGCCGCGAGCGCACCCTGGGTGAGGACGATCGAGACGATCCCGCCGAAGCCCGGGTAGCGCACCTCGCCGACCGCGGGATGGTCGGACAGCCGCCGCGCCAGCTCGGTGGCGTTGGTCTGCGACCGCTCGACCCTCAGGTGCAGGGTGCGCAGCCCACGCAGGGCCAGCCACGCCTCGAACGGCCCTGGCACCGCACCCACCAGGTCGCGCCGGCCCTTGAGCACGCCGTACAGCTCGTCGTCGTTGGTCACCACCGCGCCCATCAGCACGTCGCTGTGGCCGGCCAGGAACTTCGTGGCCGAGTGCAGGACGATGTCGGCGCCCAGCTCGAGCGGCCGCTGGAGTAAGGGAGTGGCGAACGTGTTGTCGACCACGACGTGGGCCTCGGCGGCGTGGGCCGCCTCGATGATCTGCTCCAGGTCGGCGACCTCGAGGGCGGGGTTGGTCGGCGACTCCAGCCACACCAGCGCGGCGTCGTCGCAGGCGCGTACGACGGCCTCGGTGTCGGTGACGTCCACCAACAGTGCCCGCAGCCGCCCGCGGGCCTCCAGGTCGGCCAGGGCCATCGTGGTGCCGTTGTAGGCGTGCCGCGGCGAAACGACCAGGGCACCGTGGCCCACGAGGTCCAGTACCGTACCCACCGCGGCCATGCCGGACGCGAAGCTCAGGGCGCGGCCGCCCTCGAGCTGTCCGAGCGCCTCCTCGAACGCCGTCCACGTCGGGTTGCCGTAGCGGCCGTACTCGACATCGCCGCCGGCGACGTACGTCGAGGCCATGGTGATCGGGATGTTGAGCGGGGCGTCCGGATCGTGCGGTGGGCGTCCCGCCGTGACCGCGATGGTGGCCGGGCTGAGGTCTGGCGCGTCCTCGGTCATGGCCGAAACCCTAGATGGATAGGGTCGTGGCGATGAACGCGCCTGACGAGAGCCGCAAGCCGCGGGTCGCAGTGGTCTTCGGGGGCCGGTCCAGCGAGCACGCGATCTCGTGCGTGACCGCCGGCAGTGTGCTCCAGGCCATCGACCGCGACCGCTATGACGTGGTGCCGATCGGCATCGCCGCCGACGGGCGCTGGGTCCTCGAGTCCGGCGACACCGAACGGCTCCAGATCGAGGGCGCCGACCGGCTGCCGAGCGTGGACGGCGAGCTGGCGGCGGTGACCCTCGCACGCAGCGACAGCTCGACCGACCTGACCGTGCACGAGCCGTCGCAGCCACCCCGCACCCTCGGCGAGGTCGACGTGGTCTTCCCCCTGCTGCACGGGCCGTGGGGCGAGGACGGCACCATCCAGGGCCTGCTCGAGATGGCCGGCGTGCGCTACGTCGGTGCCGGCGTGCTGGCCTCGGCCGTGAGCATGGACAAGGCCTTCATGAAGGTCGCCCTGACCGCTGTCGGCCTGCCGGTGATGCCGAGCGTCACCGTGACCGCGGATCAGTGGCGCCGTGACCCCGACGACGTACGCCGCCGCGTGACGGCCCTGGGCTACCCGCTGTTCGTCAAGCCGGCCCGGGGCGGCTCCAGCATCGGCATCTCCAAGGCCCACGACGAGTCCGAGCTCGCCGGTGCCGTCACCGGTGCCCTGGAGCACGACCCCAAGGTGCTCGTGGAGGTCGCAGCGGAGGGCGCCCGGGAGATCGAGTGCGGGGTGCTGCAGGGGTTGGGACCCGACGGCGGTGTCGAGACGAGCGTGCCGGCGGAGATCAGGATCACCGGGGAGCACGAGTTCTACGACTTCGCGGCGAAGTACCTGCCAGAGGAGGCCACCGAGCTCGACGTGCCGGCGAAGCTGTCGGACGACGTGGCCACCGAGATCCGGTCGCTCTCGGCGCGCGCGTTCGAGGCCGTGGGGTGTGAGGGCCTGGCCCGTGTCGACTTCTTCGTGATGCCGGACGGGTCGCTGGTGGTCAACGAGATCAACACCATGCCGGGCTTCACCCCGCTGTCGATGTTTCCGCGGATGTGGGCGGCGACCGGTCTCGACTACGGCCAGCTGGTCGACCGGCTGATCCAGCTCGCGCTGGCCCGCGACACCGGCCTGCGGTGACCTAGAGGCACTCGTCGGCGAGATCGAGGTGGACCTCGATCAGCTCCGAGACCTCGGCCAGCGCAGCCGCCGCACCGTCGGGCCGGTGCTCCGCAGGCACGGTCAGCTGCACGTAGGGGCGATGGGTCATCGCGGTGAGCACCGCGTCGGAGTCCGGATCGGACACCTGGTCGTCGGGAACGAACCAGCCCACGTCGTTGACCTGCTCGCAGGCCGAGTCCGCAGTGAAGCCCTCGGGCACCTCGTCGACGCAGGTCACCACGATGGGCGGGTCGCCGTACGCCGCACCGAGAGCGTTGTCGGGGTCCAGCTCGCGCTCGCCCTCGTCGGCCAGCTCGTCGGGGAGGGCGTCGAGGAACGCCTCACAGGCCGCCAGATCGGCGCCGTCGAGGTCGCCCGCGTCGATCCGCACGGGGTCCGCGCAGCCCGCGAGCGCGGCGACCGCGACCAGGCCGAGACAGCACAGCACGACGCCCCGGGCGGACCCGGGGCGTCGGAGTGGATAGGTGGAGCTCGTCAGCGGCTCAGATGTGGACGACGGGGCAGGTGAGGGTGCGCGTGATGCCGTCCAGGTTCTGCACCTTCGACACGACCAGCTTGCCGAGCTCGTCGACGTTGCGGGCCTCCGCGCGCACGATCACGTCGTAAGGCCCGGTGACGTCCTCCGCGAGTGTGACGCCCTTGACCTGGGCGATCGCCTTGGCGACCTCGGCCGCCTTGCCGACGTCGGTCTGGATCAAGATGTACGCCTGGACGACCATTCGTGCTCTCCCTCGCGTCGTTGCGACTTCGCTCCGTGGGATCGGTCCCGCGGAGGTACGGCGGCGCCCAAACTACCGTGGACCGCCCGCGTGTCGATAGGGAGTGCCGGTCACCGGACAGGGGCCGTCTGCTGGGATGGGGGAATGGCCACCGATCCCGACGCAACGCTGGCCGACATCGGTGAGTTCGGCCTGATCGCCGATCTGATCCGCCTCTTCCCGCAGGGCGAGCAGGTGGTGGTCGGTCCCGGCGACGACGCAGCCGTCCTCCGGGTCAGGACCGGGCACGTCGTGGTGTCGACCGACCTGATGGTCGAGGGCCGCCACTTCCGCCGCGACTGGACGTCCGCGGCCGACGTGGGTCACCGGGCGGCCGCCCAGAACCTCTCGGACATCAACGCGATGGGGGGCCGGGCGACCTCGCTCACCATCGGGCTCGCAGCCCCTCCCGAGCTGCCGGTCGCGTGGGCCATGGAGTTCGCCGGCGGCTTCGTGGAGGAGTGCGATCTGGTCGGCGCCAGCATCGTGGGCGGCGACCTGACCCGGGCCGACCAGCTCGTGATCGCGGTGACCGTGATCGGCGCCTGCACCCAGGCGCCGGTGCTGCGCTCGGGGGCGCGGCCCGGCGACGTGCTCGCCCTCACCGGCCGCCAGGGTTGGGCGGCGGGCGGCCTGGCGGTGCTGGGTCGCGGCTTCCGGTCGCCGCGGGTGCTGGTGGAGGCCTACCGACGCCCCGAGCCGCCGTACGACGCGGGGCTGGTGGCGGCCGAGGCGGGCGCCACCGCGATGATCGACGTCTCCGACGGCCTGCTGGCGGACGCCGGCCACATCGCCGACGACTCGGGGGTGAGCATCGACGTGCACCGGGCCGCCTTCGAGATCCCCGAACCCCTGGTCGCTGTCGGCGCTGCGACCGGCGCGGACCCGCTCGAGTTCATCCTCGGCGGCGGCGAGGACCACTCCCTCCTCGCGACCTTCCCCGACGTGGGTGCAGTGCCACCCGGCTGGGTCGTGGTGGGCGCCGTCTCCGAAGGCGACCCGGGCGCGGTCACCGTCGACGGCGCGGCGTACGAGGGCTCGCCCGGGTGGACGCACTTCTAGATGGTGGTGGGTCGGGGTCCCGGTGGCCCAGGGATCCCCGGTGGACCGGGGAACCTGTCACTTCTCGGGGAAAGCTTCCCCTGAGAAGTGATGGTTTACCCGGTGAACCGGGGAAACCGGAGGACCCCAACACAGGCACGAGGCCGACACCCACAGGGTGACGGCCTCGGCTTGCTCCCTCAGTTCTGAGGTGGTGTCAGCGGGTGACCTTGCCAGCCTTGAGGCAGCCGGTGCACACGTTGAGGCGCTTGGGGGATCCGTTGACCGTGGCGCGGACGCGCTGGATGTTGGGGTCGAAGCGACGCTTGGTGATCTTGCGGGACCACGGGCGGTTGTTGCCGAAGCTCGGCCTCTTCGCGCAGATGTCGCACACGGCAGCCACGATGACTCCTGAAAACTCGAAAAGTGGGTGGGGGCCCGCTCAGCGGGCAACCGAGCAAGAGTATCCGAACCACCTGCCCGCGCCGAAATCGAGCGAGCAGGAGCCCATCGAGACCAGGGCACGCGTCGATGCACCAGCCCGGTCCAGGGTCGCACTACCCTGAGATCTCCGGCACTCCGACCCGAGGCAGGCGATGGAAGAGGCACCCCGTGGTGGCAGCATCCAGCTCGCCGTCGTGCTCCGTTTCGTCGACATCGCCACCGACGCGCTCGCCGGCGCCCGGGAGGAGATCGACGCGCTCAACGTCTACCCCGTGCCCGATGGCGACACCGGCACCAACATGTACCTCACCATCTCGGCGGCACGGGACGCGATCCGCGATGCGCGCGACGGATCGGCCCCCGATGATCGGAGCGCGGCCCTCGCCGCGATGGCCCGCGGGGCGCTGCTCGGCGCGCGCGGCAACTCTGGGGTGATCCTGAGCGAGATGCTGGGCGCGATCTCCCGCCGGATCGCCGTCTCGACCCCCGACGAGCGCAACGCGGTGGTCATGGCCGACGCGCTCCGGTGCGCCACCGAGGCCAGCTACGCCGCGGTGGGGAAGCCGGTCGAGGGCACCATGCTGACCGTGTGCCGGGCCGCCTCGGAGGCCGCGCAGGCCATGGCGACGGCGCCGGGCACTCGCGCCCGCGACGTGTTCACGACGGCCGCTGCCGCAGCCCGTGATGCGCTGGCCCACACACCGGAGCAGCTGCAGGTGCTGCGCGACGCAGGCGTCGTGGACGCCGGCGGCCGAGGGATCTGCGTGATCCTCGATGCGGCCGAGACCGCGCTGACCGGTCGGCGGCCGATGCCGGTCCACAGCCCCCTCGGCCAGCATCAGATACCGATCCCGCACGCGCCCCCCGGGGCGGCGGACGGCGACCTCACGGCAGACGGCCCGGCGTACGAGGTGATGTACCTGCTCGAGGCCACCGACGACCGGATCCCGGAGCTGCGCGCGACGCTGGGCGGGCTGGGTGACTCGCTGGTCGTGGTCGGGCAGGACGGCCTGTGGAACGTCCACGTCCACGTCGACGACGTCGGGGCAGCCATCGAGGCCGGGATCGAGGCCGGGCGGCCGCATCGCGTCCGGGTGACCCACTTCGCGGAGCAGGTGGCCGAGGCGCAGGTCGCCGACAGCCGCAAGGGACGGCTGATCGTCGCGGTTGCCGCCGGGCCCGGTCTCCAGAAGCTCTTCGAGGAGGCCGGCGCCGTGGTGGTCTCCGGCGGTCCGGGACGCCGGCCCTCGACCGGCCAGATCCTCGAGGCGATCACCGGCTGCGGCGCTCGCGAGGTCGTCGTCCTGCCCAACGACCACGATTCGGTGCGCGTCGCCGAGATCGCGGCCCGCACAGCCGAGGCCGACCACGACATGCGGGTCGCGGTGATCCCGACCCAGGCCCAGGTGCAGGGCCTCGCCGCGATGGCCGTGCACGAGCCCGGTCGCGCCTTCGACCAGGACGTGCTGGAGATGACCGCCACCGCCCGCCACGCCCGCCATGGCGGGGTCACGATCGCGGCGAAGCAGGCGATGACCATGGCCGGGCCCTGCGAGCCGGGCGATGTGCTCGGGGTGATCGAGGGTGACTTCGCGGTTGTCGGCGATGACCTGTACGCCGTCGCCACCGGCGTCCTCGGCCGACTGCTCGCCGGCGGCGGCGAGCTGGTCACCCTGGTGGCGGGGGAGTCGGACGACGGTCTGGCCGAGCGGGCCGCCGCGTGGGTCGACCAGGAGCACCCCCATGTCGATGTCGTGGTGTACGACGGGGGGCAGGAGCGCTACCCGCTGCTCCTGTCCGTGGAGTAACCGGAGCGGCCCGTGATCACCTTCGACTCACCCATCGCGACCGTCCTCGGCGACGCCAAGGGCAAGCGCACCAAGCTCGTCGACAAGCTCGGCCTCGAGACCGTTGGCGACCTGATGCGGCACTTCCCGCGGCGCTACCTCAAGACCGGCGAGCTGACCCGGATCGACGACCTGGCGGAGGGGCAGCTGCTGACCGTCGTCGGCCAGATCGCGCACAGCGAGGTGAAGACCTACCGCGACCGCCGCAGCGGCCGCACGGCGTACCGCCTGGAGACGGTGTTGAAGACCGACGGCCCGTCGCTGCGGATGACGTTCTTCTCCAAGAACGCCAACACGTCCGCCTGGCACGCGAAGCGGCTTCCGGTGGGGCGTCGCGGCCTCTTTCTCGGACAGGCGGGCCGGTTCCAGGGCGAGTGGCAGCTCACCAACCCGACCATGCTGCTCTTCGGCGACGCGGGCGCCGACGAGTTCGCGGCCGCCGAGGCCATCGGGTCGCTGTACCCGATCTACCCGCTCACCAAGGGGGTCGACACCTGGGACATCCAGCGCGCGGTGAGCTTCGCGCGCACCGTGCTCGACATCCCGGAAGCCATGCCCGAGGAGATCCGCGGCACCTACGACCTGGTCGACGCCCATACCGCGTACGACTGGATCCACGCGCCTGACGACTGGAAGCAGGTGGCGGCCGCGCAACGGCGGTTCCGGTTCGAGGAGGCGCTGGTGACCCAGCTGGTGCTCGGCCGCCGCCGCCGGGAGCTGCGGGCCCTCGGCGCCCAGGCACGCGACGGCGGCGACGGCGCCCTGCTCCGCGCCTTCGACGCGCGGTTGCCGTTCGAGCTGACGACGGGGCAGCGCGAGATCGGCGAGCAGATCGAGCACGACCTGGCTCAGCCGCACCCCATGAACCGCCTCCTCCAGGGCGAGGTCGGCTCCGGCAAGACGCTCGTCGCGCTGCGGGCGATGCTGCGCACGGTCGACTCGGGTGGGCAGGCCGCGCTGCTCGCGCCGACCGAGGTGCTGGCCCAGCAACACCTGCGCTCGATCACCGCGATGCTGGGCGACCTGGCCACCGGCGGCATGCTCGGTGGCGCGTCCGAGGCCACCACCGTCACCCTGCTCACCGGGTCGATGACCAAGGCCCAGCGCAAGGAGCCGTTGCTGCAGATCGCGAGCGGCGAGTCCGGCATCGTGATCGGCACCCACGCCCTCCTCGAGGAGCGCGTCACGTTCGCCGACCTGGGTCTGGTCGTGGTCGACGAGCAGCACCGGTTCGGCGTCGAGCAGCGGGCCGCTCTCACCGACAAGGCGGGGGAACCGCCCCACGTGCTGGTGATGACCGCGACCCCGATCCCGCGCACCGTCGCGATGACCGTCTTCGGCGACCTCGAGACCTCCACTCTGACCGAGCTGCCGGCCGGCAGGGCGCCCATCCAGACCAACGTGGTGAACCTCCTCGACCACCCGTCCTGGATCCAGCGGGTCTGGGAGCGGGTCCGCGAAGAGGTCGAGAAGGGCCACCAGGCCTACGTCGTGTGCCCCCGGATCAGCGGCGACGAGCTCGAGCAGGGCGAGACCGACCAGGTCGACCTCGACCCCGAGGGTGAGGAGGTCCCGCGTCCGAAGGAGTCGCTCGCCGCGGTCGACGACGTCGTCGTCGAGCTGGCGGAGGGGCCGCTCTCCGGGCTCCGCGTCGCCCGGCTGCACGGCAAGCTGCCGGCCGACGAGAAGGAGGCGACCATGCGGGCGTACGCCGCCGGCGAGATCGACGTGCTGGTCGCGACCACCGTGATCGAGGTGGGCGTCGACGTGCCCAACGCGACCGCGATGGTGCTCCTCGACGCCGACCGCTTCGGCGTCTCCCAGCTCCACCAGCTGCGTGGCCGGATCGGCCGCGGCGGCCATCCGGGCCTGTGCCTGCTGGTCTCGAAGGCGGCTTTCGAGACACCCGCCCGCGAGCGCATCGCGGCAGTCGCCGCCACCACCGACGGTTTCGAGCTGAGCCGGGTCGACCTCGAGCAGCGCCGCGAGGGTGACGTGCTCGGCAAATCGCAGTCGGGCTTCCGGTCCGGTCTGGAGAACCTCCGCGTGCTGCGTGACGAGAAGACGATCATCGCCGCCCGCGCGGCCGCGGAGGACCTGCTCGACCAGGATCCCGGCCTGCTGTCGGTGCCGCTGGTGGCCGAGCAGGTGACGGCGATGGAGCTGTCGCAGCAGTCCGACTTCATGGAGAAGTCATGAGCCCGCTGGGTGCCCCGCTCGTGAGCGTGGCGTGACCCGCATCATCGGCGGCACCGCCGGCGGGCGCCGGATCGCCACCCCACGTGGCGATGCCACCCGCCCGACCAGCGACCGGGTGCGCGAGGCGCTGTTCTCGGCGATCGAGGCGTGGTGCGGCTCGCTGCACGGGCTCCGCTTCCTGGACCTGTACGC
>JALZCZ010000100.1 GCA_030862825.1 Actinomycetota bacterium | reverse complement strand
TCCTTCATCTGGCGGGGGCGCGACATCGCATTCATAGCCGAGTGGAAGGTGCCGCCGGAGAACATGCCGCTGGCCCGGACCACCCCACGCACCGTCACCGGCCCGGACGCCTTGAGCTGCTGCACGGTGAAGAGCGCGCCGAGGTCGTGCGGGATCGAGTCGAACCCGCAGGCGTGCACGATCCGGGCGCCGGTGCGCTCGGCGGTGGCGTGGTGGGCGACGTACATCCGGTCCACGAACTCCGGCTCGCCGGTCAGGTCGACGTAGTCGGTGCCGGCCTCGGCGCACGCGGCCACCAGCGGCTCGCCGTGGTGGAGATAGGGGCCGACCGTGGTGATCACGACCCGGGCCTTCGCGGCGACGTCGGCCAGCGTGGTCGGGTCGCCGGCGTCGGCGATCAGGAGGTCGAGGTCGGCGAAGCGGGCGTCGATGTCGGCCAGCCGTGCGCGGATCGTCTCGAGCTTGTCGCGGTTGCGGCCGACCAGGGCCCACTTCATCCCCTGCGGGCCGTTGCGGGCGAGGTAGTCGGCGGTGAGTGCGCCCGTGAAGCCGGTTGCGCCGAAGAGCACCAGGTCGTAGGGACGGGACGTCTCGTGCTCGGCCATGGCCCACATGCTCGCAGATCGGTTTTCCATGGAACCGATGCGTTCCAGACCCGCGTCGTACCCATGACAGGCACGATCAGGGGAGTCATGGACCACGAGGCAGAGTTCGCGGCGTACGCCGACGACAACTGGGGCACGCTCGTGCGCTCCGCCGTCTTCCTGGGCTGCTCGCTGGCCGACGCCGAGGACCTGGCGCAGACGACGCTGGTCAAGTGCTACCAGGCATGGGCGCGGGTCTCGGCCGCCGACAACCGCGACGCCTACGTCTACAAGATGCTGATCAACGCCCTGCGCGACACGCACCGCCGCCAGTGGTGGCGGGAGCGGGCCACCGAGTCGGTGCCGGACCAGAGCATGCGCGACGCCACGGCCGAGGTCGACACCACCGACGCCATCCACCGCGCGATGAGCAAGCTCAGCAAGGTCAACCGTGACGTGGTGGTGCTGCGCTACTTCGCCCACCTGTCCGAGGCGCAGACCGCCGAGGTGCTCGGCGTCCCCCCGGGGACGGTCAAGAGCCGCCTGTCGCGGGCCCTCGCCCAGCTCTCAACCGACCGCCATCTCGCGGACGTCTCCGAAGGACACGGACATGACTGACCTCGAGAACCTCTGGGACGACCTGCCGGTCGCCCCCGCGCCGACCGCCCAGATCCTGCGCGCGGCTCGGGCCGCGTCTCGGCCGCGCCGCTCGCGGCGCCGGCTGCTGCGTCCGTTGTCGTCCGTGGCCGCCCTGGCCGCGATCGGCGGGGCCTTCGTGGTCGGCACCTACGTCTCCGGTCCCCCGGCGAACCCCCCGGCGGCGACGCCGCCCGGTGACGACGGGGCAGACGGGTCGGACGCGGCGGCGTTCCACGGCGAGCTGATGGCCGGCGAGTCGTGCGACGCGCTGCTCGACTACTACGTCGAGCGCGGGGTCGCGCTGGTCGGTCCGTACGGCTGGGGTTCGCCGCACTACGGCCTGCGCGACGGAATCGTGCTCGAGATGGCCCAGCGGGGGCCGACGAACCGGAGCACGAACTTCTTGGAGACCGCCGCCGGTGCGGTCGACCAGCTCAGCTCCGCCTACAGCGCGGCCGACGCACCGGTGTCGCAGCGGGTCGAGTCGAGCGACACCGGCACCAACGTCCAGGAGCAGAACGTCGACGAGCCGGATGTGGTCAAGACCGACGGCGAGCGGCTGTTCCGGATCGAGGACGGCACCCTGTCGGCATACGACGTCAGCGGGACGGAGACCGAGCGGCTCTCGGACCTCGATCTCGGGGACCTCGAGGACGCCGAGATCCTGCTCGCCGACGACGCCGTGGTCGCGATCGGCAACGACGGCAGCCAGGACAAGCGGATGCGGAGCTACTACAAGGCCCCCTCGCCGATGACCCGCGTGGTGAGCGTCGACGTGTCCGACCCGGCGAAGCCCGAGGTGACCAGCACCGTCGACTTCGACTCGTCGCTGGTCAGCGCCCGGCAGCATGGCGACGCGGTCCGGCTGATCGCCTCGGCGGGCCTGCCGGACCTCGACTTCGTGATGCCCGGCAACACCCGCCGTGGTGGGCTGCACTGGAAGGATGCACTGCGACGCAACGAGGAGCTGGTGCGCACGACCACCATTTCCGACTGGTTGCCCACCGGCTCCGTCGACGGCGGCACCGACAAGAGGCTCGCGGAGTGCGAGGACGTCGCGGTGCCCAAGGCGGACCTCGGCCTCGACACGATGAGCGTGGTCGGCTTCGACGCCGCCGACCCCACGAGCTGGGACGTCACCGCCCTCGCGGCCAGCGCCCCGCTGGCCTACGCCTCCGCGGACCACCTCTACCTCGGCGCCTCGCCCACCAGCTGGGGCGGCTGCTTCGACCTCTGCCCGCTGGCCAGCCCGACGACCACGACCAACGAAGAGGCGGGCACGACGCATCTCTTCGACTTCGAGCTCACCGCCACCGGCACGTCGTACGTCGGCGCCGGAGAGGTCGACGGCATGATCCGCGACCGCTGGGCGATGGACGAGTACGACGACACGCTGCGGCTCGCGGTCAGCCCGACCGAGCGCACCGGCAACTTCAACTCGATCGTGACGATGCAGCGCGTCGGCGACGAGCTGGCCGAGGTCGGGCGGCTCGACAAGCTGGGTGTCAACGAGGACATCCAGTCCGTGCGATGGCTGGACGGGCTCGCGATCGTGGTGACGTTCCGCCAGATCGACCCGCTCTACACCCTCGACCTCACCGACCCGGCGGCTCCGCAGCTGTTGGGCGAGCTGAAGATCCCGGGCTTCTCGTCGTACCTGCACCCCGTCGGCCCGCGGCGCCTGATCGGCATCGGCCAGGGCCCGACTGGCGTCCGCGGCGGCTGGGGTGCGCAGGCGGGTCTCTTCAAGGTCACCGACCTGACCGACCCGCGGCGCAAGGCGGTGGTCAGCTACGCCAACGGCACCGAGGCACGGGCGGGCACCGACCCGCGGCAGTTCACCTGGCTCCCGTCGGAGCGGACCGCGCTGACCGTGATCTCGAAGGGATGGCGCGGCCGCACCGGCTGGGTCTCCGTGCTGTCCCTGAAGGACGGGGCGATGACCAACCGGATGGTGGAGGCGGAGTACGGCGACGAGATCGCCGACGTGCGCCTGGTGCCGCTGCCCGACGGGCGGGTGGTGCTGAGCACCGGTGACGACGCGGGGTTCTTCGACATCGACGGTCGTTGACCGACGTAATCTGGGGGGCATGTGCCGCAATATCCGACCCCTCAACAACTTCGACCCGCCGGCGACCCGCGACGAGGTCACCTCAGCCGCGCTGCAGTACGTGCGCAAGGTCAGCGGGATGACCAAGCCGTCGCAGGCCAACCAGGCCGTCTTCGACCAGGCCGTGCAGGAGATCGCCCACATCACCCAGCACCTCCTCGAGGACCTGGTGACCACCGCACCGCCCAAGAACCGCGAGGTCGAGGCGGAGAAGCGGCGGGCACGCTCGGCGGCGCGGTACGCCAGTTGACCGAGGCCGCGCTCGAGCTGCTGACCGGCCGGCCGCTGGTCGTGCTCACCGGCGCCGGTCTCTCCACCGACTCCGGCATCCCCGACTACCGCGGCCCCGGCTCGCCGTCGCGGATGCCGATGACCTACCAGGACTTCGTGTCCGGGCCCGCAGCTCAGCAGCGCTACTGGGCGCGTAGTCACCTCGGTTGGGGTCGGATGAAACAGGCCTCGCCCAATGCCGGTCACTTCGCGCTCGCGCGGCTCGACCCGGAGCTGCTGATCACCCAGAACGTCGACGGTCTGCACGAGGCCGCGGGCTCCCGCCGCTTGGTGGCCCTGCACGGACGGATCGCCGACGTGGTCTGCCTGCGTTGCCGGCGTACGTCGTCGCGGGCGGCGCTGCACGAGCGGCTCGCCGCGCACAACCCCGGCTGGGAGACGCGGCACGCGGCGGTCGAGGTGCGCCCCGACGGCGACGTCGAGCTCGACGACACCCGTGACTTCGTGGTGCCGGCCTGCGACTCCTGCGGGGGCGTGCTGAAGCCGGACGTGGTGTTCTTCGGCGAGAACGTCCCCCCGACCCGCGTCGAGCGCTGCTACACGGCCGTCGACGCCCTCGCGGCCTCGGGCGGTGCGCTGCTCGTCGTCGGCTCGAGCCTGACCGTGATGAGCGGCTTCCGGTTCGTGCGCCGCGCCGCAAAGGCAGGCACCCCGGTGGCGATCGTCAACCGGGGCGCCACCCGCGGCGACGACCTGGCGACGTACAAGGTGGAGGCGGGGTGCTCGGAGTTCCTCAACGAGCTGGCCTCAGTGGCCTCTCCTGTCACAGGGATCCCCGGCTGACCGGGGAAACCTGCACTTCTCAGGGGAAGTTTCGGCCGAGAAGTGCCAGTTTCCCCGGCGCACCGGGGAAACCCGCGGCCCAGAGCCGCCTCACATCCGCCGAACGAAGATGTGGTCAGCCGCCTCGGGCACGATCTCGGCCGTCTCGCCACCGGACCCGACCAGCACACCCTCGGACGTCGCGATCACCGTGACCGTCTTGTCGGGCAGGGCGCCGACGCGGCGCATGGCGCTCATCAGCAGCTCGTCCTTCTGCATCTCCTCGGAGATCCGGCGCACCAGCACCCGGCCCTCGACGTCGGTCGCCGCCTTCGACAGCGACTCGACGCCGAACATGAACTCCTCGCCGACCTCGCTCTCCCCCAGTTCGTCGAGGCCCGGGATCGGGTTGCCGTACGGCGACTCCGTGGGGTGGTCGAGCAGGTCCAGCAGCCGGCGCTCAACGGTCTCGGACATGACGTGCTCCCAGCGACACGCCTCGTCGTGCACCAGCTCCCAGTCGAGGCCGATCACGTCGGTGAGCAGTCGTTCCGCCAGCCGGTGCTTGCGCATCACCCGGGTGGCCAGGCGCAGCCCCTCCTCGGTGAGCTCGAGATGGCGGTCGCCCTCGACGGTGACCAGGCCGTCGCGCTCCATCCGGGCCACGGTCTGCGAGACGGTCGGGCCGCTCTGGTGCAGCCGCTCGGCGATCCGCGCACGGAGCGGCACGATGCCCTCCTCGACCAGCTCATAGATGGTCCGGAGGTACATCTCGGTGGTGTCGATGAGGTCGCTCACCCGCCCATTCTTACCCATGGGTCGTCCGCGGGGCGGAAGCCGGACGGTGGGCGACATCCGGTCGCCGTGGGAGGGTGGCCTCATGGGCGACGAGCAGATCCGAGCACGAGACGAGGCGGTGACCGAGCTGGTGGTGCCGACCCGGTTCCGGGGACCGACGTCCTCGGGCAACGGCGGCTGGTCGGCGGGCGCCATAGCGGCGCTCCTCGACCCGGCGCACGGGTCCGCCGTCACGGTGACGCTCCGGCGCCCGCCGCCTCTCGAGACCCCGATGGACGTGGCCACCGTCGGTAACGGGCTGGTCGCCACGGCGGACGGCGCCACGGTGCTCGAGGCCGAGCCAGCGGCCACCGAACCGGTGCGGGTCGAGCCCGTGCCAGCAGACGAGGCGCGTTCCGCGGAGGCGGGATACCCCGGCCTCGACGGCCACCCCTTCCCTCAGTGCTTCGCCTGCGGCACCGGCCGCGAGGCAGGCGATGGGCTCCGCATCTTTCCGGGGCAGGTGTCCGACCAGGGCGACCTGGTGCGTGCCGCCGCGACCTGGACTCCCCACGAGTCGCTCTCCGAGGACTGGCACGAGTACTCCGGTGCCCAGCGCCGGGTCTCGCTGCCGGTCACCTGGGCGGCGCTGGACTGCGTGGGCGCCTGGGCCGCCGACATGGCCGAACGGATGATGGTGCTCGGCCGGATGACGGCGCGGGTCACCTCGCTCCCGGTGGTGGGCGAGGAGCACGTGGTCGTGGGGCTGGCCCGTTCCGCAGACGGGCGCAAGGAGCACACGTCGGCCTCGATCTACGACGGCCGCGGCGACCTGGTCGGCGTCGCCGAGCACGTGTGGTTCGCGATCGACCCGAGGGCGTTCGCCTGACCCGGAGGCTCAGCTGGTGAGCGGCGGGTCCGGCTGGCTGAGCGCGGCGTTGTAGCGCCCCAGCTCGCGGACGAATCCCGCGAGCTCCTCGTCCGACCAGTCGCCGAGCTGTTCGTCGAGCCACCTCCTGCGGTGTGCGGCGACGTCCTGCATCCGACGGACCGCCTCGTCCGTGGTCGAGAGCAGCGTCGCCCGTCCGTCGGCGGGGTCGGGGGCCTTCTCGATCAGGCCCAGGTCGATCAGGTGCTGCACCTGCCGGCTGATCGCGCCCTTGTCGACGTCGAAGATCTCCGCCATCGCCGAGGCCCGGATCGGGCCGAACTCGGCGACGTAGCCCAGCATCAGGTACGCCGCCGGCTGCAGCGACTCGTGCACGGCCCGCGCGCGGATGCCGATCACGCGCTTGACCCGGCGGATCAGCACGCCCACCTCCTGCTCGAGCAGCCGCAGCGACTCCGCCCGCGACTCGCTCATCGGGCCTCCAGCCCGACGGCGTCCGTTGGGACCGGCTCGTGCTCGTCGCTCTTGTCGAGCGTGGTGCGCAGCGGGACCTCGCGGATGAACAGGATGGCGATCAGGGCCACGGCCGCTAACGGCGTGGCCACCAGGAAGATGTGGCCGGTCGCCTCACCGAAGGCGTGCTCGAAGACCGCCCGGGCCCGAACGGGGAGAGTGCTCAGGTCGGGGATCGCGTGGCTCTCGTGGTCCACCGCGCCGCCCGTGGTCTCCGCGACGCTGGTCGCGACCCGGCTGCTGAGGATGGCTCCGAGCACCGAGACGCCGATCGAACCGCCCATGGACCGGAAGAATGCCACGACCGAGCTCGCTGCGCCCATGTCGGACTGGGCGGTGTTGTTCTGCACGGCCAGCACCAGGTTCTGCATGGTGGCGCCGAGGCCCAGCCCGAGCAGGGCCATGAACCCGCCGACCGCCACGAGGTCGGTCGTGTCGTCGATGGTGCTGAGCAGGGCCAGCCCGGTGATCACCAGCACCATGCCTCCCACCAGCCACCTCTTCCAGTAGCCCGTGCTGGTGATGACCCGGCCGCTGACGATGCTCGAGACCAGCAGGCCACCGACCATCGCGACCGACATCAGGCCGGCCTCGGTGGGAGTCATGCCCCGCGCGAGCTGGAAGTACTGGCTGAGGTAGACGGTGGCGCCGAACATCGCGACGCCGATCAGCACCGAGGCGAGCGTCGCCAGGGCCGTCGTCCGGTCGGCGAACAGCCGGAGCGGGATCACGGGTTCGACGGCCACCCGCGCCTCGACGTACACGGCGGCGGCGATCACGACGACCCCCGAAGCCACCAGCAACGCGGTCGTGCGGGAGGCCCACTCGAACTGCTGGCCTGCCAGCGACACCCAGACCAGGAGGATGCTCACGCCCGCGATGATCGCGGTCGCGCCGACGTAGTCGATGTGCACCGGACGTTTGACCACGGGCAGGTGGAGCTTGGCCTGGAGTACGCCGAACGCGAGCGCCGCGACGGGCAGGCCGACGAAGAAGCAGCCGCGCCAGCCGAGGGGCGAATCGACGATCAGGCCGCCGATGAGGGGGCCGCTGACCGTGGCCAGGGCGAACACGGCGCCGATGTAGCCGGAGTAGCGGCCGCGCTCACGCGGGCTGACCATGCTCGCGATCACGACCTGCACCAGAGCGGTGAGGCCGCCGACGCCGAGGCCCTGGATCACCCGGGCGCCGATCAGCACCTCCATGTTCTGGGCGAACGCGGCGACCAGCGAGCCGACCGAGTAGATCACCAGGGCGCTCTGCACGAGGAGCTTCTTGCTGAAGAGGTCGGCGAGCTTGCCCCAGACGGGGGTGCTCGCGGTCATCGCCAGCAGGGTCGCGACGACCACCCAGGTATAGCCGGTCTGGCTGCCCTCGAGGTCGGTGATGATCCGGGGAAGGGCGTTGGTGACCACCGTGCTGGAGAGCATGGCGACGAACATCGCGAGCAACAGTCCGCTCAGCGCGCTCATCACCTCGCGGTGGGTCATCTGCCCGGACTGCTCCGCAGTCGGCACCTCGGTCACATCGGCTCGATTCACACTCGGTAGAAAGTTGCTGTGGGCAACCTTATTCCGAATGGTTGCGGATGGCAACCTTCGTGGCGAGAGCTCCGGACATAGGACGACCCGCAGGCGTGACACCCCTGGCCGGGCTGAGCCGGTTGAAGGAAGTGCCGCTCCGGGGGACGTGGTCCCGGATCACCTGCGGGTCGGGTAGCCGCTTGGAATTCACCAGCAGCCACACGAACGGTTCCGTCCGAGTGTTGCTGGGCTGCTAGCGGGCAGCCACCTCACGCGTCCTATAAGAATTCATTCTTCGGACCACCTCCTTTCCCGTGTCCGACAAAGGTAAGCCGTCCCCCCAAACCACGCCAAGGGTTTTCGAGTCCCTCGGTCCCGAGCGTGCGAGGACCGAGACCAGGACGAAGGATCGAGGAGGGCTCGGCTCAGGGCCGAACGCGGTGAGAAGCCGAGCGACCCGTCTCGAGATCCGCTCCCTCCTCAGGCGACGGCGCCAGCCACGAACTGCGCGTTGTAGAGCCGGGCGTAGGCGCCGTCGGACTCGAGCAGCGAGGCGTGGGTGCCCTGCTCGACGATCCGGCCCTCCTCCATCACCAGGATCAGGTCGGCGTCGCGGATCGTGGACAGCCGGTGCGCGATCACGAACGACGTCCGGTCGGTGCGCAGGGCCGCCATCGCGTGCTGCAGCAGGAGCTCGGTGCGGGTGTCGACCGACGAGGTCGCCTCGTCGAGGATCAGCAGCGCCGGATCGGACAGGAACGCCCGGGCGATCGTGACCAGCTGCCGCTCCCCCGCGGAGAGGTTGCCGCCGTCCTCGTCGACGACCGTGTCGTAGCCGCCCGGCAGCGAGTGCACGAACCGGTCCACGAACGTCGCCCGCGCTGCCTCGAGGATCTCGTCCTCGGTGGCGTCGGGCCGCCCGTAGGCGATGTTGTCGCGAATCGTGCCCGCGAAGAGCCAGGTGTCCTGGAGCACCATGCCGATCTGCGAGCGCAGCGCGGCCCGCGGCATCGCCGCGATGTCGATCCCGTCGAGGGTGATCCTTCCGGCGTCGAGCTCGTAGAAGCGCATCACCAGGTTGACCAGCGTGGTCTTGCCGGCACCGGTCGGCCCGACGATGGCCACGGTCTGGCCCGGCCGCGCGACCATCGACAGGTCCTCGATCAGCGGACGGTCGGGGTCGTAGGAGAACGAGACGTGCTCGAACGCAACCTCGCCATGCCGGGTCTCGACACGCGCACGTCCCTCGCGCGGCTCGACCACCTGACCCTGTGCGGCCTGAACGTCCTTCCACTGTTCGTCGGCATCGAGCAGCTCGAAGACCCGCTCCGCCGAGGCGACACCGGACTGCAGAAGGTTGGTCATCGAGGCCACTGTGGTCAGCGGCTGGGTGAACTGCCGGGTGTACTGGATGAAGGCCTGCACCTCACCCAGCGACAGGGTGCCGTTGGTGACCCGGAGGCCGCCGACGACGGCGATCACGACGTAGTTGAGGTTCCCGATGAACATCATCACCGGCATGATCAGACCGCTGACGAACTGCGCCCGGAACGACGCGTCGTACAGCTCGTCGTTCTGCTCCTCGAAGGTCCGCTGGGTCTCCTCCTGGCGCCCGAACACCGTGACCAGGGCGTGTCCGGAGAAGGTCTCCTCGATGTGCGCGTTGAGCTTGCCTGTGCGGCGCCACTGAGCGATGAACTGGCTCTGCGACCGACTCATGATCTTGCCGGTGACGAACATCGAGACCGGCACGGAGACCAGTGCGATCAGGGCGAGCACCGGCGAGATCCAGAACATCATCGCGAGCACGGCCACCACGGTCATCAGTGAGGTGAGCAGCTGGCTCATCGTCTGCTGCAGGGTCTGTGAGATGTTGTCGATGTCGTTGGTGACGCGGCTCAGAAGTTCTCCGCGGGGCTGGCGGTCGAAGTACTCCAGCGGCAGCGCGTTGACTTTGTCCTCGACGTCGCCGCGCATCCGCCGGACGGTGCCCTGCACCACGTCGTTGAGCAGATAGCCCTGCAGCCAGCCGAGCACCGAGGCGCCGACGTAGATCGCCAGCACGCCGAGCAGCACGCCGCGGACCGCGTCGAAGTCGATCGGCCGCTGCTCCAGGTAGCCGTCGAAGATCAGGTCGGTCGCGTGCCCGAGCAGCCGCGGCCCGAACGCCATCAGGGTCACGCTGACCACCGCCAGCACGACGACGGCGATCGCCTTGACGCGCTCGGGCGCCATCTGGCGGACCAGCCGGTTGGCCGAGGGCACGAAGGTCATCGCCTTCTGCCCCACCATGCCGCCGCCCATCGGGCCGCGACCGGGTCCGGGGCCGGCGACGACGCGCTCGGTCTCCTTCATCTGGCCGGGCTTCTGCGCGGTGGTCGTCATGCCGCTTCCTCCGCACTGAGCTGCGACTCGACGATCTCCTGGTACGTCGGGCTGTCGGCGAGCAGCTCCCGGTGCGTGCCGCGGCCGACCACCCGCCCGTCCTCCATCACCAGGATCAGGTCGGCGCCGCGGATGGTGGAGACCCGTTGGGCGACCAGGACCACGGTGGCGTCGCGGGTCTCGGGGGCGAGCGCCGCGCGCAGCCGCGCGTCAGTGGCCAGGTCGAGCGCTGAGAACGCGTCGTCGAAGAGATAGATCTCGGGGCGGCGTACCAGCGCTCGGGCGATCGCCAGCCGCTGCCGCTGCCCGCCGGAGACGTTGGTGCCGCCCTGCACGATCGGCGCGTCCAGGCCCCCAGGCATCGCCTCGACGAACTCGCGCGCCTGCGCGATCTCCAGCGCCCGCCACAGCTCGTCGTCGGTCGCCTCGGGCTTGCCGTGCCGCAGGTTGCTGGCGACGGTGCCGGTGAACAGGAACGCCTGCTGCGGCACCAGCCCGATCCGCGACCACAGCGCATCCGGCTCCAGACGGCGTACGTCGACGCCGTCGACCCGCACCTCACCCGCCGTCGCGTCGAAGAGCCGCGGCACCAGGTTGACCAGCGTGCTCTTGCCGGCGCCGGTCGACCCGATCACCGCGACCGTCTGGCCGGGACGGGCCGAGAAGGTCACGTCCTGCAGCACCGGCTGCTCGGCACCGGGGTAGGTGAAGGCGACCCCGCACAGGTCGAGGTGGCCACGGACCGGCTCAGGGGCCCTCGGCTCGGCCGGCGGCATGACGGACGAGTCGGTGTCGAGCACCTCCGCGATCCGGTCGGCGCAGACCGATGACCGCGGGATCATCATCAGCATGAAGGTGCCCATCATCACCGACATCAGGATCTGCATCAGGTAGCTCAGGAACGCCGTGAGCGCCCCCACCTGCATCGATCCCGCGTCAACGCGCTGCCCGCCGAACCAGATCACGGCGACGCTGGAGATGTTCACGACCAGCAGCACGAGCGGGAACATCGTCGCCATCCAGCGACCTGCCCGCACCGACACCTCCGTGAGCTCGTCGTTGGCCATGGCGAAGCGCTTGGTCTCCAGCGGCTCCCGCACGAACGCCCGAACCACGCGGATGCCGGTGATCTGCTCGCGCAGCACCCGGTTGACCTCGTCGATCCGCTCCTGGACCAGCCGGAAGCTCGGCACCATCTGCGAGACGACGAGGCCGACGCACAGGAAGAGGGCCGGCACCACGACCGCCAGCAGCCAGGACAGGCCGAAGTCCTCGCGCATCGCCATCAGGACTCCGCCGACCATCATGATCGGCACCGAGACGGCCATCGTGCAGGTCATCAGCGTGAGCATCTGGACCTGCTGGATGTCGTTGGTGCTGCGGGTGATCAGTGACGGTGCCCCGAACGCCGCGACCTCGCGCCCGGAGAACGACGACACCGTGCGAAACACCGCGCTGCGCAGGTCGCGGCCGAACGCCATCGCCGTACGCGCCGCGAACCACACCGCTACGACCGAGCAGAGGATCTGGACCAGCGAGACCGCGAGCATGACCGCGCCGAGCCGCATGATGTAGTCGGTGTCGCCGGTGGCCACGCCGTTGTCGATGATGTCGGCGTTGAGGCTGGGCAGGTAGAGCATCGCCACGGTCGAGGTGAGCTGGAGGACCACGATCACGCTCAGCCAGGGCTTGTACGGCGCGAGGTGGGTGCGCAGCAGGTGCAGAAGCATCAGCTCTCCTCCTCTCCGTCGGCCCGTCCGGGGCGCGGGCTCCGACGCAGCGTCCCGTGCAGGATGACGTCGACGATCTCGTCGGGCCGCATCGGGCGCTGGTCGGAGATGTGCGGGTGGCTGCCGGAGAACGTGAGCAGCCGCAGCAGGCGCACCACCTCCTCGGGAGGTATGCGGAACAGCTCGGCGTCGGCCCCGAGCACGCGCTCCAGCCCCTCCTCCGCCAGCCGCTTCCGCACCTCCGGGGTCTGGAAGCGCTCGGGCGGTCGGGGCAGCGCCAGCGCGGTCATCAGCTGGAAGATCCCGATGAACCGGCGTTGCAGCAGTCCGGTGGCGGTCACCAACCGCTCCCGCAGCGGGAGGTCGAGATCGATGGCCCGGATCTCCGCAAGGAACGGTTCCGGGTCGAACTCGGCCTCCAGCACCGCGTCGAAGAGCTCCTCCTTGGTCGGGAAGATCCGGAAGATCGTGCCCTCCGCGACGCCGGCCGCCTCCGCGATCAACCGGGTCGTGGTCGCCCGCCCGTGCTCCATCAGCAGCGACCGGGTGGCGGAGACCAGCTCTTCGCGCCGCGCCGCGGGCGCCATCGGCCGGGCCCGCTCCCTTTTCGTCACCCCCCGATCTTAAATGAGTGAGCACTCACTCACAATGAGAGTCGGGGTAGTCCCTGACGAACTGCGGGTCGACACGCCGTTTCCACGACGATTTCGTCCGGGACTACCCCGGGCTACGGCGCCAGGCGCTCGATGGTCCAGCCGGAGGCGGAGCGGGTGTAGGCGAGCCGGTCGTGCATCCGGCCGGGGCGGCCCTGCCAGAACTCGACGGCGTCCGGCCGGACGACGTAGCCACCCCACTCCTCGGGCACCGGCACCGGCTCGGGCTCGGGGTAGCGC
>JALZCZ010000079.1 GCA_030862825.1 Actinomycetota bacterium | reverse complement strand
CTGGCCCGCTCGGCCTGGGAGACCAGCCGCGAGGCCGTCGTCTTCGCGAGCTTCTCCAAGTACTTCTCGATGACCGGGTGGCGGATCGGCTGGATGCTGGTGCCCGACCGCCTGCGCCGCGCCGTCGACGTGCTCACCGGCAACTTCACGATCTGCCCGCCCGTGCTCGCCCAGCGCGCGTGCCTGGCGGCGTTCGAAGAGGCGACGTACGCCGAGCTCGACAACCACGTGCGCCGCTACGCCGGCAACCGGCGGCTGCTCCTTGACGGTCTCGCCGAGCTCGGGGTCACCCGGCTGGCCCCGGCCGACGGGGCGTTCTACGCGTACGCCGACATCGGCCACCTCACCGACGACTCGATGGCCTTCGCCCACGACCTGCTGGCCCGCACCGGCGTCGCGGTCGCGACCGGCGTCGACTTCGACACCGTCGACGGCGGGCGGTTCATCCGGTTCAGCTTCGCCGGACCCGAGGCGGAGATCGACGAGGCGCTGACCCGTCTCCGTCCGGTGCTCGCGCCGTGACGATCATCGACGCCGAGGTCGCGATCGCCGCCGCCGAGGCCGGGGCCGACGTGGTCCGCGCCCGCTTCGACCGACCGGGCAACCGCACGTTGAAGCTGGGCATCGACTTCGTCACCGAGACCGACCTGGAGGCCGAGGAGGCGATCCTCGACGTCGTCCGCACGGCCTACCCCGACGACGCGTTTCTCGGCGAGGAGGCCGGGCTGCTCGGCGACGCCGCGGCCGAGCGCACCTGGCTGGTCGACCCGCTCTGCGGCACCCTCAACTTCGCCGCCCGGACCCCACTGGTGGGGGTCAACGTCGCCCTCCGGGTCGGAGCGGAGGTGGTGGCGGCCGCGGTGGCGGAGCCGTTCGCGGACGAGGTGTCCTGGACCGACGGCACTGCTGCGTACCTCCGCCGCAACGGCGCGGACACGCCGCTCGCACCCGCGACGACCAGCTCTCTCGTCGACGTCGACCTGGGTGGTGACCCCGCGTGGGCCGCCGGGCTCGTGGTGCCGCTGGCCGACGCCGGGTTCCGGACGATGGCCGTCTCGACCAGCCTGGCGGCGACCTGGGTCGCTTCGGGCCGGCGTGCGGGTTACCTGATCGGCGGCGACATGCGTGACAACGTGCACTTCGCGGCGCCGGTCGCGGTCTGTCGCGCTGCGGGCTGCGTGGTCACCACCCTGGACGGGCGGCCACTGGAGTCCGGCGCCCCGGGACTACTGGTCGCGGCCGACGAGGAGACCCACCAGGATCTGCTCGCGATCACCGGCCGCTAGTGGGGATCGGCGACCCCCAGCCCGGCGGCGTACGCCTCGCGTAGGAAGCCGTTGCGGATCCGCTGCGGGTGGTAGCCGACCGCCTGGCTCCGCACGACCGTGCCGGTCCGGTAGGAGATCTTGGAGATCTTGTCCGACCCGCTCCACGAGATCAGGCAGTGCTGGCCGTCCCACGACGGGGTGACCCAGTAGGGCTTCTTCCCGCCCTTGACCAGCGGCTTCGGGCGCGAGGTCTTGACGTTGACCACCGCGGCGTAGTCGGACATGGTGCCGGCCACGCAGATCTTGCGGCCCGTGGGATCGGCGGCGATCCCGTGGTGGGCGGAGTCGAGCACGTACAGCTCCCGCGGCACGTTCGGCACCAGGTTCGGCAGCCGCGTGACGCGGGTGATCCTGCCGGTCCTGCGGTCCATCTCGAGGTAGCCGTGGAAGAACGACACCTGGAGGTAGATCTTCTTCTCGTCGGGCGACAGGGTCATCGGGCGGACGGCGGTGCTGAAGTCCTTCAGTCCGCGCTCGTCGAGCGCCTTGCGCAGGTTGTAGCGGCGCTCGACCTCGAGCGTCTCCGCGTTCACGATCTGCAGCACGCGCTCACCCTCGAGCGGGTCCGGCACCCCGGGCCGGTCGAGCGGGCTGTAGACGCTGCCGATGCTGGCGTGCAGGATCCGCCTCCCGCCGTCGATGTAGATGCTCTCGTGCGGCGAGTCGCCGGACCTGAAGCGACCGACCTCCTTGCCGTCCGCGATCCGCAGCACGTGCGCGACGTTGCCGGTCGAGGCGCTGACGACCACGTGGCGGCCGTCCGGCGACACCGCCATGTGGTCCGAGCGCACGCCCGACACCTGGAAGCGCCAGACGATCTTCTTCGTCTTCAGGCTGATCGCCACCACGTCGGCGAAGGAGGGTCGCGAGATCACGACCAGCTTGCCGTCGTTGGAGGAGTACATGTCGTCGACCAGCTGGTCGTGGCCCTCACCGATCATGGTCCGGATCGCCAGGAAGTACGCCAGCCGGTAGGGGTCGAGCATGATCTCGCGGAGCCGCTCGTCGTAGTCGGGCACCACGTCGATGGTGCCGATCCGCCGCAGGCTGCCCGGCGCGAGCACGTGGGCGGTGCCGTCCCAGTTGTTGCCGACGAACACCACGCGGCGCACGTCCTCGTCCTCAGCAGCGGCCGCCGGAGACACTCCCCCAGCCGTCACGGCCAGAGCAACCCCGACCACGCCGGCCGCCGCACGCCGCATCCACGTGCGCCGCGTGCACAGTTCCTTTGCGCTTCGCGCACACATCGCACGCACCTCGCTTCGTTGTCGTCGCTTGAACTGACCCGCCAGCCCGGTGCTCCTCCGTCTCGCGATGCACGCACGCTGAGCACGCCAAACGGAAATGGACGTCACACGCGAGGCACTCGTCCTCATGCTCTCCGGGCTCCTCTCGACGGCGACGCACCGTGCTGCGTGCACGTCACGATGGATAACGTGTTTCGCGACCGCTCGTCACGGGTAGGCGGTCCGCGACACCACACGACACACGACGGATAGGCGCGATCGGACGATGTACGGCGACACCGACGTGATGCTCAGGCGTGTTGGCGAGCTGCGGGAGCAGGGTGCCGACATCCGGGCGCTGGCCGACCAGCTGGTAGCCCGCACCGAGGCGCTCGGCTGGAGCGGCCGGGCCGCGGAGTCGATGCGACATCGGATCCGCGACCGGGCCACCCACCTCCGCGCGGCCGCCGCGCAGCACGACACTGCCGCGGATTCCCTCGAGCGGCACGCCCACGAGGTCGCCCGCGTGCAGGAGGCGATCGCGGACAGCGAGCGGAAGGTCACCGCGCTGGTCGCGGACGCCCGCACCCGGATCGCCCGCATCGAGGCAGGCAACGAGAGCCGAGCCGACTCGGGCGTGCACACTCTGCCCGACGCCGACGACCGATCCCTGGCCGGCTTCGACCCTCCACCCAGCGGCCACAAGGACTGGTTGACCGTCGACCTGCCCGGTCTCCGCACCACCTGACCCGAGGACCAACGTTGCCGACCATCGATCTCACCACTCCGCCGCCGGCCCCCGCAGACACCCTCGACGCGCTGCCGCGCCGGGCCGCGCTGACCCTCCACGAGCTCCGCCTGGTCGCGGAGCGGGCGGGCGGTGCGCCCCTTCCGTTCGAGGTCAAGGAGCCCGGTGAGGCCCCGGCGATCGAGGACCGTCTCGGCAGCAGCCCCGGCACGACCCAGGACCGGGCCTACCTCTCCGTGCTCGACCAGCTGCACGATGCCGAGACCTCGCTGCAGCGGCGCGGCCTGCTCACCGACGGAGCCGTCGACGACGGACTCCTGGGCGCGGTGGGACTCCTGGCCACGCCCGACCTCGCGCTCGACATCGACCTGGTCGCGGGATCGGTGCAGGCCAAGGCCTGGCACCGGCAGTCGGGCGGGGCGGTCGCCACCCTGGCCACGGTCGACGGGATCGTCTTCGAGCTGGCCTGGTTCCCGACTTCCCAGTGGTCCGCCGAACTGGCGCGGGTGGCGGTCCTGCCCGAGGACCTCTCCCTCGGCGAGTCCGCCGTGCCCGCAGTGGTGCGGCTCCCTTACGAGCTGGCCGACGCCGCCGCCGAGGCCATCGTCGGCTCGCGGGGCGACCTGCTGCCGGTGCTCGCCGCCCAGCACGGCGGCCACGTGCTCGACGGGTCCGGCACCCCCCTGACCGAGGCGGAGGTCGTGAGCATCCTCTCCGCCCTCAGCTCCGAGGCCTCCGGCCGGCTGCGCGCCCTGGTCGCCGACGTCTCCGGCGAGTCCACCACCGTGGTCGGCGTGGTCTCGTGGACGTTGCTCGCCGACGGATGGCGCGCGCTTCGGCCGCTGGAGTCCGACGGCGACCTGCGGGTCGACATACGCAGCGTGGCCGCGGCCGACCTCGGCGCCGAGCTCGCGCCCGTCCTGGCGGCGGTGACCTCATGAGCGACATGCGCGAGCGGGCCGACTCCGTCGTGGCCGCGGCGGCGGCCGAGGAACGGGTCGCCCCGGCGACGGAGGTGGAGGCGGCCGACCTCGCCGACAAGTACGAGCGGATGATGCGCCTCGCTGACCTGTTCGACGACTCCGGCGAGGAGATGCGACAGCGGGCCCAGCTGGGCGCCCAGGTGATCCAGGACCCCGCGTTCGCCGAGTCCACCGAGCTGTCGAAGCCGACCCACGCCCAGGCCGAGGACGACATCCGCGCCGCCACGACCGGCAAGCACGGCCTGCTCACCCGGTCGATCGAGCTCGACGCCGACGCCCTGGTGCTGCGCGCCACCGTGCTGACCTACCGCTGGATCGACGAGCTGCAGGACGCCGCCTACCTGACCCTCGGCGCGATCGCCGGCCGCGCGATCGGCTACCTCGCGCCCGAGGTCGCCCTCGGCGGCGCGATCGTCTCGGCCGGGCTGATCGAGACCGACGCGCTCGACCGCGACGGGGTGGCGGCGTACCTCTCCGAGCTCGCCGACAGCAACCCCGAGCTGATGGATCACGTCACCAGCGGCGGTGGCGGCCTGATCGACGGCCTGCAGATGCGCTCCGTGCTTACCGCTGGCGTGCTCGCCGGCGACCAGGGCCGGCTGGCCGGGCAGGGCGGCCTGCGGGCCGCGGGCATCGACCCCCTGGCGCCGGCGTTCGGGGC
>JALZCZ010000118.1 GCA_030862825.1 Actinomycetota bacterium | reverse complement strand
GTGCTGCTCGGCACCCTCCTCCCCTCGGCACGGGCCGCCCAGGCGATCGGCCTGCTGCTCTTCTTCCCGTCCTTCCTGCTCGGGGTCGGAGGCCCACCGCCGGAGGCGATGTCGGAGTCTCTGCGCGCCGTCGCCGACGTGCTTCCCCTCGCGCTGTTCGTCGTCGCCGGGCTCGCGATGACCAGGCACTCCATATCCGTCGTGCTGCCGGTCGCCCTGGCGGTGATCGGGCTGGGCGTCGTACTCGCTTGGCGGCGGCTCAGCGGATGGCCGCTGGCCGCTGGGCTGGTCATCGCCACCGCCGGAATCGTGGCGATGGCGCACGGCCAGTCGTCGAACCTCGGCTGGTTCAGCGTCTGCGTGCTGGCCGGATGGGGCGCGTTGGTCTGCGTCCCGCGCGTGGCCGTCACCCTCGGTGGGATCCAGATCGCCACCTTCGTCGGGGAGTGGTTCGCGCAGACCGAGGAGCCCGGCTGGGGCGCGTGGATCGCGGGTACGACGTTCACGATGGTCGCCTGCATCCTCGCCCGGCGGCAACGACTGCTCGTCGTCCAGCTGGCCCAGGCTCAGGCCGGCCTCGCCGACCGGGCCCGGGCCGAGGAGCGCAACCGCATCGCCGGCGAGATGCACGACGTGATCGGGCACGCGTTGACCGTCTCCCTGCTCCACGTCAGCAGCGCCCGGCTCTCGCTCGAGGACGACGACCCGGCCGAGGCCAAGGCCAGCCTGGCGGAGGCCGAGCGGCTGGCGCAGCAGAGCCTGGCCGAGGTGCGGGCGGCGGTGGGCCTGATGCGCGACCACGATCCCAGCACACTGGCGCCGATGCCCGAGGCCGGCGACGTCGTAGAGCTGGTGGAGTCGTTCCGCCGGGCGGGAGCGACAGTGGAGCTCGTGGTCGACGGCGACCTGGCCGCGCTCGGCGCGACCCGCGGGCTCGCGGTCTACCGGATCGTCCAGGAGGCACTCACCAACGCGGTGCGGCATGCGCCCGGGTCGCGGGTCTCGGTGCGGATCGAGACCGGCCGAGGTGCCACCACCGTGACCGTCGCCAGCACCGGCACGCCGGACCCGGACGCCCGGGAGGGGTCGGGATTGCTGGGCATGCGCGAGCGGGCCGAGGCCCTGGGTGGCCGGCTGCGCGCCGGTGCCTGGCAGGGCGGCTGGCGGATCGAGGCGGTGCTGCCGTCGTGATCGCTGCATCGACGGTGCGCGTGCTGCTGGTCGACGACCAGGAGCTGATCCGCGCGGGCCTGCGCGGGATCCTCCGCACGCGCTACGGCTTCGAGATCGTGGGCGAGCTGGCCAGCGGTGAGGGCGTGGTCGACGCCGTGACCGAGCTGGCCCCGGACGTCGTGGTGATGGACGTGCGGATGCCCAAGGTCGACGGCGTCACCGCGACCCGGCAGCTCCGCGCGATGGCGGATGCCCCGCCCGTGCTGGTGCTCACCACGTTCGAGGACGAGGAGATCCTGGCGGGTGCGCTCCGGGCCGGTGCCGCGGGGTTCCTGCTCAAGGGCGTCCCTGCCGAGGACCTGCAGCGAGCCGTGAGGACCGTCGCCGCCGGTGACTCCTGGCTGGACCCGGCCGTCACCGGGCGGGTGCTCTCGGCCTACCGCGAGGGACCCGCGCCGGCGCTGCCGGGCTCCGAGGTCGAGGTGCTCACGCCTCGCGAGCGCCAGGTGCTCTCCCTGATCGGCGCCGGCCTGAGCAACACCGAGATCGCCGCCGAGCTGACCCTGGGCGAGGGCACCATCAAGACCCACGTCGGCCACATCTTCGCCAAGCTCGACCTGCGCGACCGGGCCGCCGCAGTGGTCTTCGCGTTCGACCACGGACTGGTGCAGCCCGGCGGGCGCTGACTCCCAGGGAGAGACGCCTAGAGGTCGAAGAGCGACCTGGCCCCGTCGATGTCCTTGTCGGGCTTCGGCTTCTCCTCGGCCTTCGGCTTCTCTTCCGGCTCGTCGCCCGCAGCCGGCTCGGCCTTCTTCTCGGGCTCGGCCGGCTCGGGGGCCGCGATGTCGAAGAGCGAGCCGGTCTCGGAGACCGAGGCCTTCGGCTCCTCCTTGACCTCGGGCTCGGGAGCGGGCTTCGCCTCCGGCTCCGACGGTGCGATGTCGAACAGCGACCCTCCCGACGACGGCTTCGCCGGCTCCGCCTCGGCGGGCTCGGGCTCGGCCTTCGGCTCGGGCTCAGCGGGAGCCGGGGTGTCGAACAGCGATCCTCCCGACGCCGGCTTCGACTCGGGAGCCGGGGTGTCGAACAGCGATCCGCCCGACGCCGGCTTCGAGGCAGGCTCGGCCTTCGGAGCTGTCTCGGCAGGAGTGTCGAACAGCGACGAGCCACCCGACGCCTTCGCGGCCGGGCCGACGTCGGCGGCCTCCTTGACGGTGGCCTCCTCGGCAGCGGGCTCTCCGCCACCAGGCTCGTCCGGCCGCGCCTTGGCAGCAGGGGCCGGGGCCGCAGCGGCTACGACCGCGCCCTCGCCGGGCTTGAGCTTGGTCGCGGGAGTGCCCTTCACCGAGGCGAGCAGCATCTGCGCGACGTCGAGCACCTCGACCTCCTCGCGGGCGTTGCCCTCGGCCTGCGCGGCGGTGAGGCCGTCGTCGAGCATCACCCGGCAGAACGGGCAGCCCACCGCGATCTGGTCGGCGCCGGTGCCGACCGCCTCAGCGGTGCGGGCGTTGTTGATGCGGGTGCCGATGGTCTCTTCCATCCACATCCTGGCACCGCCGGCGCCACAGCAGAACGACCGCTCGGAGTTGCGCTCCATCTCGACGTACGACGCCCCCGGCAACACCTCGAGCAGCTCGCGGGGCGGGGCGTAGACGCCGTTGTGGCGGCCGATGTAGCAGGGGTCGTGGTAGGTGATGGACCGCTTGTGGGCGCCCTCGCCCTCCTTGACCGGGGTCAGCTTGCCCTCGCGCACCAAGCGGTTGAGCAGCTGCGTGTGGTGGACGACCTCGAGCTCGATGCCGAAGTCCTTGTACTCGTTCTTCAGCGTGTTGAAGCAGTGGGCGCAGGTCGAGACGACCTTCTTGACCTTGTACTCCTTGAACGTCTCGACGTTCTGCTGCGCCAGCCCCTGGAAGAGGAACTCGTTGCCGGCCCGTCGCGCGGAGTCACCCGTGCACGTCTCGCCGTTGCCGAGTACGCCGAAGGAGACGCCGGCCATGTCGAGCAGCTCGGCGACGGCGCGGGTGGTCTTCTTGGCGCGGTCCTCGTAGGCACCCGCGCAGCCGACCCAGAACAGCCAGTCGACCTCCTCGAGCGACTCGATGGTCTCGCCGACGACCTTGACCTCGAAGGGCAGGTCCTTGGCCCACTCCATCCGCGCGGTGGCGGAGAGGTTCCAGGGGTTGCCCTTGTTCTCCATCCCCTTGAAGAGCCCGTTGAGCTCGGCGGGGAAGTTCGACTCCACCAGCACCTGGTAGCGGCGCATGTCGACGATGTGGTCGACGTGCTCGATGTCCACCGGGCACTGGTTGACGCAGGCGCCACAGGTGACGCACGACCAGAGGACGTCGGGGTCGATGACCCCGCCGCCGGTGGGCTCCCAGGCGTAGCCCTCGGTCTCACCGACCAGCGGCCGGTCGAGCTCCTTGACCGCCGAAGCCGGCAGCGAGTCGCGGTCGGCGTCCGGGCCGGCGAGAGTCGCGGGGCCCTTCGCCATCGCGTGGTCGCGCAGCATCAGGATCAGCATCTTCGGCGAGAGCGGCTTCTCGGTGTTCCACGCCGGGCACTGCGACTGGCAGCGACCGCACTCGGTGCAGGTTGCGAAGTCGAGGATGCCCTTCCAGCTGAAGTCCTCGATCGAGCCGACGCCGAGCCGGGCGTCCTCGTCGAGGTCGTCGATGTCGTCGAGGGTGACCGGCTTGCCGTTGTTCATCAGCGGCTTGAGCGCGCCGAGCGCCTGCGGACGGCGGCCGAAGAGCACGTTCAGCGGCGCCACGAAGATGTGCAGGTGCTTGGAGTGCACGACGTCGACCAGGAACACCAGCATCACGCCGATGTGGAGCAGCAGACCGACGCCCTCCAGCACCTCGAGGGTGTCGTGGCTCAGCCCGTCGAAGAGGTTGCCCACGGCGCGGGAGACGTAGGCGCCGTCGCCGTACGGGAAGTTGTCACCGGCGGCCGCAGCGCCACGGAAGAAGTAGAGCGTCCAGAGGACGTTGAAGATCATGAACAGCACCAGCCACGCGCCGCCGGTGTGCGAGCCGGAGAAGCGGGACTTGCGGCCCAGGCGCCCGGGCGACTGCTTCATCCGGATCAGCGCGAAGGTGACGATGCCGAGAAGGCACAGCAGGCCGATGGTGTCCTGCGCGAAGCCGAGCGCATCCCAGTGGCCGATGACCGGGATCGCCCACGCCTCGTTGCGTGAGAGCAGGATGCCGTAGGCCTCGAGATAGACCGAGCCCAGGATCAGGAACGCCCAGAACACGAAGAAGTGCGCGGCGCCCGGGATCGACCACTTGAGCAGCTTCTTCTGCCCGAAGACCTCGATCACCTGGGTCATCACCGCGCGGCCGAGCCGCTTGGTGACGCCGGTCACCCGATCCGGGGCCGGCTGCCCGCTGGTGATGACCCGGTAGAGGTAGCGCACCCGTCGTCCGGTGATCGCCAACGCGACCACGGTGCCGAGAAGACCGACAACCAGAACCCACAAAGCCACTTCGTCTCTCCCAATCAGCCAGGCATTCTGCCCGAGCCTAAGGGCACGCCGCCCGGCCCGGAGCCCATGGACGCGTGAGAAGGATCCTACCGAGAGGTAACTTCACGATACGCGCAGCCCCGTGACCCGTCCACGTCGGCTGAACTCGATGGTGACCATCACCTTGGCGTCGCCGCGCTCCGCGCAGATGCCGTACGTCGTGCCGAGGCGCGAGTAGGGCTGCCCGACCTTCCGCATCACGGTGACCGTGGACATGCCGGGCCGCACCAGCCGCTTCACCTTCGCCACCGGCTTGCGCAGGCCGGGGTTGCGGCAGGAGTCGGGCTTGACGCCCTCGGTGCGCTCCCACATCTGCAGGTAGGCCTCGGCGCCCCGCGCCATGTCGTCGACGATCCTGGCTCCGTCGCGACCGGCCACCTTGCGCAGGTCCTCGATCCAGTCGGGATAGAGGCCGTACTGCGCGACGCCGTCGACATTGATGTCGTAGACCCGCCGGCCGGCCCGCTGCCTCTCGATGCGTACGCCGTTCAGTCCCGTGAAGGGGTAGGTCACCTTGTTGGGCACGGACCCTCGGGGGTTGCCCTGAGCGCCGAGGCCGTTGATGTCGGCGCCGTAGCCGAAGCCGAAGTAGTAGTGCTGGTCGGCCCAGCCCAGGTGGCGTCGCCACTTCTCGACGAAGCCGGTCGAGTCGCCGGCGTAGGGAGTGATGAAGCCGCCGCTCCTGTAGATCCGGGGGTAGGTGTCGGGCGTCGACCATGAGTGGCTGGAGATCACGCCGGGGTAGCCCATCCGCTGGAGCTGGTCCATCGCGGCGGTGCGCGCCTTCACGCTGAGGTGGTCAGGGTCGAAGATCATGTGGCGCCTGGCCAGCCCGGTGAGCGTGTGGGCGCCGAGAGAGGTCAGCCCGCGGCGGTTGCAGTGGGCCGGCCGGCCGTAGAGGGGCAGCGCCGGCAGCAGTTCACCGAAGAGCGTGCCGATCGCGCCGAACAGCGCGTCCTGCTGTCCGGCGCCGATGTCGGGCAGGGCGACCTGCGGTTTGTCGGAGGACTCACCGTCGGCGGGCTCGCAGTGCCGCATGTCCCAGAACGTGCCGGTCTCCAGGAAGTTCGCGCTGTTGACCACGGTGCCGGTGGTGCCCGCGTCGCCGGCGACCCCCGCCAGGGCGTTGTCGAACTTGTTGACCAGCTCCATCTGGCGGACGCCGAGCCGGTGCATCTCGTCGAGCTGGCGGTTGATCTGTGCGGCCGTGCAGGCGGGGATGTCGTTGCCGAGCACGGCCTTGAACGTGCATCCGAACGGCACGCTGGTCTCGATGCCCATGACCACGGCCATCTTGCCGTCGTTGATCACCTTGCGGGCGTGCCACGGGCTCGTCACGATCCGGTAGAAGCCCTTGCCGGGTCCGCCGAACTGCGCGTCGATGTAGTCCTGGAACGCGTACATGTCCTTGGCCTGCAGGCGGATGGAGTCCATGTCGTCGCACGAGTTGCGCTTCAGCGGGTAGATCTCACAGAGCTTGTTGTTCTCGACCAGCAGATTCACGAACAGGCGCTGGCCGCCGCGCCAGGAGCGCTCGAGCCACTTGTAATAGGTGCCCTCGTGGGTCAGCGAGTTGGGTGCCGGCCAGTCCTTGAACGTCGGCCAGCCGACCGGGTCGTGGCTTGGCTCGCCTGAGAAGAACGTCTCGAGGAGCGCGCCGTGGCCCCGGGTCTGCTCGTGGTCGGGGCAGTCGCGCAGAGCGTAGGGCGCGCCGTACTTGTGCCAGGGCCGGCCGCAGTGGACCTGTCCGCCGAGGAACTCGAAGGCCATGCCGTGGGTGTGGCCGTCGACGTAGCCGCGCACCTCCTGGAAGTCCGTGACCCCGGCGTGCGGGTGGCCTCGGACGTCGACCTGCGACTCGGGATAGACCGGGCAGCCCTTGGCGGTCTCGAGGGCGAAGCGTGCCGGCGTGCTGCCGATCGCGAAGCTCCCGCGGTTCGTGGCCAGGCTGTGGCCGCTCGGCAGGGTGAAGGTGAACCGTTGGCCGACCTTGCGCACCGTCCACTCGGCGTCCGGGCTCGGGGCGGGGTCCAGGCCGGCCCCGTTGCTGCCGGCGAGGAATCTCCCGCCCTCGGCGTACAGCAGGTAGGTGCCGAGGTCGGTTGGCTTGAACGTGAAGCGGTCCAACGGACGGTGGTCAGTGGCCAGCGAGTAGCAGCCGTTGGCCATCGCGTATCGGGTCTGGGGAATGCGCGTCCGCGGCTGCGTGGCCGGGACGGTGGTGAGCTGCGGGTCGGGGAGCGCCCGCTCGCGGGCGACGTACGCCGTGCTGGCCCGGCGCTGCGCGGCCGTGGTCGGGTCCTGGGTGGCCGTGCCCGTCTCGCCGCCCCGGGAGACGGCGTTCTTGGTGGCGGGATCGTCGTGGCGGTGTGGCGGCGCACCCAAGGGGTCCTCGTGGGGCAGCCCGAGGGAGGCCTTCGCCGCCTCGTTGGCCTGCGCGAGCGTGCCCTCCCGGTGGCCGTCGCCGTACGACGGGACGGTGATGACCGAGACGACAACAGCTGTTGCGGTCGCGATGGACCACCACAGCTGTCGACGGGAATCACGATCGGTGCTGCTCAAGCGGTCCTCCTTGGCCCCCCGTGACACAACGCCCAGGGTGTGAGGGGGGTTACGCAGGTGCTGACACAGGGGGACGGCTGCCGGGACCTGCGTAGGGAGCAGATCCCGGCAACCTGGCGCGGCCCCCCGCGCCGTCTGTGGGGCTACCGGCGGAGCTTGCCGACGCCCTTGATGCCGGCCGCGGCAGAGCCGAGGTCGATCACAGCGAGGCTGCCGTCGAGCAGGGTGATCCGCAGCGCGACGACCCTGATGACGTTCTTGGTCCTCTCGACGATCTTGCTCTGCAGCTTGGCCAGACCCGGGATCGTGAGCCCGTCGCCCAGGATCTCGACCGGCTCCCCGTTGTGGAGGATCTCGACGACCCTGGTGCCGTCGGAGTTGCTCGCGACCTTGTTGTCCCTGCGGGTCACGTTGGCTACTCCGCGGATGCCGGTGATCACCAAGGCACCACCGCCGATGTCGACCGACGCGACGTGGGACGCGACGCGTGCGGTCGCACCCTTGGTGTTCTGCGCGCCCTGGACTCCGGCGTACAGGCCGCTGATCTTCAGCACGCCGCCGAGGTCGACCCCAGCGACCTCCTTGAGGATCGGCTTGCCCTTGGTGCCCGCGCAGGGCATGAACTGCAGCGGCGTCTTACCGACGCTGACCAGATTGCCGAGCACCTTGGCCTGGGCGCCGACGGCAATGCCCGCGAAGATGCCGCTCTTGATGCCGCCGCCGATGATGGCCTTGGTCTGGCCGACGATGGCCTTGACCTCGTTCTCCCCGCCGCCGGGGAAGACCCGGATGTCGAGGACGCTGGTCACGGCCTCGGCGCCGGTGGCCGTGACCGGCTTGCGGCCGACTCCGATCGAGAGCCGGAGCAGGCCGGGAATGGTGACCGGCTTGCCGATGCTCGGGACGGCCAGGCCGACCGGCTCGCCATCCTTGGGGGTGTAGGTGATCGACGCGATGGTGCTCTTGATCGAGGCGTGGTAGCCCTTGCTGTCGTGCCAGGCACGGGCCAGTGAGCTGAGCCCGTTGATGTCGAGGCTGCCCATGGAGCTGTTGAAGAGGTTGATGTGAGCGATGTCGTGGCTCGAGTTCGACGCCACGGTGCTGCCGACCTTCGTGGTCCACACGCGTGACGAGACACCGCTCAGGGTGCCGAGCCCGGGCAGGGCGACCTCGGCGACGTAGTTGCGGCTGCCGACGGGCGCCTTGTTGGTACAGCTGAGCGAGATGGAGCCGGTCTCGCTGGAGTCGACCGGCAGCGGACCACCGATGACACGGGTGCCGTAGGAGGCTGCGGCGAGGGCGAAACCGGTACGGACC
>JALZCZ010000115.1 GCA_030862825.1 Actinomycetota bacterium | reverse complement strand
AGTCGAGCAGCAGGATCCCCGCGACGCTGTCAGGGTGAGCGACGGCGTAGGCACCGGCGACCAGGCCGCCGAAGGACGCACCGAGCAGCACGAAGGGACCCTCCTCACCCATGGCCGCGAGCACTCCGTCGACGTCACCGACGATGTCCTCGGGTGACTGCGTCCCGTGCACTGTCTCGCTGCGCCCGGTGTTGCGGCGCTCGTAAGAACAGATCCGCTGCTGGCCGCCATCGACCGACTCGACGCCTTGGATCGCGCTGACGCCCAGTTTGCTCGGATCGTCTGCCCAACCGGTGAAGTAGACGACCGTGGGAGACCCCGTGCCCCTGCAGCGGGCATAGATGTCGTGGCCGTCGACGTCGACCAGGCCCTCGACGGTCTCGCCCTGCCCGACCGGACCTTCGATCCGAGGAAGAGCGGACGCAGTCGGTGAGGCCGGTGGACTCGATGACGCCGGGGTTCCGGATGTCCGATCCGACTTCGGTGGTGACGTGGACGACTCGCCGCCACAGGCCGCGAGCACGAGCGTCCCCGCGGCCACGACGAGGACCCGCTGAAGGTTCCGTTGCGGCGACGAGTTCACGGTGGCTCCTCGAAGAAGGGTGTGTTGGTCTTCGAGGCTTCCACGCGGCATCTCCCCGACGCGACGGTGCCACCATGCCAATGCAGTTCGTGGAACCGCGCAGCCGCTACCGGACCGCCTGAACCGTCAGAGCGAGGCCAGCGCCTCGTTGAAGGTCGTCGAGGGGCGCATGACCCGGCCGGCCTTGTCGTCGTCGGGCTTGTAGTAGCCGCCGATGTCGGCCGGGGAGCCCTGCACCGCGTTCAGCTCGGAGACGATGGTGTCCTCGTTGCCGCGCAGCCGCTCGGCGAGCGCCTTGAAGTCGGCGGCCAGCTCGGCGTCCTCGCTCTGCGAGGCGAGCTCCTCGGCCCAGTAGAGGGCGAGGTAGAAGTGCGATCCGCGGTTGTCGATGCCGCCGAGCTTGCGGGTCGGCGACTTGTCCTCGTTGAGGAAGGTGCCGGTCGCGCGGTCGAGGGTGTCGGCGAGCACCTGGGCCCGCTTGTTGTCGGTCGACTGGGCGAGGTGCTCGAAACTCGCCGCCAGCGCGAAGAACTCGCCGAGGCTGTCCCAGCGCAGGTAGTTCTCCTTGACCAGCTGCTGCACGTGCTTCGGCGCCGAGCCACCGGCGCCGGTCTCGAAGAGCCCGCCGCCAGCCATCAGCGGCACGACCGACAGCATCTTCGCCGAGGTGCCGAGCTCGAGGATCGGGAAGAGGTCGGTGTTGTAGTCGCGCAGCACGTTGCCGGTCACCGAGATGGTGTCCTCGCCGCGGCGGATCCGCTCCAGGGAGTACGCCGTCGCCTCGGCCGGGGGCATGATCTCGATGGTCAGCCCGTCCGTGTCCAGGTCGGCGAGGTACTGCTTGACCTTGGCGATCAGGTTGGCGTCGTGGGCGCGGGTCTCGTCGAGCCAGAAGATGGCCGGGGAGCCGGTGGCCCGGGCCCGGGTGACGGCCAGCTGCACCCAGTCGCGGATCGGGGCGTCCTTGGTCTGGCAGGCCCGCCAGATATCGCCCGGCTCGACCGCGTGCTCGATCAGCGTGGCGCCGGAGCTGTCGACGACCCGCACCGTGCCGGCGGTCGCGACCTCGAAGGTCTTGTCGTGCGAGCCGTACTCCTCGGCGGCCTGGGCCATCAGCCCCACGTTCGGCACCGAGCCCATGGTGGCGGGGTCGAAGGCGCCGTTCGCGCGGCAGTCGTCGATCACGACCTGGTAGATCCCGGCATAGGACGAGTCGGGGATCACCGCGAGGGTGTCGTCCTCGCCGCCGTCGGGGCCCCACATGTGGCCGGACGTGCGGATCATGGCCGGCATCGAGGCGTCGACGATCACGTCGGACGGCACGTGCAGGTTGGTGATGCCGCGGTCGGAGTCGACCATCGCCATCCGCGGACCCTCGGCGAGACCCTGGTCGACGGCGGCCTTGATCGCGTCGCCGTCCGGCAGGTCCGCAACCGCGGAGAGCAGGCCGCCGAGCCCGTCGTTGGGCGAGACGCCCGCCTCGGCCAGCTCGGCGCCGTACTGCTCGAAGAGCGTCGGGAAGAACGCCTGGACGGCGTGGCCGAAGATGATCGGGTCGGAGACCTTCATCATCGTGGCCTTGAGGTGCAGCGAGAAGAGCACGTCGTCGGCCTTGGCCCGGGCGACCTGTTCGGTCAGGAAGCGGCGCAGCGCGGCGACGCTCATGAACGTGCCGTCCACGACCTCGCCGGCCAGCACCGGAAGCTCGTCCTTCAGCACCGTCACGGTGCCGTCGGCCGCGACGTGCTCGATGCTCAGCGTGGCGTCGGACTCCATCACGACCGACTTCTCGTTGGAGCGGAAGTCGTGCCGGCCCATGGTGGCCACGTTGGTCTTGGAGTCGGGCGACCAGGCACCCATCCGGTGCGGGTGGGCCTTGGCGTAGTTCTTGACCGACGCGGGCGCACGGCGATCGGAGTTGCCCTGCCGCAGCACGGGGTTGACGGCCGAGCCCTTGACCCTGTCGTAGCGGGCGCGGACGTCCTTCTCCTCGTCGGTCTGCGGGTCGTCGGGGAACTCGGGGAGCGCGTAGCCCTCCTCCTGCAGCTCCTTGATCGCGGCCTTGAGCTGCGGTGTCGAGGCAGAGATGTTGGGCAGCTTGATGATGTTGGCCCCGGGCTGCTTGGCCAGCTCGCCGAGCTCGGCCAGCGCGTCGTCGAGGCGCTGCTCCTCGGTGAGCCGGTCCGGGAACTGGGCGATGATCCGCCCGGCCAGCGAGATGTCACGCGTCTCCACCGCGACACCCGCCTTGGCGGCGTACGCCGACACGATCGGCAGCAGTGAGTACGTCGCCAGAAGCGGCGCCTCGTCGGTCTTGGTGTAGATGATCCGGGACGGGTCTGCTGCATTGGCCATGGTCTGGCGACACTCCTGATCGACGCTGAAAGTTCCTTGACGTCAAGATACCTGACGGTGGAATCGGACCGCGAACCCAGCCAGCCTCGCACCCTCGCAGTGGTGCGGCAACGGGCAGGTTTGGGTCTAGAGTGCTGGGGCACTCATCCTGTCGTCGGTATCCCTGCTCGAGGAGTTCACTGTCATGACAGAAGCTGCCGTACCCCCTCCGGCACCCCCGCTCTCCCAGAAGCTCTCGGCCGAGTCGATCGGCACCTTCGTGCTGATCCTGTTCGGCGTCGGCACGGCCGTGGTCACCGAAGGCGGCGACTACGCAGCCATCGGGCTGGCGTTCGGCATCGCGATCGTCGCAATGGTCTACGCCTTCGGCCGGATCTCCGGCGGCCACTTCAACCCCGCCGTCTCCGTCGGTGCCGCGCTGAGCGGCCGGATCTCGTGGGCGGAGGCCGGCGCCTACATCGGCGCACAGGTCGTGGGCGCGCTCGTCGGCGGCATCCTGATCGTGCTCATGGTCGTCACCGGCGACATGGGTCCCGAGATCGGTGACGACGCGTTCGGTGCCAACTTCTTCGGCGACCGCGGCGGCTTCGCCGTCGGCGGCGCGCTGATCATCGAGGTCGTGATGACCTTCATCTTCCTGATGGTCATCCTGGCTGTCACCGACACACGCAACGAGCACCCGGCCATGGCCCCGCTCGCGATCGGCCTCAGCCTGGCCGCGATCCACTTCGCGTCGATGGCCGCGACCGGCACGTCGGTCAACCCGGCCCGCTCGCTCAGCACCGTCTTCTTCTCGGGTGGCGACGCGATCGCGCAGATCTGGGTCTTCCTCCTGGCGCCGGTGGTCGGTGCAGCCCTGGCGGGACTCGCCTATCCCGCGCTCTTCGGCCACGACACCGAGCCGGTGCCCGGCTCGGGCCTCCGGTTCGGCGGCGCTCCGGCGGCGGTGCCCGGTTACGGCGCCCCCGACCAGTACCAGCAGCAGTGGAACCCCCAGGCCGCCACCGGCCAGGGGGCGCAGCCCGAGCAGCAGGCGCAGGCGGCCCAGCGGGTGGAGCAGCCGATCATCCAGGACGGCTGGCAGTGGGACCCGCAGGCCCAGCAGTGGATCCCGGCCCAGCAGCAACCGCCCGCGCAGCAGGGCCGGCCGGACCCGGACCCCGGGAGCGAGCGCACCCAGGTGCGGCCGACCGACGATCAGTAGCGAAGGAGCTCAGCTCTGGGGCTCGTCGTGCGCGACGAGCTCCAGCGGCATCTCGGGACCGCCCTCGCGCAGCACCAGGCCCGTCCCCCGCGCGTAGTGGTTGCGGACCACGTCGCCTGCCGGTGATGTCGTCTCGATCACGAGCACGTGCGCGTACGCCTGCGCCGGCACCTCGACGTCGTCGTCGAGCGAGGTGATCACCGCGCGCTGGTCGACGACGCCCTCGTCGTACGCCTCGCGGTAGCCGTCGCCGAGCCGCGGCCGGGCGAGCATGGCGACGCCGGCCTCGGCGCCGTCGGCGCCTGCCTCCCACTCGCCCTCGCGCCCGAACCACCAGACGTTGCCGTCGCTGTCCTGCGCGTAGTAGTCGACGGTCGTGCCCGGCCCGCCGTCACCACCCTGCCCGGTCACGCTGCGGACCGCCGTCGTGGCGACGCCCGCGACCGTGGGGCCCTCCATGACGGTGACCGCCAGCCGGGCGGGCGTCGCTCCAACGGAGGTGTACTCCCAGGTCGCTCCGACGCGCAGCGGCAGCCACGGGTTGTCGATCGCGGCGACGAAGTCGTCCGGGTCGGGCGACGGCGTGGGAATGACCAGCTCGTCGACTCCGGCCGGTGGGCTGGGGTCCGAGGCCGAGCCACAGCCGGCCACGAGGAGCACGAGGACGACGGCCGCCAGGATGCGTCGTACCGCAGCGCCACGCCCCATGCGCACATCGTCTCGCACCACCCCAGGGCGACTGACTGTGGCCCGTCCGGCGCTGCTAGGTTCGGCCGCGACCCTCCTCAGACAACCCAGTTACTAGGAGTCCTCGTGAGCTCAACTCCGTTGAAGGTCGCCGTCACCGGTGCCGCCGGCCAGATCGGCTACAGCCTCCTCTTCCGCCTCGCGAGCGGCTCGCTGCTCGGCGACCGCCCCATCGAGCTGCGTCTGCTGGAGATCACGCCGGCGCTGAAGACGCTGGAGGGCGTCGTGATGGAGCTCGACGACTGTGCCTTCCCGAACCTGGCCGGCATCGAGACCGGTGACGACGCCGAGAAGATCTTCGACGGCGTCAACCTGGCCCTCCTCGTGGGCGCCCGGCCGCGCGGACCGGGCATGGAGCGGGGCGACCTGCTGTCGGCCAACGGCGCGATCTTCACCGCGCAGGGCAGGGCCCTCAACGCCGTGGCCGCGGACGACGTCCGCATCTGCGTCACCGGCAACCCCGCCAACACGAACGCCCTGATCGCGATGAACAACGCCCCGGACATCCCGAAGGAGCGGTTCTCCGCACTCACCCGGCTGGACCACAACCGCGCGATCTCGCAGCTCGCCGCGAAGACCGGCGCCCCGGTGACCGACATCAAGAAGATGACGATCTGGGGCAACCACTCCGCCACCCAGTACCCCGACGTCTTCCACGCGGAGGTCGCCGGCCGCAACGCCGCCGAGGCCGTCGGCGACCAGTCCTGGATCGAGAACGACTTCATCCCGACCGTCGCCAAGCGAGGTGCGGCGATCATCGAGGCCCGCGGCTCGTCCTCGGCTGCCTCCGCCGCGTCCGCCACGGTCGACGCCGCCCGCGACTGGCTGCACGGCAGCGCCGAGGGTGACTGGGTGTCGATGGCGGTCGTCTCCGACGGCTCCTACGGCGTCCCCGAGGGCCTGGTCTCGTCGTTCCCGGTGACCACCAGGGACGGCGACTGGGAGATCGTCCAGGGTCTCGACATCGACGACTTCTCGCGCGGCCGGATCGACGCCTCCGTCGCCGAGCTCGACGACGAGCGCCAGGCCGTCACCGAGCTCGGGCTCATCTGACCTGTCCGAGCTCGCGAGGGCAGGGTCGGATCGTTGGTGGTCGAGTAACCCGGCCCGCCTGAGGAACGAAGGCGCGGCAAGCGAATCGGGACCCGAATCCTCGAGTGAGGCCCGCGCGCTCGAATGGCACTGGAGCGGTCGGTCGAGATCGTGGTGATCGAGCCGGCTTGCTCGCGCCACGGACGAGAACGGCATGGCGCGAGCGATCGGATCGCTTCCATCCGCCCCTCCCGCAGCTGGTTGCGGGCAGCGCGCGAAGCGATCAGCACATCAAGGTCGGGACCATCGTTGCTGAAGGTCGACGACCTCGTCGTCCGGCACACCAACCGAGAAATGAGCGTGAACGAGCCGCCAGGCCCCTGCCTCGTTACGGAAGATCGCGGTCACTCTGCAATCCATTCCCGATCCGTCGGAAAACCCGAACCTGGGCGAATCGACCACCCACCCCACAGGACCTTCCTCGAAGCCGCGCGGATCTCGGCTCGGCAGCGTGACCCCTTCGGTCTCGAAGCCGAACCTCATGGCATCGCGGTCGGTTGCGTTCTCCCCCGGGGCGGTGCCGATGATGAGCTTCGCCTCACGGGAGACGATGTCATCGAACTCGTCCACGAGCTTGTTCGTTACCCCACCACAGAACCGCAGCCAGGTGTCGACAACCGCAGCGGACTCCCTCATCTCGTGCTCCTCGAGTGTGGCGACAGGTCGCGCTTGCGCCAGTAGACACCGCGCGCCGCGCCGCACAATGATGCGAGCGGAGGAGTTGCCGCCAGGCTTCGGCCGCCCGTGTACGTCTCAGTGACCGGTCGGATGCGCAGGACTCGATCGCGGCGGAGCGACGCGGGTCGGGACGATGGACTCCCGGCGGCAGGACGCGTGTCGCCTGTGCCGTCCGGGCGGCGATGTGCCCTGTGCGCCCGGCTGCGTGTAGTCGACCGACCGCGACGTTCATGGCTCGGTCTGCCTCGGAGGGGACCACGGTCTCGCCGTTGGTGACCGCGCCCAGCATTCCGATCGTGTCCGCCGCTGGGGCCTGCGGTGTCCACCCGGACGACGACCAACGAGGTGTCAGCTGGGAGCCGGTGCGGGTCATCTCCGATCCGGCCGCAACAACCAGGCCGTCGGTAACCAGATCGCGGTCATGCCCGTGTGCATCACAAGACTGCGCCCACCACTGAACAGTTCGGGTCGAGCACGTCCGCCCGTGGCACGCAGGTGGCGCCGCGGATCCGTGAGCGCCCTCGGGTCAGACCGGGCCCGGGATGTCTCCGGCCAGGAAGATCAGGGCCGCACCCATCGCGGCGAGCAGCGTCACGTCGATCAGGCGGTGGCGTACGGCGAGCATCCCGGCGTCGCGCTGACGCAGCACCAGGCGCAGCGCGGCGGCGGTGATCAGTGCCGCGCCCATGATCCGGATGCCGAGGCGCCAGTCGTCGAGGTAGGCCGCGGCGATCCCGACGCCGGTCGCGGCCAGGATCAGCAGGTAGAAGGCGCCGCCGATCGTCGACGGGTACCTACGGTCGCCGTCCGGCTCGCCGAGCTCGACCGGCTCGACCGGCTCGACGGGCTCGACGGGCTCGACCGGCTCGACCGGCTCGCCGGGTTCGTCTGGCTCCGCGGGCGGCTGCCCGGCGGGGTCGGCCTCGTTCACAGTCAGGACTGTGCCACGTCCTCGGCCAGGAGATCGGCGTTGCGCTCGGCCATCGCCACGATGTTGGAGAGCAGCATCGCGCGCGTCATCGGGCCGACGCCGCCGGGATTCGGCGAGACCCAGCCAGCGGTCTCCCAGACCTCGGGGGCCACGTCGCCGGCCAGCTTGCCGTCGACCCGCGAGACGCCGACGTCGAGCACGACCGCGCCGGGCCGGACCATGTCGGCACTCACGATGCCGGGCACACCGGCGGCGGCGACCACGATGTCGGCCCGCTGCACGTGCGCGGCCAGGTCGACGGTGCCGGTGTGGCACAGGGTGACGGTGGCGTTCTCACTGCGCCTCGTGAGCAGCAGGCCCAGCGGGCGCCCGACGGTCACGCCGCGGCCGATCACGACCACCTCGGCGCCCGCGATCTTCACATCGTGGCGGCGGAGCAGCTCGACGATGCCGGCCGGGGTGCACGGCAGCGGTGCCGGGTTGCCGAGCACCAGCCAGCCGAGGTTGGTGGGATGCAGGCCGTCGGCGTCCTTGGCCGGGTCGATCAGACCGAGCACGCGGTTCTCGTCGCGGCCCTTGGGGAGCGGCAGCTGGACGATGTAGCCGGTGCAGCCGCGGTCGTCGTTGAGGCCCGCCACCGCCCCCTCGATCTCCGCCTGCGTGGCCGTGTCGGGCAGATCCACGCGGATCGACTCGATGCCGACCTCTGCGCAGTCCTTGTGCTTGCCGTTGACGTACCACCGCGAGCCGGGGTCGTCGCCGACCAGCACGGTGCCGAGTCCGGGTGTCACGCCGCGATCGCGGAGGGCAGCCACACGGACGCGGAGCTCCTCCTTGATCGCAGCGGCAGTGGCGGTGCCGTCGAGGGTCTGCGCAGTCACGAGCGGAAGTCTCTCAGACCAGGTCAATCCGGCCGCACCGGCGGGCGCGGGCTCAGTGAAAGAAGTGGCGGGTCCCGGTGAAGTACATGGTCACGCCGGCCGCCTCGGCCGCCTTGATGGTCAGCTCGTCGCGCACCGAGCCGCCCGGCTGGACGATCGCGGCCACGCCGGCGTCGATCAGGATCTGCGGCCCGTCCTCGAACGGGAAGAACGCGTCGGAGGCGGCGACCGAGCCCTTGGACCGCTCCCCCGCGCGCTGCACGGCGAGCTTGCAGGAGTCGACCCGGTTGACCTGACCCATGCCGACGCCCACCGAGGCGCCGTCCTTGGCCAGCAGGATCGCGTTGGACTTCACCGCGCGGCACGCCTTCCAGGCGAAGGCGAGGTCGGCGAGCATCTGGGGCGATGCCGCCTGGCCGGTGGCCAGGGTCCACGCCGCCGGGTCGTCGCCCGGGGCGTCGACCAGGTCGGTGTGCTGCATCAACAGGCCGCCGCTGATGGTGCGGATCTCGGCGCCCGAGGTCCGCTCGTCGAGGGGACACTCGAGGATCCGGATGTTCTTCTTGCGGGTGAGGATCTCGACGGCGCCGTCGTCGTAACCGGGCGCGACGATCACCTCGGTGAAGATCTCGGCGACCTGGGTAGCCATGTCCACCGACACCGGCCGGTTCACCGCGATCACTCCGCCGAACGCGGAGACCGGATCGCACTCGTGCGCGCGCCGGTGGGCCTCGGCGACGTCGGCCCCCACGGCGATGCCGCACGGGTTGGCGTGCTTGATGATCGCCACGGCCGGCTCGTCGAAGTCGGAGGCCGTACGCCGGGCGGCGTCGGTGTCGACGTAGTTGTTGTAGGACATCTCCTTGCCGTGCAGCTGCGCAGCGCCCGCGAGCCCGAGCGACCCGTA
>JALZCZ010000485.1 GCA_030862825.1 Actinomycetota bacterium | reverse complement strand
CCCCCGACCGGCCCGACCAGCCGGACCAGGCCGCCGACCCGATGCTCGAGACAGCCGTCGACGCCGCCCTGCGCGCGGCCCGGATCCTCGAGCTGGTCGACGACCCGGAACGGCCGATCGATCACCTCTTTTAGTCGCTAGGTTTCGACGCGCCGCCGCGACTTCGTCCCTCAGTCGCGACGCTTGCTCTACCTGCCCGAGCTCACGCAGCCCGCTCGTTCCTCGCGGCCTGCTGCTCGGTCAAAAGTCGTAGAGCCGGCACGCGTCGTCGGTCAGCGCCAGCCAGGTGGCGTGGAGGACGCTGCCGTGCTCGCTCTCGTCGAAGACGCTCTCGGACTGGTAGGCCTCGATCCGCTCCTGGGTCGGCTCGTCGTAGACACCCGTGACGCTCCGCCGGGTGAAGTACGGCCCTGGTTCGCCGTCGGCCTCGCGCTGCAGGTCCAGGTCGACCAGCATGCTCTGCAGCGAGCGCACCCAGATGGCGTTCGCCGGGTCGACCTCCATGCCGGGCGTCAGGTCCGGGAACCCCGCCACCGGCAGGACACACAGGCACTTCACGAAGGTCTCGGTGCCGGCGGTGAGCTTGGTGACCGCATCGCCCTTGTGGTCGACGCCCATCCGCAGCTCACAGGGCTCCGGCATCCCGTTGTAGGGGCCGGCGTAGACGACGTACTCGGGCTGGCCCTGGTTCGCCGGTGCATAGAGGGTCTGGCAGGAGTCCACGCTCCGGAGGTAGCGGAGCCGAAGATCGGGATTGTTCGCCACCGCTGAGACCAGCGGCGCGGCGGAGTCGCCGCGTGCGACCACGAGCACGGACTCGTCGGTGCAGTCGAGGTTGACCAGCGGGATGCCGAGCCGCAGCGGGTCCTCGGCCGGTCTCGAGCCGGGGTCGGGGTCGGCAGGTACGACGAGGGCGGTGACCACGCCGGCCGCGATGCCGAGGACGCCGGCCACCACCGGCATCATCAGCCTCGCGCGTCGCATTCGGTCAGCCTACGGCGACGTGGGCTCCAGGCCGATCGAGCGCAGCGCCATCGCGCGGAGCAGGGCGCGCATCGCCGCATCGGGCAGCCGGCCGCTGTGGGGGGTCGAGTTGATCAGCCCGAAGACGGCGTGCGCCATCGATCGCGCGGGGGTGAGCGCCAGGCCCGGGTCGATGGCGCGGAGCTGCGCGGCCCAGAGGTCGACGTACTTGCGTTGCAGGGCGCGCACCCGCTCGCGGGCCTCGGTCGGCAGCGACTCCCAGTCGCGGTCCTGGACCACGATCAGCGCCCGTTGCCGGACCGCGAAGTCCACGTGCCAGTCGACCAGGGCCGACAGCGCGGCCTCCGGGCCGTCCGCCGCGCGCACCCTGGCCCGTCCGACCGCCAGCAGCTGCTCGCTGATCGCGACCAGCATCTCCGCCAGCACCGCGTCCTTGGAGGCGAAGTGCTTGTAGAGGGCGGGTCCGGTGATGCCGCAGGCGGCGCCGAGGTCGGAGACCGAGACCCCGTGGAAGCCGCGCGCCGCGAACAGCTCGGCGGCGCTGGCGAGGATCTGGTCGCGGCGGCTCGGGGCCTCGTCGAGGTCCGCGGGCATGCTGCTCATGGCCCCAGGTTAGCGGTCGTTAACGTGCGTCGGCGGGGACCACGTCGGGCTGGGTCGCCGGGGTGCGGGCGCCGGGCAGGGCGACCAGCGCGGCAAGTGCTCCCAGGATGCAGAGAACGCCGATCACCAGGCACCCGGCCGAGAGCCCGAGCATGAACGCCTCGTCGACTGCCGCGGCCAGGGCGGGCGACTGCGTTGCGAGCGCGTCGCCGACGCCCACGGAGTCCTCGGCTGCCGAAAGCTGGTCGGGGGTGATCCGGCCCTCCAGCAGCTCGACCAGGCGGGCGCCGTACAGGGAGGAGAACAGCGACCCGATCACGGCGACCCCGAGCGTGCCTCCGAGCTCACGGGTCGCGTCGTTGACCGCCGACCCGACCCCGGCGCGCGCCGGTGGCAGCACCTGGAGGATCGACTCGGTGGCGGGCGTGGTGACCAGGCCGAGCCCGGTGCCCATCAGCAGCATCTGCGGCACGATCACCGTCGCGTACGACGTGGTCACCTCCGCGTCGGAGATCCACAGGAACGACGAGCCGAGCAGGGCCAGCCCGGTGGCGACCACGATCTTGGTGCCGATCCGCGGCGCCAGGAACCCGCCGATCATCGACGCCCCGGCGATGCTGACAGCGACCGGAAGGATCCGCAGGCCGGTGCCGAGGGCGGAGTAGTCGCGCACGAACTGGAAGAACTGCGTGATCAGGAAGATGAAGCCGAACAGCGCGAAGAAGGCGACGGTCACCGCGCCGCAGGCCGCGCTGAACCGACGGTCGTTGAACAGGCGTACGTCCAGCATCGGGTGCCGCACCGTCCGCTCGACCCGGATGAAGGCCAGCAGGAGGACGAGGCTGACCGCGAAGCCGACCAGGGTGCGCGCGCTGAGCCAGCCGTGGTCGGGCGCCTCGATGATCGTGAAGGTGAGCAGGCCGAGCATCGCGACCGAGACCAGCAGGCCGACCCGGTCCAGCGGGGGCACCGCGGGATCGCGCGACTCCGGCACGAACGCCAGCGTCATCCCCATCGTCACCACGGCCACCGGCACCAGGGCCCAGAAGACGCTCGGCCACGTGAAGTGCTCGAGCAGCCAGCCGCCGGCCACGGGGCCGGCCGCCACGCCGACACCGACCGCCGCGCCCCAGAGGCCGAGGGCCGCGGCGCGCTCGCGCCGGTCGGTGAAGGCGTTGGAGATGATCGAGAGCGTGGTGGGGAAGATCAGCGCCGCGCTGGTGCCCATCACGAACCGCAGGGCGACCAGCGCGCCCGAGCTGTCGACGAGCGCCGCCGCGACGCTGCTCAGCGCGAACCCGGCAAGCCCGACCAGCAGGGCGGGGCGCCGGCCGAAGCGGTCGGACAGGCTGCCCATGGCCAGCACCAGCGCGGCGAAGGACAGGTTGTAGCCGTCGACGATCCACATCAGCTCGCGGGTGCCGGCGTCCAGCTCGGTGGCCAGGCTCGGCAGGGCGACGTTCACGATCGTGGTGTCGAGGTTGATCGTCAGCACGGCGAGGCAGACCGTCGCCAGGATCGCGGGCTTACGGGTCATCGGACTTCCTGGGTGCGTGGGCGGACGTGGGCATATGTGGACACTGTCAACATGAAGGGTGAGGCAGAATGTTCCCGGTGTCAACATTTGTGCCGTCAGGGGTTACCCTCGAGCCGTGAGCACCGCGCGCTACCACCACGGAAACCTGCGCGCAGGCCTGGTCGAGGCGGCGGTCGCCCTGGCCCGCGATCAGGGCCCGGACGGGCTGGTCCTGCGCGAGGTCGCCCGGCGGGTGGGGGTCTCCCACAACGCGGCGTACCGCCACTTCGCCGACCGCGACGAGCTGATCGAGGAGGTCGCGCGGCACGGCCTCCGCGAGCTGGTGCGCGCGGCCCAGCGGCGGCTCGACGGCGTGGCGACGACCGAGCCGGTCCGTCGCGCCCGTCGCCGGCTGGCCGAGCTCGGCCGTGGTTACGTCGACTTCGCGCTGGCCGAGCCCGGCCTGTTCAAGGTGACCTTCGCCGCCTATCCGAGCCTGGGCGATCGGCGCGACGACGGCGACCGCACCACGCCCGACCCGTTCGGGATGCTCACGGCCGCACTCGACGACCTGGTGGACGCGGGGTTCCTGGCGCCCTCGCATCGTCCCGGCGCCGAGATCATGTGCTGGTCGGCCG
>JALZCZ010000473.1 GCA_030862825.1 Actinomycetota bacterium | reverse complement strand
GTCCCCCGCCGCACCGGCGTCGGAGGACGGGGCGGCCGGCCCGCGCCACGCGCCTCTGCTCGCCGGGCTGGTGATGGTCGCCGCCGGCGTCGTCCTGCTGCTCCAGATCCCGAAGATCCCGGGTGAGGGACTCGAGGTCAACGGCCCGCGCTTCCTGCCCCTGGTCGTCCTGGTCATCTGGACCGCCCTGTCGATCGGATATCTCGGTCAGCAGGTGCTGGCTCTCGTACGCCGCCGCCCCGGGCTTCCGACCGAGCGTTTCGAGCGGATGCCTGCCGCCGCCGTGATGGTCGCCCTCCTCGTCGGCTACGGGCTCGCCATGACTCCCGTCGGCTACCTCATCTCGACCACCGTGTTCTTCGTGGCCACCGCCTTCGTGCTCGGCTCCCGGCACCTTGCCCGCGACACCGTGGTCGCAGTGGTGCTCACCGTCGGCGTCTACTTCGCCTTCACCCAGGCGCTCGGCGTGCGCCTGCCACCGGGGGTGCTCCCGCTGTGAGCTCCTTCGGGGATCTGCTCGGTGGCTTCGGCACGGTCCTGAGCCCCGAGTACCTGCTGTTCGCACTGATCGGTGTGACCCTCGGAACCCTGGTCGGGGTGCTCCCCGGCATCGGTCCGGCTGTCACCATCGCGCTGCTGCTGCCCGTCACCTACACCTTCGAGAGCCCGATCCCGGCGTTCATCATGTTCGCCGGCATCTACTACGGCGCCATGTACGGCGGGTCCACCACCTCGATCCTGCTCAACACCCCGGGCGAGTCTGCCTCGGTGGCGACCGCGATCGAGGGCCACGAGATGGCCAAGCGCGGCCAGGCCCGGGCGGCGCTGGCCACCGCGGCGATCGGATCCTTCGTGGCCGCGGTGATCTCAACCGCGCTGCTGGCGCTGGTGGCGCAACCGCTCAGCGAGCTGGCCGTCACCTTCCGGGCCACCGACTACTTCGCGCTGATGGTGCTGGCCCTGGTCACGGTCACCGCGCTGGTCGGCTCGTCGCTCCTGCGTGGCCTGTGCTCGCTGATGCTCGGCATGATCATCGGCTTCGTCGGCCTCGACCTGGTCTCGGCCCAGCCCCGGTTCACCTTCGACTCGCCCGTGCTGTTCAACGGGATCAACGAGGTGCTCCTGATCATCGGTCTCTTCGCCGTCGGCGAGACCCTGTTCGTGCTGGTCCGCGGCCAGACCCGACCCGGATCCGTGATCGCCCTCGAGCCGCCTTCGGGCGGGTTCATGTGGCTGAGCAGGGCGCAGTGGCGACGCTCCTGGGGGCCCTGGGTCCGGGGCGCCAGCGTCGGGTTCCCGTTCGGCGTCCTCCCCTCCGGCGGCGCCGAGCTGCCGACGTTCTTGTCCTACTCCTACGAGAAGCATCGTTCGAAGGGCAGGCACGAGTTCGGCAAGGGCGCGATCGAGGGCGTGGCCGGACCGGAGGCAGCCAACAACGCCTCCTTCTCCGGTGTGCTGGTGCCCCTGCTGACCCTGGGACTGCCGACGTCGGCGACCGCTGCGGTCATGCTGGCCGCGTTCGGCATCTTCGACCTGCCGGCCGGCCCGCAGCTGTTCGAGAAGGAGCCCGACCTGGTCTGGGCCCTGATCGCGTCGCTCTTCGTCGGCAACGTGATGCTGCTGGCCCTGAACCTGCCGCTGATCCGGCTCTGGGTGAAGGTGCTCGAGATCCCGCGACCGCTGCTGTACGCCGGCATCCTGATGTTCGCGACCCTCGGCATCTACGCCGTGTCGGGCACCGTCAACGACATGTTGATCGCTTTCGGGATCGGCGTCATCGGGTTCTTCATGCGGCAGCTGGACTTCCCGATCGCCCCGGCGATCCTCGGCGCCATCCTGGGGCCGCAGCTGGAGAGCCAGTTCCGGCGGTCCCTGCTGGTGGGCAACGGCGATCTCGGGGTGTTCCTGGACCGGCCGCTGACGGTGTGCATCCTGGCCCTGGCCGCGCTCGCCCTGGTGCTCCCCTACGTGCCGCGGGTGGTGACCCTGCTGCGCGGCCAGCCGGCGGCGGAGACGCACAAGCTGTCCTTCGCCGACGAGGACTGATGGATCCCGCGCCGGGTGGCTCCCATGACCGAGTCGCCTCGGCGCGGGTCCTCGGGAGCTCACTCCCCCGGCCGGCCGAGCAGCTCTCTGACCCGGGCGTCCTCGGCGGCCAGGAACGACCCGAAGGCGTCACCCGTCAGGAACGCGTCGGTCCAGCCGTTGGCGCGCTCCGCGTCACGCCACGCGTCCGAGTCGTGCATCCGGGTGACCAGGTCGACCAGCCGCTGCCGCTCAGCGTCGCTGAGCCCCGGTGGCGCGACCAGGCCGCGCCAGTTCGCGAACTCCAGGTCGATCCCGGCCTCACGCAGCGTGGGCGCCGCCACGCCCGGCACCCGCTCCGCGCCGGTCACGGCCAGCACCCGCACCGAGCCGGCCCGTGCCTGGTCCAGGCTCTCCAGCACCCCGGAGACCGCGAAGTCGACCTCGCCGTCGAACAGCGCGGCCAGCAGCGGCCCGCCCCCGTCATAGGTGCGGTAGACGACCCGGCGCGGATCGATGCCCATCGCGTCGCCCAGCTGGTGCGCCGCGAGGTGGTCGGGGCCCCCCTTCTCGGACCCGCCGCCAACGACGAACCGACCCGGGGCGTCCGCCCAGGCGCGCAGCAGGTCGCGTACGTCGCGGTGTCGCGAGGCGGTGGCCACCATCACCACCTCCGGCTCGGTGAGCAGCCGGGCCACGGGGGTCACCTCCCCCAGGCTGGCCGCGGCCTCGACGCTGTTGACCGCCCCCACCACGCCGAGTCCCATCATCATCATCAGGTCGGGGTTGCCGCGCTCGCCGACGAGCCGCGCCAGGCCGACCGCACCGCTGCCGCCCTCAACGTTGAACACCTCGGGACGTTCGCTCAGGCCCTCGGACTCCATCGCCCCGGCCGCCACCCGGGCCGTGGTGTCGTAGCCGCCGCCGACGGCGTTCGGCACCAGGATCCGCAGTGGCCCGGCGTCGGAGCCGTCGACGCCGCACGCGGACAGGACCAGCACCACGGCGAGCAGGGCGGCGGACCGACGGGTCCGCGGTGGTCGGCCACCCAGCATCCGAGCACCATAACGTGCAGCGGTCCGCCCTGATGGGCCACACTCAGCGGATGTGGCCGCGACTCACGTTGGCCCGGCAGCTGCTGGGGCTGCAGGCCCTCATCGTCCTCCTCGTCGTGCTGGGCGCCACCCCGGTGCTGTGGGTGCAGGACGAGGTGTCGTTCCGCCGCGCCGAGAGCAGGCGCACGCTGGCGACCGCCGAGAACGTGGCCGTGTCGCCGATCCTGCGACGCGGTCTCGCCACGGGCATCCACACCGGCGTGGCAGGTGAAGCGGAAGGCTCCCGCACCCGCGCCGACGCGACGTACGTCGTGGTCACCGATGCCGACGGGACCGTCGTCTACACCTCGGACCCCACCCGCGCCGACGGTCTCCTGGAGCGGGTGGTCACCCATGCCAGCGAGGTCGCCGTGGTGACCACCGACGCCGGGAAGGCGGTGGAGGCGAGCGCACCGGTCCAGGTCGCCGACGTGGGCGAGACACCGGGCCTGCGGGTGGGAGACGTGGTCGGCTACGTGCTCGTCGGACGCGACTACCCGTCGGCCTGGCAGCGACTGGGAGCGACCGCGCCGACGCTGCTGATCTACGTCGGGGTGGGCTCGGTGGTCGGCCTGGGCGGGAGCCTGATGCTCGCCCGCAGGATCAAGCGGCAGACACTGGGGCTCGAACCGCGCGAGATACGCGGCCTGGTCGAGCACCGCGAGGCGATGCTGCACGGTCTGCGCGAGGGCGTGGTGGGAGTGGACACCGACGGCCGGGTCACCGTCGTCAACGACGAGGCGGTGCGGCTGCTCGGCCTGCCGTCGGACCCGACCGGAGCGCCGCTCGACACCCTCCCCGTGTCGGCGACCCTCGCCGCGGTGCTGGGCGGCGGCGAACCGGCGGACGACCTCGCCGTCGCCGCCGGTGGCCTGGTGCTGGTGGTCAACCAGATGCCGGTGGTGCACGACGGCAACCGGATCGGATGGGTGACCACGCTGCGTGACCGCACCGAGCTGGTCGACCTCAACCGACAGCTCGACGTCTGGCGCAGCACGACCGACACGTTGCGCTCGCAGGCCCACGAGTTCTCCAACCGCTTGCACACCATCGCGGGCCTGATCGAGCTCGGCGAGTATGAGGAGGTGATCACCTTCGTGACCCGCGCGGCCAAGGCCCGCGAAGGGTGGGTGGAGCGGGTGTCGCGCACGATCGAGGAGCCGTCGATCGCGGCCCTGCTCGTCGCCAAGGGCAGCCGGGCCACCGAGCTCGGCGTGACCCTCGAGCTCGAGGAGGGCACGACCCTGCCTCCCCTCGACCCCGTGCTGACCGCCGACGTCCTGACCGTGGCCGGCAACCTGGTCGACAACGCGATGGACGCGGTGACTCCCGCCCGCGGCACGGTCTGGGTGCGCATCGAAGGCGACGCCACGGATGTCACGGTCCGGGTCACCGACGACGGGCCCGGGCTGCCCGACGGCCCCAGCACGCGGGTCTTCGACCAGGGGTTCACCACGAAGCACACCGCCGATCCCGGCGGACGTGGCTGGGGCCTGGCCCTGAGTCGGCTCACCTGCGAGCAGCGCGGCGGCGGGATCGCGGTACGCCGCGAGGACGGGCGTACCGTCTTCACCGCCACCCTCCCGATCGACAGCAGCACGCGGGCCGCCGGAGCGATGCCATGACCGATCCGCTGCGCGTCCTCGTCGTCGACGACGACTTCATGGTCGCCCGGGTGCACCATGCCTACGTCGAGCGCGTGCCGGGCTTCGAGGTCGTGGGCGAGGCCCGGACCGGTGGCGAGGCGCTGGAGGCCGTGCGCGAGCACCGGCCCGACCTGGTGCTGCTCGACATCTACCTCCCCGACATGTCGGGCCTCGAGGTGCTGCGCTCCCTGCGCGCGGCCGACGACCCCGTCGACGTCCTCGTGATCAGCGCCGCCCGCGACCTCGCGACCGTGGAGTCGGCGTACCGCGGCGGAGTGGTGCAGTACCTCATCAAGCCGTTCACGGCCGCCGAGCTCGAGGCCAGGCTCACCGAGTACCGGCGCCGACGACGGTCGATGCACCACGCGGCGTCGCAGCGCGACGGGTCGGTCGCGCAGCGCGAGGTCGATGCGCTCTTCGGCAAGGGCGCGGCGGTCGTCTCGGACGCCGACCTGCCCAAGGGCCTGACCCTGGCCACCCTCCGCCTCGTGGCGAGCGCCCTCCGGGAGCACACGGCCGGCCCGGACGAGACGATGGGGGCCGCGGACTGCGCGGAGGCGGCCGGCTTGGCCCGGGTGAGCGCCCGGCGCTACCTGGAGCACCTGGTGCAGATCGGCCGGGCGGAGGTCTCGCTCAGGTACGGCCAGGCCGGCCGCCCGCAACGCCGCTACCGCTGGACCGGCGAGCCGTCCGGCCGGATCTGACGCTCGCGATTCCGAATGGTCGAGCGTGTCGAGACCCGGGAGCCGATCTCGGGAACGTCGCCTGGCACTCGCCAGCTCTCGACACGGCCTCGCTGGCGCTCGGCAGGCTCGACCACCTCCATGTCCCTACTGGCGCTCGGCGGGCTCGGGCGCCCGGGTTGCGAGCACGGCCAGGGCGGCCGGGACCATCAGCGCCAGTACGACGAGCAGCGAGTCGAGGGTGCCCACGCGGTCGCCGACCCAGCCGACCAGCGGCGGACCGCCGAGAAACGCGGCGTAGCCGATGGTGGCGACCACGCTGACCCGGGCGGCGGAGCGCGCGGGGTCGTCGGCCGCGGCGCTCATGCCCACGGGGAAGCCCAGCGATGCGCCCAGGCC
>JALZCZ010000444.1 GCA_030862825.1 Actinomycetota bacterium | reverse complement strand
TGGCGAGCATGAGGAGAAGTGAGGGATCGGCCAGGGAGCCCAGGGCCGAGAACGCTGCGTCAGTCATGGTCTTGCCCCTAGTCGATCGTGATGTCGTAGTCGGATTCGAGCAGGTCGAGCACGTCCTCGCGGACGCTGTCGTCCACCCGGTAGGCCTCGCCGATGCGCTCGGCGAGGTCCGGGGAGGCGTCGAGCGGGTAACCGCCGAGGACCTCGGCCGCGGACTTCTGGAACTCCGGGTCGGCACCCATCTCCTCGGCCGTCGACCGCAGCAGCTCGACAGCCTCGTCGGGGGTGTCCTCCGGGACCCAGAGCGCCTTCTGGTAGGTGTAGGTCAGCGCCAGAATCGCCCGGTACGTCTCCAATGCGTCCGGGTCCGGCTGCTCGCCGTAGAGCTGCTCGTACACCTCGACGACAGTGGGGAGATCGGGGAAGTTGGGATCGCGCACGATCTCACCGGCCTCGTCGACCTGACCGAGGGAGAAGAGCGGCACCGCCGTGCCGTCCTCCACCAACGGCTTCACCGCCGGTCCGTACGACGTCGTTGTCTGGTAGTCGAGGTCCACCTCGCCGCGCTGCAGCGCGAGGTTGACTGGGCCTCGGCCCTCGAAGCCGAACGTCGAGTCGACGTCGGCGGAGAGGAGGTCGAAGGCCAGCAACGTGGTGAGGTCGAGGCTGGTCGCAGCGATGCCACCGAAGACGAGTGGTTGGTCCCGGTCGACGAGGTCCTCGACGCCGCGCACGCCGGCGCCGGTCCGGGCGTAGACCACTGCCCCGGTGCCGTTGGCCAGGATGGGCCGCAGCTCGTTGAAGTCGTAACGCACCGCCGGCAGCTCGAGGAGGTAGGGCACCACCGTGGAAGCCGTGCTGACCAGCACCTCCGTCCCGTCGGCCTTCGCGGAGGTCATGAAATGGTTGGTGCCGAGAATCCCCTCGCCGCCGTCGTCGTTGACCGGGGCCAGGCCCGGGGATCCCGGCACCGCCTCGGTCAGCTCGGCTCCCACGAAGCGCGCCCAGATGTCCGTGCCCCCACCCTCGGCCAGCGGGATCATCATCTCCACGGTCTCACCGGAGTAGTCGCCGTCGGCGGTGGAGGCCGCCGGGTTCAGCAGGTCCCCGCCCAGAACGGAGACGCCCACCGCCAGTGCCGTGAAGCCGGCCACGATCGCGCCGGCGAGTCGCGGGTTCGGCGCAGGGCGCTCGGGTGTGTCCTGCGAGGGGGTGACGTCCTCGTCTCCGGTCGTGGCCACGTCATCTTCGTTGACGTGCTGGGTCATGAGTTCCTCCAGGTGAAGCGAGCCTCGCACGGACGTCCCGTGTCAAGGGGTCGGATGGTCATGCCGAGGCCGACGGCAGGAGCGGCGGGTCCGGGAGCACCACGGACCCGTGGGCCAGCCGCCGGTACGTGCGCACCACGCCGACGACGGGGACACCGTCGTGCTCCTCGACGAAGGTGCTCACGCACCCCGCCGGGGTGCCGAGTCGCAGGCCCGTGGTGGGCCGGACCGCGGGAACGAGGTCGTGCACGACCGTGCCGGGGGCGTCGGCCGCCAGCGTCAGCGCCACGGAACCGGTGACCGGGACAGCCGGGTGGAAGCGCCCCATCGACAGCATGCGGACGGTCAAGTCGTTGCCTTCGACACTCTGGGAGCTGGGAGCCGAGATCAGCGCGAGCTTCGGAACGGCGCGGGCTACGGCACCCGGGCTCTCCGCGAGGCCCATCAGGACACCCGCTTCACGACGTACCGCGTCGAGGCGGGCCAGCAGCCCGGGGACCAGGTCGAGCTCGGCGATGTCCTCATTCCCCCGCACACCGAAGTCGGAGGCGTTGGCCGCAACGACCGGAGCGCCCGCGTCGACCAGCGTGACGGTCACCCCGCCCACGGCGTCCGACACGACGTCGCGTTGACGACCGGTGGGGAACAGCCGACCGGTGCTCCTGCCGGCCGGGTCGACGAAGCCCATGCGCACCGGAGCGCCGGGGAAGGGAACGCCCGGGATGGTCTCGGACGCAGCCTCGTCGAGCAGACCCCCTGGGGTGGGCACTCTCTGCACGATGAGCTGGTCGGTGTTGGTGTTGAGAACCCGCACGGACGTCTCCGACGCGTCGGTCCGCACCCAGCCTTCCCGGATCGCGAACGCCGCGACCACGGCGGAGCAGTTGCCGCAGTTGCTCCCCCAGTCGACCTTGGCCTCATCGATGCCGACCTGGGCGAACGTGTACTCAACGTCGACACCCTCAGCCGACGAGGGAGCGAGGATGACCGCCTTGCTCGTGGTGGACGTACCCCCGCCGACGCCGTCGACCTGCCGGTGGTCCGGGCTGCCGTAGATGCGCAGCAGCACCTCATCGACAGACAGGTCCGGGACCTGCAGGTCGCCGCGACGGAAGACCCAGCACTTGCTGGTGCCACCCCGCATCCAAGTCGCGGCGATCTCTCGCATGTTGCCTCCTGAGACGACGTCCGGACGTTCCGGACCTACTCAGGTTGAGGCCGGGTGAGTTGTAGCACAATCACGACTTCGCACATCATCATGAAGTGGCACTTCATGCTTGATTGCCCTGGCGACGTGCATCCAAGCGACGTGGTGTCTCAAGCAGCGCTGGACGTCTCTTCATGGCCTTGTAGCAGAACTTCATGCAGAATCGGGGCGTGCTGGACATCAAGCGGCTGCAGATCCTGTTGGCGATCGTGGAGGAAGGGTCGGTCACCAGCGCTGCTGCAGCGCTGGGCTACACACCGTCCGCGATCTCGCAGCAGCTCCTGAGGCTCGAGCGCGAGGCTGGACAACCGCTCCTGGACCGCCACGCCCGCGGCATGACACCGACAGACGCAGGATTGGTATTGGCCACGCACGCACGCAAGGTCCTCCGTCAGCTGGCGGCCGCGGAGTCCGATCTCGCAGACATCGCCGGCGTCCGTCGCGGCAGTGTCACCCTGGGGACCTTTCCCACGGTCGGCAGCTCGTTCCTACCCCTGGCGGTACGTCGATACCGCGAGCTCTACCCCAACATCACGCTGACCATCCACAGCGGCCGCGAAGATCATCTGGTGCGCATGCTGGAAGAGGGCAAGGTCGCGATGTCCTTCCTGTGGGACTACGCGTGGCAGCGGATCGACAACGACGAGCTCGTGCTAACGGAGCTTTTCACCGACCCCACCGTGCTACTCGTCGGCTCCACCCACCGCCTGGCCCGGCGCCGTACGGTCCGCATGGCCGACCTCGCAGCCGAGCCTTGGATCATCCGGGCCGGAGGACACCCGGTCGTCGAGGTGCTACAGCGCAGCGCCGTGGCCGCCGGCTTCACCCCGACCATCGCCTTCCAGGCCAACGACTACCAGGAGGCCCAGGCCATGGTCAGCGTCGGCCTCGGGATTGCACTGGCGCCGAGGACGGCCACAGTCAACCAGCACCCCGACGTGCGGGTCATCTCCCTCGGTGACACAGCACCCCCCCGGCGAGTGCTGGCCGCCCACCGGCCCGGTCGCGTCCGGAGCGCCGCCGAGCTCGCCCTCCACGACGTCCTGGTCGAGACCGCGTCCACGTACCCCTGAACGCCCGCGCATCCACGAATGAGGCAATGCCCCGGGGTCTCGGATCCCCGGGGCGTCGCAGTCTTGTCGTGCGCTGGGCCCGGACAGCGGAACGACGAGGCCGGTCCCAGCGCGCCATCGCTACCGCCGGTGAACGCGCAGCGAGCCGCGATCAGGTAGTCGAGGTCGTAGACGTGGCTGGTGAATGCTCGGGACATCCGGGCAGCAGGGTGAGGGGCCGAGGTTGTCGTAGACCCACGCGATTGGGCAGGGCGATCACGACGGGCCAGCCCGCCGTAGTCGGACTCAACGTCATCTGTATCGCGCCGATGTCGAACCACTGTGCAACCTGGCGACCGGCGGACGATGCCTTGACGCAGCACGAGCATTCCATCATCGACACCACACCAGCCCGGCGACCGCCTTCCGTCCCCGATAGAGGAACCCCAAGAGGGCGCTCAGACCTATGCGGGAGTGGCGAGGCGCCGGCGTGCCGCAGGGGTGTTGGATTCGGGACGGCCGGCGCCGTGATCTTTCAGCGCCTCGATGTCGCCTCCGCCAGGCCGGCTCTCGCTTCGACGCGTTGACGTTCGATGGCGCGATAGACGGTTGAGCGACCGACGCCGAAGAGATCGGCGACCTCAGCGGAGCTGTACTCGCCGCTGTGCACCAGGGAGACCAAGTGCGCTTCCTGACGATGGTTGAGCTTGGGCTGCTTACCGCGCAGCCGGCCCTTGGCCTTGGCCTTGGCGACCTTCATGCCCTCGCGAGTGCGCAGCCGGATCAGGTCGGACTCGAACTCGGCGACCATGGCGAGCACGTTGAACAGCAGCCGGCCGACCGCATCGGTGGGATCGTAGACCGACCCGCCCAGGCTCAGGCTGATCTGCCGGGTAGTGAGTTCGTCGGCGATCGCCCGGGCGTCGGGCAGGGACCTGGCCAGACGGTCGAGCTTGGTCACCACCAGGGTGTCACCGGCCCGGCAGGCGGCCGGTGCCTCGCGTAGCCCGGGACGCTCTCGGTTGCTGCCGGTCAGCCCGTGATCGACGTAGATCCGGTCGGCCTCGACGCCGGCCAATCAGAGCGTCGCGTTGAGCGGTCAGGTCTTGTTGATCGGTGGAGCAGCGGGCGTACCCGACAAGCAGCGCGCTCATGGCGCACCTCCAGAGCTGGGCCCGTTCGGACCCGGGACGCGGCCGACTCGAGCGTCGGGCAGCGCCCGACTCCAACAGCAAGACGCTCACCACTCACGGCTGCAACTGCGGCAGCCCGGCCCGCAACGGGATCGTCGCGCGGGACGAGCACGTCGCGCCTACAGCTCTATCTGGCCGCCCGCTCGCGGTGCACCAGATCCGTGTGGACGCCCGTACGTGGCGCGGCTTGAGCGGACGCGATGCCGCCCATGACAGCGGGAGTCCGGCAAACTCACGCTCGCGTGCGCTCGGCTACCCAGCGCGGTGTCCGAGCTCGCAGCCTTCGGGGCAGTCCGGCCACTATCCCTCGCGCCTCAGGGCGAGGCGTCGCAGAGCAGCCGACTCGCGAAGCTCTCGACTGACCCGTCGAGCCAGAGCCTCGCGCGCACTGCGCTCGACGGGACGCAACTCATGCAGCTTCCTGTAGGGACTTCCGTAGTCCACGCCGGAAGGCCGTGCCCTATGTGCGTCCTGAGCTTCGAGGTCGATCAGCCCGACTGCGGCGATCACGTCCCGCACGATGCCGCGCCACGTTTCGAGCGCCGCCCGCACGTCGTTTGACCCGAAGGCGTTGACGAACGCCTCGACCTCGGCTTGCTCGTCCAGCTCCGGCAACGGTCGAACCGGCTGAGGCGGGATCGTATCCATAATCGGCTTGACCATCTGTGCCCACTGTCCGGTGCGCTCGACCATGCCGAGCAGCTTCACGTAGGAATCGGCGAGCCGCTGCTGCTGCCGAGCCTCGCGCGCGAGCCGATGCTCATGCTCGAAGCCCTCGCGCGTCAGCCGCTCCGTCGAGTCACGCCCCTGCTTCGAGGACAGCCACGTTCCGACGATGCCGACGACACCTACGACGGCGGTCGCCGCCGTGCCGACCCATTCGTAAGCCACGCCTCAGTCTCGGCGCGTCCAGCCCCTGAGCAGTCGAGACACGCTGTGGCCCACGACAGCTCGCCTCGCGCGCTGGAGAGCGCCTGAGCGCCATCAGCTTGTGCCGCGAGTGGGCCGTCGCGCGGGACGCGCAAGGGGATCGGCTTCCGAGAATCGTCTGGCCGCCTCCCACAGTGCGCGCCATGCCGTACTCCCGACACCGTCGACTTGCTCGCCCTCGAAGGATGCAGTGGACGCTATGGAAGCCGCTGCACGGTTCTCTCGCGCCGTGTCTGAGAGGCCACGAAGAGCCATGGCCGCATCGGCACCCAGTACCTCCTCCAGGCGCTTCAAGTGCCTCACCACAGTCTCGACACTGGCCGCCATGCTGTTCAGCCGGGCCTTCTCACTGCAGACGCGACTCCTCAGCCTCAATGGTCGGTGACCGAGCAGGCCGCTCACGCCGCCGCGACCGGGTTAGTGCGGCCGGCCAGCGCACAGGCGAGCAGGGTGGGTCGACGACACGCGCGTTCCGGGGCGGCGTCTGCTTCGCCAACCGAGCGCCGCGGTTGCCCGGGCGGGCGGCGAGCCATGCCTGGTAGCCCTGGACGTGCTCACGGCGCACGTCGGCGACACAGCCGACGTCGGGGTGGTGGTCGATCAGGTCCCCGGCAGTCCGACTATGGCCGATCAGTGCGCCATCCAGCGTGTGCGTCCGTGGCCATCAGGAAGTCCCACTGTTGGCCAAGTCGGGTCCCATTGGTGCTCAGGTAGACGTCGCCATCCCTTCGGGGCGCCGACCAGAGCCGCGCCTGGGGCACATGGCGTCACCGATCTTGCCAAAACCGCCCCTCACGGGCGGTTGGTCAATTACGTTCGGCCACCTGCCTACTCGGTGAGGTTGCCATGGCAAGGAACACAGGCCGCCGCCCGGCCTTCGCAAGGTCCACCAGGCTCGTCGCGCTCGGCAGCGGCGTCCTCCTCATGTGCGCGGGCATCCTTCCGGCCGCCCACGCCGCGGCCGTCGACACCGACGGCGACGGCGATGCGGCCGGTGACTGCGCCCCGCTGGATCCCAGCGTCGGCCCGCACGCGCAGGACCTCCCGGATCTCGCGTTCACCGATACCAACTGCGACGGCATCGACGGGAACGCGGCGACCGCGGTGTTCGTCGCGCCGGACGGCAGCGACGACAACCCAGGCACCCAGGCCCAGCCGCTGCGGACCCTGCAGGCAGCGGTCGACCAGGCGGCGACCGGCGGCCGGCAGGTCTACGCCGCGGTCGGCAGCTACGACACACGCGTGGTGTTCGCCACCAACCACGACGGCGTCCAGGTCTACGGCGGCTACGAGCGAGAAACCTTCCGGAGCCGGACGACGTCGCTGCCCACGACCGTGTCGGGCCAGCCGGACGCGGTGCTGGCCGATGGCGCGACCGATATCGTGCTGCAACTCGTCCACCTTCGGGCGACCCGAGGGACCTCGCTCAGCGCGTACGGGATCCGTGCCGTCAACGGGTCGGAGGTCGCCCTGGTTGCGTCCAGCGTGTCGGCTGGCCCCGGCGGAGCCGGACAGCCGGGGACCCACGGCAGCACGCCTGCCAAGGCGGCGAGTGGCGCCGCCGGCGGCAACCCCGTCAACTGCGACACGCCCGGCGTGGCCGGGAACAGCTCGCAGTCCGGGCCCGGCACTGACGGCGGCGCGGGCGGAACAGGCGGACAGGAGACGAACGACGGGGAGCCCGGCCAGGCCGGCACCCGGGGCGGCGGTACTGGCGGCGGTACTCCCGGGGCCGGAGGGGTCGACACCGCCGGCGACACCTCACCGGCCGGCCACGGACAGAACGGATCACCCGGCCAGCCCGGCACCGCAGGG
>JALZCZ010000416.1 GCA_030862825.1 Actinomycetota bacterium | reverse complement strand
CGACGACGTGCACACCCACGACGTGGTCCTCGACGTGCCCCAGATCCGGCAGTGGGCGCCCGCTGTCGGCCCGCACGTCACCTACGTGGCCATCCCCGGTGCCCGCCACGACGTCGTCCTCTCCCGGGCCGAGCCGAGGGCACGTGTCTACGACGAGCTGTCCCGCTGGATGACCGCCTACGTCATCCCGCCGTCCCGAACCCTCATCTGACGGACCGCGGGTTCTGGCCAGCCGCTAACCTCACCGACATGATGAACACCGTCACCGGACTCGCCCTCGGCCGCATCGCCGCCGGCGTCGCCTCGATCGCCAAGCCCGACCTGGTCGCGCCCTCGATGGGCCAGGGCACCAGTGCCCCGCTGCTCACGCAGTGGTTCGGCTCCCGTGAGATCGCGCTCGGTGCGCTCACCCTGGTCTCCGGCGGCAGTGCCCGGCGCAACCTGGTGCTCGTCGGCATGGCCGTCGACGCCACGGACGCGGCGACGACGTACGCCGCGGTCGAGGCCAAGGTCATCGAGAAGAGGCTCGGCACCATGCTGATGGCGGTCGCCGTGGGTGCCGTGCTGTCCGGGCTGCTCGGGCTCCGCGTCACGAAGAAGAAGTCTGTCGAGGCTGTCTAGACCTGTGGGCCGGTGAGACGCCCACCGGCGAAAGACACGTCCAGGTCATTTACCTGTCGCGGTCGGTGGCCGATGCTGTCCGCATGAGTGAACAGCCCCCTCCGCCCCCGCCCCCGCCTACTCCCGGCCCCATGGGAGGTTCGCCGCCCACCCCCGGGGTACCCCGCCCGGGTGAGCTGATGGACCGCTTCCTGGCCCGGCTGATCGACAGCATCCTGCTCGGTGTCGTCTTCTTCGTGTGCCAGGCCATCTTCACCGGCATCTTCATCTCAGGCATCAACACCTCTGTCGGCGAGTACCTCCTGGCGTGGATCTTCATCGCGATCATCACCGTCGCGGTGTCCATCGCCTACTTCGCCTACCTCGAGTCCACCCGGGGTGCGACGCTCGGCAAGCAGCTCCTCAAGCTCAAGGTGGTCGGCCCCGACGGGACCGGCAACCCGACCATGGAGCAGGCCGTCCGGCGTAATGCCTTCTATGCCATTCAGCTCGCGTACATCGTTCCGATCATCGGCTGGATTGTCGGCTGGCTCGGGATGATGATCGCGGTGATCATGATCGCGGTCGGCATCAACAACGACACCGTCGCCCGCCAGGCCTGGCACGACAGGTTCGCCGGCGGCACCCGCGTGGTCAAGATCGGCTGAGCCGGGTGGGGGCGGCGGGGGTTCGCTAGCCTGCTGGGGTCCTGATATCCGACTCCTCGGGGAGTGAATGATGACCACCCAGCCGCCGCCTCCGCCTCCGCCTCCGTCCGGACCGCCCAGCCGACCACCATCCGATGGTGCGAAGGGCTTCTTCAGCGCGCTGTTCGACTTCAGCTTCTCGAGCTTCATCACCCCGAAGATCGTGAAGTTCGCTTACGTTCTCGCCACCGTGCTGCTGGGCCTTGCTCTGCTGGCCTACCTGGTCGTCGCCATCGCGTCCGGGGAGCCCGCACTGATCGTGCTGGTGGTGATCGTGGGTCCGTTCGTGGCGCTCCTGTACCTCATCTTCATCCGGATGACCCTGGAGTTCTTCGTGGCCATCGTGCGGATGAGCGAGGACGTCCATCGTCGGCTGCCGGGAGCCTGACGCGCCGGCTCACTCGAACAACATCACCGTGAGGGCGGCGACGCCCACCACCACGATCGTCACCCTGAGGGCGAGTGGTGGGAGTCGCCGCCCGACGCTGGCCCCCAGTAGGCCGCCGACCACCGAGCCGACGCCGATCAGCAGCACGACCAGCCAGTCCACGTCGGCGACGACGACGAACAGCAGCCCCGCGATTGCGTTGACGATCGCGGCCAGCACGTTCTTGACGCCGTTGAGCCGCTGCAGTGACTCGGCGACGCCGATGCCGAGCACCGCCATCAGCAGCACGCCCTGGGCGGCGCCGAAGTAGCCGCCGTACACGCCGGTCACCAGGACCGCGGGCCACACCCACCAGGCGAAGTGGCGATCACCGATGCCCCGCGCCTCCGCCCGGCGCGCCACCCAGGCGGAGAGCCGCGGCCCGGCGATCACGAGCACCACGCCGACCAGGATCAGAACCGGCACGATCGTCTCGAAGGCGCTCTCGGGCAGCACCAGCAGCAGCATGGCGCCGATCACCCCGCCGATCAGGGACGCAGCGGCCAGCCGCAGCACCCGGTCGCGCTGACCCGCCAGCTCGCGGCGATAGCCCCAGGCGCCGGTGACGCTGCCGGGCACCAGGCCGATCGTGTTGGAGACGTTGGCGGTCACCGGCGGAACCCCGAACGCGAGGAGGGTCGGGAACGTGATCAGGGTCCCCGAGCCGACGACGGTGTTGATGGTGCCCGCCGCGACCCCCGCCAGCAGGATCCCGACGACCTCGAAGGCCGACAAGCTCCCCGTCAGCCCTGCTGGCCGGGGGCCTCCGGCGACGGGTCGGCCGGGTCGGCGGGAGGCGCCGCGTCGGCGGACGTCCCAGCGGACCGTCCCCGCATCTCGGCGCTGGCCGCCTCGGCGATCGCGGCCTCGACGGCGGCGTTGGCACTGGACAGGGCGGGATCGGAGGCGGCGCGCGGCTGCTGCGGCTCGCTCGGCCCCATGTCGACGCGGTTGACCGGACCGTCCACCTCGTCGGGGATGCCCTTCAGCGAGTTCATGGTGGAGCCGAGCCCCTCCAGCGCCCGGCCGATCTCGCTCGGCACGATCCACACCTTGTTGGCGTCGCCCTCGGCGATCTTCGGCATCATCTGGAGGTACTGATAGGCCAGCAGCGACTGGTCCGGGCGGCCGTCGTGGATCGCCTGGAAGACGGTCTGGATGGCCTGACCCTCGCCCTGGGCCCGCAGGATCGAGGACTCGCGGTCGGCCTGGGCACCCAGGATCTGCGCCTCGCGCTGCCCCTCGGCGGTCAGGATCGACGACTGCTTCGCACCCTCGGCGGTGAGGATCGCGGCCTGACGCTGACCCTCGGCGGTGAGGATGACGGCGCGCTTCTCACGGTCGGCGCGCATCTGCTTCTCCATCGAGTCCTTGATGGACGGCGGCGGGTCGATGCCCTTGAGCTCGACCCGGTTGACCCGGATGCCCCATTTGCCGGTCGCCTCGTCGAGCACGCCGCGCAGGCGGCTGTTGATCGCGTCGCGGCTGGTCAGCGTCTCCTCGAGGTCCATCCCACCGACGATGTTGCGCAGCGTGGTCATGGTGAGCTGTTCGACGGCCTGGATGTAGTTGGCGATCTCGTACGTCGCGGCGATCGGATCGGTCACCTGGAAGTAGATGACCGTGTCGATGGAGACGACCAGGTTGTCCTCGGTGATCACTGGTTGGGGCGGGAAGCTGACCACCTGCTCGCGCAGGTCGATGAGGTAGCGCACCTTGTCGATGAACGGCACGACGATGTTCAGGCCGGCCGACAGGGTGGTGCGGTACTTGCCGAAGCGCTCGACGATGCCGGCACGGGCCTGCGGGACGAACTTGACGGTCATCGTCAGGACCACCACCACGAGG
>JALZCZ010000393.1 GCA_030862825.1 Actinomycetota bacterium | reverse complement strand
GTTCGGCGTCGCGCCCAATGCCACGTCGTCGACCGCGTCCGACCGGGCCGTCGCCCGGGTGGCGAAGGTCAGCCGCGCCTCCACGAGAATAAGCAGCCAGCTCGGTCGTGCCTGGGTCAGGGCTCCTCGCAGGCGCCGGGCAGGATCAGCCTGATCGGTGCGTCAGGGTGACAGTCAGCGCCGAGAGAGCCGGAACGTCGTCGGCTTCACCCACGAGATGTGGTGGTCGTAGTTGTCGATGAGCGTGACCTTCATCCGCATCGTGTACCTGCCCGGGACGACCGCGGCACGACACAGCCGCCAGGTCGACTTGCCCGTCGCCGGATCAGCGGGGCTGACGAACTGCTTCGAGCCGAGCTTGCGGGCGTGCGGGCCGATCAGGAAGACCTCGGCCGCCCAGGTGGTGGTGGTGGGGGGAGGGGAGACCCGATACGAGAACGGGTAGGCGTGACATCCCCGTTGCAGCACCTGGTGACGGGCCGTGGCGGTGCCCATCGGGTCGGACGGTGCGGCCGGTCCGGCAGCGACGAGAGAACCCGACAACAGCAGGGCACAAACCGCGGCGGTGCTCTTGGGTCGCATCCGCGTCCTCTCCAGGTTCTCGACGAGGCCTCATCGAGAGGCGAACGCTACCTGGGCCCGCCAGGGACGCCGCATCCGCGGTCGGGTGAGGTGGCTACCGGCGCCGCTGCAGGCGGAAGTAGGACGGCTTCACCCAGCCCTCGTGCTTGTCGTAGCCGTCGAGCCAGGTGATCTTCATCCGGATCTTGTAACGGCCCGGAATGATCGACGGCCGGCACAGCCGCCAGCTCTCCCTGCCAACGGCTGGGTCGGAGTCGACGTCGAGGGCGGCGCTGGCGATGTGTCCGCCCCGGGGGCCCATCAGGAACAGCTCTGCCGCCCAGTCGTTCCTGGGTGGGCTGATCCGGTAGCGGTAGTGGTAGTGGGCGCACGAGGGCTTGAGCAGCTGGTCGGCCGCGGCGGTGCGGCCCCAGGGTTGGTAGTCGGCATGTGCGGTCTGCGCACTCGTCAGTCCCGTCGCGAGCAGCAGCACGGCACTTGTTCCGACGATGATCCTGCGCAGCAGCATTCGTCCTCCCGACATCCCACGATGTGACGGCCGTCATAGTCACAACGCTGCCGGGTACCAGCGGTTACGGGAAGACGCAGCTCAGAGCGGGATGTTGCCGTGCGCTCCGCGGCGTACGCCGTGGGTCTGGACCGCCTCGTCGATCGCACGGGCGATCGCCGACCGGGTGCGGTCGGGCGCCACGACCTCGTCGACCACGCCGATCTCGACCGCCTTGTCGACACCGCCGGCGATCCGCTCGTGCTCGGCGGCGAGCTCGGCCTCGACCTGCGGCCGGATCTCGGGGGCCAGCTCACTCAGCTTGCGGCGGTGCAGGATCCGGATGGCGGCGACGGCCCCCATCACCGCGATCTCCGCTCCCGGCCAGGCGAGCACCTTGGTGGCACCGAGCGCACGCGCGTTCATGGCGATGTAGGCGCCGCCGTAGGTCTTGCGCGTCACCAGGGTCACCCGAGGCACCACGCACTCACCGAACGCGTGCAGCAGCTTCGCGCCGCGCCGCACCACGCCGTCCCACTCCTGGCCCACGCCGGGCAGGTAACCCGGCACGTCGACCAGCACGATCAACGGCACGCCGAACGCGTCGCACATGCGGACGAACCGCGACGCCTTCTCCGCCGAGAGCGAGTCGAGGCAGCCGCCGAGCCGCAGCGGGTTGTTGGCGACCACGCCGACCGTGCGGCCGCCGAAGCGACCGAGGGCCGTGACGATGTTGGGCGCCCACCGGGCGTGCAGCTCCTGGGCGGTGCCCTCGTCGAGGAGCGACTCGACCAGCGGGTGCACGTCGTAGGCGCGCTTCTTGGACTCCGGGAGCAGCGCCTCGAGGTCGCGGTCGTCGACGTCGTCGACCCGCAGGCTGCCCTGGGCGCCGAGGAGGGCACCGACGGTGCGGGCCCGGTCGAGGGCCTCCTGCTCGGAGGCGGTGAGGATGTGTACGACGCCCGAGCGGCGGCCGTGGGGCTCGGGGCCGCCGAGCCGGAGCATGTCCACCGCCTCGCCGGTCACGGACCGGACCACGTCGGGGCCGGTCACGAAGATCCGTCCCTCGGGGCCGAGGATCACGATGTCGGTCAGGGCCGGGCCGTACGCCGCGCCTCCGGCCGCGGGGCCGAGCACGACGGAGATCTGCGGGACCTTCCCGGAGGCCTGGGTCATCACCTGGAAGATCCGCCCCACGGCGTGCAGCGAGAGCACCCCCTCCGCCAGGCGCGCGCCCCCGGAGTGCCACAGGCCGATGATCGGCACCCGGTCGGTCATCGCCCGGTGGTAGGCGTCCACGACGACCCGGCAACCGAGGTCGCCCATGGCACCGCCCATCACCGTGGCATCGGAGCAGAACGCCACCACCGGCGTGCCGTCGACCATGCCGACCGCGGCCAGCATGCCGGAGCCGTCGTCGGGGGTGATCAGCTCGAGGGTGCCGTCGTCGAGCAGCGCCTTCAGCCGCGTGACCGGGTTGCGGGGGTCATCCTCGCGCGGCACCTTCGCGGGCGTTCGCGCCGCGTTGGGCCGGTCCGTGGTCACCGTCACCTAGACGCTCCCGAAGGCCACCGCGACGTTGGCGCCGCCGAACCCGAACGAGTTGTTGAGGGCGGCGATGTCGCCGAGCGGGAGGTCGCGTGCCTTGGTGGCGATGTCGAGCTCGACCTGGGGGTCGAGGTTGTCGAGGTTGATCGTCGGCGGCGCGACCCGGTGGTGGATCGCGAGCACCGTGGCGATCGACTCGAGCGCACCGGCCGCACCGAGCAGATGGCCAGTCATCGACTTGGTGCTGGTGACCACGACCTCGGAGACGTGCGAGCCGAGCGTGGCGTGCAGCATCAGGCCCTCCGCGATGTCGCCCTGCGGGGTCGACGTCGCGTGGGCGTTGACGTGGTAGATGTCGTCGGGTCCGATCTCCGACTCCTGGAGCGCCCGCAGGATGGCCCGCGAGCCGCCACGGCCGACTGGGTCGGGCTGGGCGATGTCGTGGGCGTCGGCGGTGATGCCGGCGCCCAGCACCTCGGCGTAGATCCGCGCGCCGCGGGCCCGTGCGTGCTCCTCGGACTCGAGCACCAGCACCCCGGCGCCCTCACCGAGGACGAACCCGTCGCGACCGGTGTCCCAGGGCCGGGAGACCGTGGTCGGGTCGCCGGGGTTCTTCGACAGCGCCATCATGTTCGCGAACGCCGCCATCGGCAGCGGGTGGATCGCCGCCTCCGTGCCGCCGGCCACCACGATGTCGGCCCGGCCGAGCCGGATCTGGTCGATACCCAGGGAGATGCCCTCGTTGCCCGAGGCGCAGGCGGACACGGGGGTGTTGACCGCCGCGCGGGCACCGATGTGGAGGCTGATGTTGGCCGCGGGGGCGTTGGGCATCAGCATCGGCACTGCAAGCGGGGAGACGCGGCGCGGGCCCTTCTCCTTGAGCAGGTCGTAGTTGGCCAGCAGCGTGTTGACGCCACCGATGCCCGAGGCCATCGCCACGCCGACCCGGTCGCCGTCGAGGTCACCGGACAGTTGGAGCTCGTCGAGACCGGCGTCGCGCCAGGCCTCCATCGCCGCCACCATGGCGAACTGGGAGGACCGGTCGAGGCGGCGGGCCTTGACCCTCTCCAGAACCTCGGTCGGTTCGACCGCCGCCGAGCCGGCGATCTTGACCGGCAGCTCCTCGACCCAGTCCTGGGTGAGGAAGCGGACGCCGGAGCGGCCGTTCACGAGGCCGTCCCACGTGCTCGCGACATCGCCACCCAGCGGGCTGGTGACGCCCATGCCGGTGACCACGACTCGTGTGCGACTCATCTGCTGACTCGATTCTGGAGAGGGTGGGTGGGACGGATCAGGCCTGGGCCCGCTCGATGTAGGCGACGGCGTCGCCGACGGTCTTGAGGTTCTTGACCTCTTCGTCGGGGATGCGCACGCCGAACTTCTCTTCAGCGTTGACCACGATGGTCATCATGGAGATGGAGTCGAAGTCCAGGTCCTCGGTGAAGGACTTGTCCAGCTCGACGGCCTCGGGGGCAAGACCCGTCTCTTCGTTGACGATTTCAGCCAGTCCGGCCAGGATCTCTTCGTTGCTAGCCATTGGTGGCTCCTTTTCTTGTATTGCCGGCAGGGTCTGCCGGAAACGGGGCAAACCGCGGTTGCGGTTTGATGTGGTGATTTCCTAGGGAAGGACTACAACCTGGGCGCCGAACACCAGCCCGGCGCCGAAGCCGATCTGAAGCGCCAGGCCGCCGCTGAGCTGGGGGTGCTCCTGCAGCAGCCGGTGCGTGGCCAGCGGGATCGAGGCAGCCGACGTGTTGCCGGCATCTGCGATGTCCCGCGCCACTGTAACTGTTTCGGGCAGCTTAAGCTTTTTGACCATCTCGTCGATGATGCGCATGTTGGCCTGGTGCGGAATGAAAGCCACGAGGTCCTCGGCCTGGATGCCGGCGGCGTCCAAGGCCTGCTGGGCAACCTTCGCCATTTCCCAGACGGCCCAGCGGAACACAGTCTGGCCGTCCTGGCGGAGGGTGGGCCAGATGGCGGCGTCCGTGATGGCGGCTTCCGCAGAAGTAAGCGCGCCTCCCTGCGATGACCCCGCATGGGCCAGCGCACCTGAGCGCGCCGCCGAGAAGTCGCGCACATCAACGAGGGAGTGGGTCATCCCAATTGCATCCCACTTGCTGCCATCGGATCCCCAAACGGAGGGTCCGATGCCCGGTGAATCGGACGGACCGATGATGACCGCGCCGGCACCGTCACCCAGGAGGAAGGAAATGGTGCGTTCGGTGTTGTCGATGACGTCGGAAAGCTTCTCGGCACCGACCACCAGCACGTACTGGGCAGCGCCGGAGCGAACCAGCGCATCGCCCTGGGCGATGCCGTAGCAGTATCCGGCGCAGGCTGCAGAGATGTCGAAGGCCGGGGCCGGCGTAGCGCCGAGCCGGTCGGCGAGGCTGGCTGCTGCCGACGGCGTGGCGTAGGGGTGGGTCACCGTTGAGACGATGACGGCGCCGAGCTGCGAGGGCTCGATGCCGGCTTTGGCCAGGGCCTCCCGGGCAGCACCCTCGGCCATGTCAATCACGCTGACTTCGGCAGGGGCCCGGTGGCGGGTGACAATACCGGTGCGCTGCCGGATCCACTCATCGGAGGAATCGATCCACTGGCAGACGTCCTCGTTGGTCACGACGACGTCCGGCCGGTAGGCGCCGACACCCAGCATGCGGGTGTACTTGTTGACCGGTGCCTGTTTCAGTGTGGGAGTGCTCATGCCTGTCCCTCCAGTTCTGCGAAAAGTGCGAGGGCTGCCGACAGGTCATCAGGAGTCTTGACGGCCACGGTCTTGACACCTGGCATCCCACGCTTCGCCAGACCTGCCAGAGTGCCGGCCGGAGCCAGTTCGATCACGCCGGTGACGCCGCGCTGAACGAGGGTTTCCATGCAGAGGTCCCACCGGACAGGGCGGGAAACCTGGGCGATCAGGCTGCTCACCGCTGCTGCACCGTCCGTGACTTCCTTGCCGTCGAAGTTGGACAGCAGCGGAACGGCCGGGGCCTGCGGCTGGAGCTCGGGGCGGAGGGCCTCCAAGGCGCTGACAGCGGGCGCCATGTGCGAGGTGTGGAACGCTCCGGCAACCTTAAGCGGAATGACGCGGGCCTTTGCCGGCGGGTTCTCCGCGAGGGCCTTGAGCTGTTCGAAGGTCCCGGCGGCGACGGTCTGGCCGGCGCCGTTGACGTTCGCGGGGGTCGCGCCTGCGGCCTCGATGGCTGCAAGTACCTCGGCGGGGTCGCCGCCCACGAC
>JALZCZ010000366.1 GCA_030862825.1 Actinomycetota bacterium | reverse complement strand
CTGCCCGCCATCGCGCACCTCGCCGACGGCCCTGGCTGGCGCTGGGCCTCGGGCACCGTCACGGCGTTCGCGCTCCTGCTGGTGCCGCTGGTGCTGCTGCTCATGCGGGACCGGCCGACGGACGTCGACACCACGCCGTACGGCGCCCCCGACGACTGGCGGGCGCCACCGCCGGCGCGCGGTGACGTCGGAGCGGCGACCGTCGCCGTCCGGACCCTGAAGGACAGCGCGCGCTCGCGCACCTTCTGGATCCTGTTCGGCACGTTCTGGATCTGCGGCTGGTCGACCAACGGCCTGATCGGCACCCACTTCATCCCGGCCGCCCACGACCACGGTCTGCCCGCGACCACCAGCGCCAGCCTGCTGGCCCTGATCGGGGTCTTCGACATCGTCGGCACCATCGCCAGCGGCTGGTTGACCGACCGCGTCGACAGCCGCTATCTGCTGTGCATCTACTACTTCTTCCGCGGCCTCTCCCTGCTCGCGGTGCCCTACCTGCTGGCCGAGACGGTGCACCCGAGCCTGTTCCTCTTCATCGTCTTCTACGGGCTGGACTGGGTCGCCACGGTGCCGCCCACGGTCGCCCTGTGCCGCGAGCACTTCGGCATCGAACGGGCCGGCGTGGTCTTCGGATGGGTGTTCGCGGCGCACATGGTCGGCGCCGGGGTGGCCGCGAGCTATGCCGGCTGGATCCGGCAGACCAACGGCGACTACTACGTCGCCTGGCTGACCGCCGGTGGGCTCTGCATCGCCGCGGCCGCTGCCTGCCTGATGATCCCGCGCACGGGCCGCGCGGAGCCCGCCGACATCGGCGAGCCGGTCACGGACTCGATGTAGCGTCTCAACCTTTCCGGTCCGGCTGGTGTCTTCTTCTCCCGACCCCACCAGAGGAGAGCGATGACGGCGCCCGACGCGATCACGTTCAGCGAGTTCATGGCCGCTCGCTGGGCTCCGCTGTACCGCACGGCGTACCTGCTGACCGGTGACCGCCACGACGCCGAGGACCTGCTCCAGTCGGCCCTGGCCCGCACCTGCGTGCGCTGGGGCTCGATCCGGGACAAGCGGGCCGCCGACGCCTACGTGCGGCAGGCGATGGTGCACCAGATGTCGCGCCAGTGGAAGCGGCGTGGTCGCGAGCTTGCGACAGACGAGCTGCCGGACGCAGGGCACGCCGGCGGGCTCGACGTACGGGCCGACCACCTGGCGCTCTGGGACGAGATCCGCAAGCTGCCGCCACGCATGCGCGCCACGCTCGTGCTGCGCTACGTCGAGGACCTGACCGTGGGGGACACCGCCCGCGAGCTCGGCTGCTCCGTCGGCTCCGTGAAGAGCCAGACCCACCACGCCCTGCGGCGCCTGCGTGCCGCCCTGCCCGACCTGCAACTCTCCGAGGAGCTCTCATGACCACCAACCAGATCGCCGACGCGCTCGAGCAGGTATCGGCCGCGATCGAGGTGCCCGGGGTCGACGAGGTTGCCTTCCACCGGGGGGTCGCGGCCGAGCGCCGTCGTCGGCGCACCCTGCTGGCGGCAGTCGCCGGCGCCGCGGCCGCGGTGCTCGTCGCCGGCGCCGTCGCCTTGACATCGCTGACCGACGACGACGGCAGCGTGGTCGAGCCCGCGCCGGTGCCCGACGCCGACACGACGAGCTGGGCGCGGTGGTCGCATGCCGAGGTGGAACTCTCCAGCACCGTGGTGACCGGGACCGGCGCGGTGCCACCGCTGACCGACGCCGAGCGCCAGGACCTGACCACGTTCGCCAAGCAGGAGGGCTACGACGTCGACGAGTTCATCGCCGAGCAGCGCGGCCAGGGCGAGTTCGGCGTGGCAGTCGGAGACCTGGCGGAACGCTACGGAGCGGACCTGGCCGCCGGGTGGGCAGCCGACGGGAACCCGGCCTGGGTGGTGCTGCCGGAGGAGCCGGATGCCGGTGCTCTCGAGGTGCTCGCCGGCCTCTCCGGCGACACCGAGGTGCTCTGGGGTGAGACACCGCCCATCGCCGACTTCGACCGGGTCGGTCCCGGCATCTACGACGCCGCCCAGCAGGCGACGGGGCGGATGCTGACCTTCACGTCGGGTCCGAACAGCCACCGGACCCGACTCCACCTGACGTACAACACGACCGACCGGAAGCCGCTGACCGGCGCCGAGATCGAGGCGGCCGTCCGCGAGGTGGCGGGCACCTATCCGGACGGTCTGCTGCCCATGCCGGTCGACCTGATCTTCGACCCGGCGATGAAGGAGATCCGGACCTTCGGCTGAAGCCCGCAGGCGATCAGCTGAAGTCCTCGGGCGAGAAGGCCCGCTGCTCGACGAGCACCATCCAGTTGCCGGAGTTGTCGCGGGCCACGGCCTCCACGCCGTAGGGCCGCTCCTCCGGCGGCTGGATGAACTCGACGCCCTTCTCCCGCAGCTCGTCGTAGGTCCTGCGGCAGTCGTCGACGTTCATGCCCAGGCCGTGCATGCCGCCCTCGTCGAGGGCGCGGTTGATGGCGGCGACCATCTCGGGGGAGTGCGGCGGGCCCGGCACCGTGAGGTGTACGTGGAGCTCGGGCTGGCTGGGGTGCACCACGGTGCACCAGCGGTAGTCACCGAGCGTGACGTCGGCACCCTCGGCGAAGCCGAGCACCTCGGTGTAGAACTTCTTGGACTCGTCGACGTCCTTGACGAAGACACTGGCGATGGAGATGTTGGTGATCATGCGGCAACGCTAGGGCGCCGCCGGATCCCCCGGCTTCTCCTGGCTTGCTGATCTCTCGGCCAGCCCCCACATGAACACGAAGCAGCCCGGGATGTGCGGCGCCCCGGTGGCGGCGTACCTCCGCTGGAACTCGCTCGGCGTCTCCCCGGCGATCTCGCGGAACCTGCTGCTGAAGGAGCCCAGGCTCGAGAAGCCGACTGCATGGCAGACCTCCGTGACGGTCAGATTGGTGGCCCGCAGCAGGTCCTGGGCGCGCTCGACCCGTCGTTGGGAGACGTACGCCGCTGGGCTCAGCCCGTAGGTCGCCTTGAAGAGGCGCTGGAAGTGGAACTTGCTCAGCCCGGCCACCGCGGCGAGCGCCTCGAGATCGAGGGGCTGGGTGTAGTGTCGGTCGGCGTGGTCGCGGGCCCGGCGCAGGTGCACCAGGACGTCGCCGGGGGCGCGCAGGTGCGTCATCGCCGGGCGGTCAGCCGCTGCCGGAGGTCGGCCTCGCGACGGAGCCGGGCCAGGTCGCGCTCGCGTCGGGAGGCGATCACGGCGGCCAGGAAGTCCTCGGGGCGGGTGCCCGGCGGCGGCTCGGGCGCGACGTAGCGGCTCACCTGCTCGGCCAGCCGCCCGCCGATCGACGCGCGGGAGGCCGGGTCGATGGTGGGCAGGCGACCCAGGAACTGCCGGATCGCCAGGGCCAGGCCGGTCGGGAGCGACGCCATGTCGGCCTGCCGGGCCCAGCTGACGAGGTGGGTCGGCATCGGCGCCGGCGGCGATAGCTGCAGCTTGACCCGCTCACGCACGACGTAGGTGCCGGCGGCGAAGTCGCCCAGCCGCTTGCCCCGCTGGCTCAGCAGCGCCGAGAAGAACGCCGGTACGCCCTGGAAGGCGTAGATCTCCACGACGCCGATCAGCGCCCGGATGAACGCGTGCTGGAAGGAGATCGGGCCGGCGTCGTCGCGGACCGTGCGGAGCCCGAGGGCCAGCTTGCCGAGCGACCGGCCGCGGGTCAGCGTCTCCAGGGTCGTCGGGATGACCAGGAAGACGGTGACGATAGTTCCGATCACCGCGACCTGCACCAGGGCCGCGTCGGTCTGCAGCACGGCGACCAGGAAGACGAAGATGGTGACCACGAAGAGCACCATCGTCGCCAGGTAGTCGATCACGCCGGAGGCGATCCGCGCCCCGAGGCTGGCCGGGGGCAGGTCGAGGGCGACGGCCTCCCCGGTGACCAGGTCGTCGGTGGTGAGCGTCGCGAACTCGTTGCTCGGCTGGTGATCGGGCGTGGCCATCGCGGTCAGTCTAGGTCTGCGCGCAGCGGCCTAGACTTCGCGCGTGGATCTCGACGCGTACGTGCTCGCGCACTCGCAGGAGTGGGCGCGGCTCGACGAGCTGACTCGCCGGGGTCGGCTCAGCGGCGCCGAGGCGGACGAGCTGGTCGAGCGCTACCAGCGGGTCGCGACCCACCTCTCCGTGGTCCGCACGTCGGCGCCGGACGCCTCGCTCGTGGCTCACCTCTCGTCCCTGCTGGCCCGTGCCCGCAACCGCGCCGTCGGCACCCGCGTCGGCACCTGGGCCGGCGTCTGGACCTTCCTCTACGCGCGGTTCCCGGCAGCGCTCTACCGCCAGCGCTGGTGGTGGCTCGGCTGCCTCGCCGTGAACGTCGTCGTGGTCGCGGTGATGATGTGGTGGCTGCTCGACCACCCCAACGTCGAGCAGAGCCTGATGTCGCCGCACGAGATCGACCAGCTGGTCGACAACGACTTCGAGGGCTACTACAGCGAGTACGCCGCCAGCCACTTCGCCGCGCAGGTCTGGGTCAACAATGCCTGGGTCTCGGCGCTCTGCATCGCGCTCGGGATCCTCGGCTTCCCGCTGGTCTACCTGCTCTTCAACAACGTCCTCAACCTCGCCATCATCGGCTCGATCATGACGCGGCACGACCGCGGCGAGCTGTTCTGGGGACTGATCCTCCCGCACGGCCTGCTCGAGCTGACCGCCGTGTTCGTGGCCGGCGGCGTGGGCGCGCGGCTCTTCTGGTCGTGGATCGAACCCGGCCAGCTCAGCCGCACCGCGTCCATCGCTCGAGAGGGCCGCACCGCCGCCACGGTCGCCCTGGGCCTGGTGCTCGTGCTGGCCGTCAGCGGCGTCATCGAGGCCTTCGTGACGCCGTCTGGCCTGCCCACTTGGGCCCGCGTCGGGATCGGCATCATCGCCGAGCTGGTCTTCTTCGCCTACGTCTTCGTGCTCGGTCGCAACGCGGTCCGGCGTGGCCACACCGGCGACATCGACGCCGCGCTGCTCGAGGACCGCGTCGCCACCCAGGCGTGACTGGGCTAGAGCAACCCCTGCGCCTTGAGGTGGAGGTAGTGGTCGGCCAGCGCCGGCGGGAGCCGCTCGGCGTCGGCGTCGACGATGTCCACGCCGAGAGCGCGGAGCAGACCGGCGGTGCGATCGCGGCGCACGATCACCTGCTCGGCAGCGGCGGCGTCGTAGACCTCGTCGACGGTGCCGCGACTGGCCGCGAGGCGGTCGAGGGCCGGGTCCTTGACGGAGGCCAGCACGACCCGGTGGTGCTTGGTCAGCGCGGGCAGCACCGGGAGCAGACCCTCCTCGATCGCCGACGGCTCCAGCGGCGTCAGCAGCACCACCAGCGCCCGCTGCCGGCCGAAGCCCTGGACGGCACCGGCCAGCGCGTCCCAGTCGGCCTCGGCGATCACCGGCTCCAGGTCGGCCATCGTCTCCTGCAGGTTGGCGGCCACGTCGCGGGCGCCGGCCGAGCGCACCCGCGACCGCACCCGGCGGTCACCGGCCACGAAGTCGATCCGGTCGCCGGCCCGGGCCGCGAGCGCGGCCAGCAGCAGCGCGGCGTCCATGGCCGAGTCGAGGCGCGGCACGTCGTCGACCCGCCCCGCCGACGTACGCGACGTGTCGAGCACCAGCACCACCCGCCGGTCGCGCTCGGGCTGCCAGGTGCGGACCACGACGTTGCGGTTGCGCGCCGACGCACGCCAGTCGATGGAGCGGACGTCGTCGCCGCGCACGTACTCGCGCAGCGAGTCGAACTCGGTGCCCTGCCCCCGCACCCGCACCGCGGAGCGGCCGTCGAGGTCGCGCAGCCGGGCCAAGCGCGACGGCAGGTGCTTGCGCGACTCGAAGGGCGGCAGCGAGCGCACGAACCCGGGCACGTCGCGGGTGCGCTGCCGCGACACCAGCCCGGCCGGGCCCGGCATCCGCACGGTGACCCCGAAGGCGCGCAGGTCGCCGCGCCGCCGGGGCAGTAGGGGGGTACGCAGCGTGGTCCGCTCACCGGGGGCGAGCCGGACTCGGTGCCGGTTGTGGGTGGCGCCGGCCGTGGGCTGCCACGCGTCGCGCAGGGTGGCCCGCACCGACCGCGACGACTCGTTGGCGACGAGCAGCATCGACTCGGCGGGGTGGCTCATCCGCACCGAGCCCACCGGTCGCCGGGAGACGACCAGCGAATCCACCTTCGGGGCCAGGAGGTAGTCGGCCAGGCAGACGAGCAGCACCACCAGCACCCACAGCCAGACCGTGCTCAGGGCAGGGCGCAGCACCACCGGGACGAAGCCCAGCGCGAGCAGCAGCGGCACCCGGCCAGAGATGGACATCAGCGGGGGACCGGCACCGAGCCGAGCGCCGAGGACAGGACCTGGGCGACGTCGACGCCCTCGAGCTCGGCCTCGGGACGCAGCCCCAGCCGGTGCACCAAGGTGGCGTGGGCCAGCGACTTCACGTCGTCGGGCGTCACGAAGTCCCGACCGCTCAGCCAGGCCCACGCCCGGGCCGCGCGGAGCAGGGAGGTGGCGCCGCGAGGGCTCACGCCGAGAGACAGCGACGGCGACTCGCGGGTCGCCCGGGCGATGTCGACGATGTAGCCGGCGACCTCGGGCGAGACCTGCACCGTCTTCACCGCCTTCTGCCCGGCCGCGATGTCGTCCGCCCCGGCCACCGCGCGCACGCCGGCACCCGCCACGTCGCGCGGGTCGAAACCCGCGGCGTGACGGCGCAGGATCTCCATCTCGGCGGGACGGTCGGGGATCGGCAGCACCACCTTGAGCAGGAAGCGGTCCAGCTGCGCCTCCGGCAATGGGTACGTGCCTTCGTACTCGACCGGGTTCTGGGTCGCGGCGACCAAGAACGGCCGCGGCAGCTGGCGGGACACCCCGTCGACGGACACCTGCCCCTCCTCCATCGCTTCGAGCAGCGCCGACTGGGTCTTCGGTGGCGTCCGGTTGATCTCGTCGGCGAGCAGCAGGTTGGTGAAGACCGGCCCCTCGCGGAAGCTGAGCTCGCCCTGGGTGCTGTCGATGACCATCGAGCCGGTGATGTCGCCGGGCATCAGGTCCGGCGTGAACTGCACCCGCGCGGTGTCGACCGAGAGCGAGGCGGCCAGGGTGCGCACGAGCAGGGTCTTCGCGGTGCCGGGCACGCCCTCCATCAACACGTGGCCGCCGCAGAGCAGGGCGACCAGCAGCCCGGACACCGCGGCGTCCTGGCCGACCACGGCCTTCGCGACCTCGGCGCGTACGGCGGCCAGCCGGTCGCGGGCGCTCCCGTCGGAGCCCAAGGACTCGGGGTTCAGGGA
>JALZCZ010000360.1 GCA_030862825.1 Actinomycetota bacterium | reverse complement strand
GCGTCGCGCTGGGCGTCGGTCGACGCCGGGAGCGTGACCGCCACCAGGGCGGCGGCCACCGGCACGGCGGTCAGCAGGGTCAGCAGGCGGGCGGTGAGCGGGCGGGACATGCGGGCTCCAGGGGAAGGGTGTCGTTCCGAGGGCCGGGTCACCGTAACCCCAGTAGTCACACCAGTAACAGGGATTGCAGAGAACTACAGAACTGTAATTGCCGCGGCCTCGCCGCCGACGGACTGCCGCGCCGGCTGCGCGGGGTCGCCGGTAGATTGAGGCCGTGCCAGAGTCCCGCATCGCCGCACTCGACACCGTCGCCTCCGCCACCGAAGACCCGCACCGCGAGCAACCGTGGTCCGACCTCGGCCTGAAGGCCGACGAGTACGCCCGGATCCGAGAGATCCTCGGCCGCCGCCCGACGAGCTCCGAGCTCGCCATGTACTCGGTGATGTGGAGCGAGCACTGCTCCTACAAGAGCTCGAAGGTGCACCTGAAGCAGTTCTCCGAGATTCCGCAAGAGACGCCGGTCGGCAAGATGCTGGCCGGCATCGGTGAGAACGCCGGTGTGCTCGACATCGGCCAGGGCTACGCCGTCACGTTCAAGGTGGAGTCGCACAACCATCCGTCGTACGTCGAGCCCTACCAGGGTGCGGCCACCGGCGTGGGCGGCATCGTCCGCGACATCCTGGCGATGGGCGCGCGGCCGGTTGCCGTGATGGACCCGCTGCGGTTCGGGCCGCTGGACTCCGATGACACCCACCGCGTGCTGCCCGGCATCGTGGCCGGGGTCGGTGGCTACGGCAACTGCCTCGGGCTGCCCAACATCGGCGGCGAGGCCGTGTTCGACCCGACGTACCTCGGCAACCCGCTCGTCAACGCCCTCTGTGTCGGCGTGCTGCGGCACGAGGACCTCCACCTCGCCAAGGCCTCCGGGGTCGGCAACCGGGTGATCCTCTACGGCGCGAAGACCGGCGGCGACGGCATCGGCGGCGTGAGCATCCTGGCGTCGGAGACGTTCGAGGACACGGGCCCGGCGAAGCGGCCGAGCGTTCAGGTCGGCGACCCGTTCATGGAGAAGCTGCTCATCGAGTGCACCCTCGAGCTGTTCGCGGCCGGCCTGGTCGCCGGCATCCAGGACCTCGGCGGCGCCGGGCTCTCGTGCGCGACCTCGGAGCTGGCCAGTGCGGGTGACGGCGGCATGCACGTCGAGCTCGACCTGGTGCCGCTGCGCGACTCGACGCTCGCGCCCGAGGAGATCCTGATGAGCGAGTCGCAGGAGCGGATGATGGCGGTCGTCGAGCCCGGCGACGTGGCCGCGTTCCTGGCGATCTGCGAGAAGTGGGACGTCGACGCCACGGTGATCGGCGAGGTCACCGACATCGGCCGGCTGGAGATCGACTGGCACGGTCAGCGGGTGGTCGACGTACCGCCCCGCTCCGTCGCGCATGACGGACCGACCTACCAGCGCCCGTTCGCCCGCCCCTCCTGGCAGGACGACCTGCAGGCCGACCGCGCCGAGGCGCTGCCGCGGCCGGTCACCGGGGATGAGCTGCGGGAGACCCTGCTGCGGCTGGCCGGGTCGCCGAACCTGTGCGACAAGTCGTGGATCACCGACCAGTACGACCGCTACGTGCGCGGCGACACCGTGCTCGCCCAGCCCAGCGACAGCGGCATGATCCGGGTCGACGACGAGACCAACCTCGGGGTCGCCATCTCCACTGACTGCAACGGGCGCTTCGCCAAGCTCGATCCCTACGCCGGCGCGCAGCTGGCGCTGGCGGAGTCCTACCGCAACGTCGCCACCGGCGGTGCCACCCCGCTGGCGATCTCCGACTGCCTCAACTTCGGGTCGCCCGAGGACCCCGACGTGATGTGGCAGTTCGCCGAGGCGTGCCGTGGGCTCAAGGACGCGTGCCTCGAGCTCGGCATCCCCGTCACCGGGGGCAACGTCAGCCTCTACAACCAGACCGGCCCCACCGCGATCCTGCCGACCCCGGTGGTGGCGGTGCTCGGCGTGATCGACGACGTCACCCGCCGCACGCCCACCGGCTTCGTCGCCGAGGGCGAGCGGATCTTCCTGCTGGGCGAGACCCGCGAGGAGCTGTCGGGCTCGGAGTGGGCGCACGTCGTGCACGGGCACCTCGGCGGCGTGCCGCCGATGGTCGACCTGGCCGCGGAGCGGTCGCTCGCCGAACTGCTCCACGAGGCCGTCGGCCTGGTGACCAGTGCCCACGACCTGTCGGACGGCGGACTCTCGCAGGCGCTGGTCGAGTCGTGCCTGCGCAACGACATCGGCGCCACCGTCTCCTTGCCGGGCGATGCGTTCGTGGGCCTGTTCTCGGAGTCGGCCGCCCGCGCGGTCGTCACC
>JALZCZ010000339.1 GCA_030862825.1 Actinomycetota bacterium | reverse complement strand
GACATTCTGGCGGCTCTCTCCGAGGAAGGCATGCCCGTCGTCGCGCATGTCGGTGCCGGGGATGACGCCGCCGCCAACGAACGTGGCACCCCGGCCAAGCTGCGCGGGATCGCCGAGTCGCTCCCGGACCTGCGGTTGATCGCCTGCCACTACGGCGGCTACCACCGGCTGGATGAGGCGGAGGAACACGTGGTCGGGTCGTCGGTGACCCTGGAGACCTCCTGGCCACCGACCATGGCGGAGCTGGATCCCGAACGCATCGTCACCTTGATCCGCAAGCACGGGGCAGACCGGGTCGTCTTCGGCTCGGACTGGCCGATGACCGATCCTGGCGCCGAGATCTCCGCCATTCGCAATCTGGGCCTGACCTCGGCTGAGGTGGGCGGCATCCTGGGCGGTAACCTCGCCCGGCTTCTAAAACTGTCCGATCGTTGACCAGAGCAAGAGTGAGCCTGTGGCGGCCGGGGCAGGCTCGTCACCGTCCGCTGCCGCGTCCGATGGCCACGGCACGCCAGGTCGCCACCCTCAGCCAGGTAGCCCCCAGGCGGCTCGCGCTCGGCGTCGGCGTGACCGGCGAGACCGCTCCGAGGTCTTGAACATGAGCGTTGAGCATGGACCCGCGGCCGGCGGATGCACGAGATCATCGGACCCCTCCACCGCCTCGGCACCGGCGAGGTCGTCGACCACGAGCGTGAGTTCTTCCGGCTCGAGAACGCGCCGATCTACCGCGGCCCGAGCCTCGGGTGCGGATCGTGATCGATGGGCCCGGCGCACCGTCCGGCGGCCAGCGGACCCGGCACACCCTGTGCTCCCTACCGGCTCTCCGCGCGATCCTTCTTGAGCACGGGTGTGTGACCACGCGCCAGCAGCGAGTTCCAGGTACGCCGGTCGACGGAGCCGGTGGGACGGAGCCCGTGCCGTCGCTGGTAGTGCAGGACCGCGCGCGCCGTGGTGGCGTCGTACTGTCCGCTGGTCTTCGTCGGGTGCCGGTCACCGGGCAGGACGAGACACTGCGCCACCCGGACAACGCGGCCACGGGCGCCGGGGTGCAGCGTCCTTGGCGCGACGCGGGCGGCCGCCTGGCCGCAGGGTGCGGGCGGCGCCGGCGAACTGGTGGCCCCGAGGCTGACGAAGTTCCAGTCGATGTCCATGCGGATGCCGCCGAACTCGACCCCGGTGTCGAGGGCAAACTGATGGACCCTGCTGGTGCGCATGAATCCCTGGTCGGCGACGTACTTGCGCGGCATGCTCCCGGCGCGGTCGATCCAGGCGTACCAGACGGCGTCGGGCCGCGCGTAGTGCCGACCGGTCCTGCTCAGCAGGGAGATGCCCGCCTTGACGTGGGAGTACACGCCAGACTGAAAGCCGAGACGGTGGAGCTCCTCGGTCCACTCCTCCAGGAACGCGAGGGACGACCGGCGACACGCGGACCTGCCGGTGTCGAACGGCTCGAGGTCGTAGAAAATCACCTCCCGTAGTGGGACCCGCAGCGCTCGGGCGCTCGCGGCGGCACGGCGAGCCTCCCGCATACCCCCGGTCCGAGCAGCGTCGAAGCTGCCGTTCTTCCCTGGCTTCCCGCTGATCCGGTGGTCGTACCCGGTGCAGGAGGCCTGCGGTCCGACCCAGATCGGCAACAGCCGCCACCCCGCCTCGAGCTGGCGCTCGACCCAGCCGATGCTGAGGTGCTTCTGCGCGCACGCGCGGTGCACACCACCGAGGTAGATGCCGACGCCCGTGAACGGTGACGAGGTGCGCCAACGGTTCATCACCCGCTGGCTGGGTGCGCTGCACGCGTCGAAGGCGAACCCGCTCCACGCGGCGCGAGCGGGTGGCGCCGGCGGAGCCGGATCGATGACACCGGTGTGAAGGGTGGGGCGCTCGGCGGGGCCGAGTTCGCCGGTGTCAGCAGCGCTCGCCCGTTCAACGTCGGCGTCGGTCGACGGCACGCCCGCGTGTCCGAGGGCCACCATGAGAAGAGCCGCAAGAAGAGCCGCAGCGGCGAGCTTGGGGCGGGCCGGCGGGGAGCCGCGGTGCGCGGGCATGAGGAAATCAATCAGACGACGGGTCGGGCAGTGATCGGATCCAGGACCGCGCAGCAGTCGGGGCCAGATCGCGCAACCGACGCGTGAGCCACGGTGCGCCTTCGGCGGCCAGCCACCGAAGCTGGTGCAGCTGGCCGGCGAGACCCCCGTCGAAGTCGAGGCCAGGGGGTTCGAAGGTGAGGCCGGCGTCGTGGAGCAGGGTTGCGAACTCGTGCGCGAGGGTGCGGTGTCCGAGCTCGGACGGGTGGAGACGGTCGATCGACCAGAACCGCCTGTCGTTGATGCCGGGGTGGGCTGCCAGATCCACCTGCACTCCACCGTAGAGGTAGTAGATCTCGTCGTACACGTCGTTGAGGGCGTCGATTCGGGACCGCATCGGTCTCGCCAGGAGCCGGGGGAGACGAAGGATTCGGCTGTGGTCGTGGAACCGGGTGGTGAGGAGCAGCGCTCCGTCCTCGGTCAGCCTGTCGGCGCAGTCGAGCAGGCCCGCGCGTAACGCGTCGGCGTTCCAGGTCGACCGCATGGTGTCGTTGAGGCCGACGATGAGCGAGGCGAGGTGCGGTCGGTGGGCCAGAGCGACCGGGAGCTGGCGCTGCCGGACGCTCGCGACGGTCGATCCCGACACCGCGACGTTGCAGAAGGAAACGTCATGGTCCTGGTCGATCGCATCCGCGAGGATGCGCGCCCAGCCTCGCCAGGCGCCCGTGGCGTCGGCGTCGCCCAGGCCGCAGGTGGCAGAGTCGCCCAACGCAGCGAAACGGACGTACCCGCGCCGCGGTCCGGTGGGCAAGGTCCTCTTATCGGGGCCACGACCGGTCCGGACCTGCGGTCTCGACTCCTCAGGCATCGTCAGGCTTCGGGCGTCAGGCGGCACGTCGGTAGGACCGGGCCGCGACGATGGAGCCGGTGGGCAGAATGGCACCGCCGTCGTCGAAGAGGATCACTCCGTTGCAGAGCAGGCACCACCCCTGCTCGTCGTGCCGGCACACGGCCTGCGCCCGGCACGCCTCGCCGGTTTCGGCTGGGGGGCAGGCGGGGGAATGGGTGCACATCGCGTTGACCTCCGGTCGACTCTCGGGGCGTCATCCCTGTGTGGCTGTCGTCACACCAATATCGGCGATCGGGCGCTCTGATACACCGGGGCAACTACGCATTTCCCTACGTAGATCGGAACCTACGTACACAGAGCCAAGGCGCGCGTGCGCGCACGGTGGACCGGCATCATGGGTGCATGGATGTCGGGTCGTACTCCGTGGCCTTTCCGCGTCGCTGGTGGTACCCGGTGGCCCGGTCGTCGGAGC